>JBKHAH010000005.1:0-70590 GCA_046542995.1 Bacteroidales bacterium
ACAGTGCTTATGGGAACCACTTTTGCTGATTTATCGTTACCAGCAACCGTTGATGCTGACCTGAACGATGGAACAGTAACCACTCTCGATGTAACCTGGAACGAGGAGGATTACAATATGAATGAGGCGGGTGTTTATGTTATAACTGGCGACCTTGACGCTGGTACGCTAGATAATCCAGACAACCTTCAGGCCGAAGTAGAGGTAACCGTTGAGTATGTCGCTTTTGGCTTAATGGAAGATTTTAATGCTGTTGAAGCATGGACATTACCTGAATACTGGGATGGCAATTTCTCTGTTAGAGCAGATGAAGGTATTGATGGTACACCAAGATTATCCAAAAACTTATGGGGTTCTACTACAACAGGTGATTGGCAAACTCCAATAGTGTCAATGGGTAGCGATCCATCATTCAGCATTATGTATAGAGCCGTTGATTATTCTGAATATCCAGGTACAGCAACACCTGCTGAAAATTTTGCATTTACAATTTGGATTTCTACTGATTTTGGCGAAACCTTCACCGAACTTCACACTATTGATGCTGATAACCATACGCCATCAACAGAATACGAAGAGTTAACTTTTGATATGTCTGCGTATGCTGATGAGCATGCCATTATTAGAGTGGAAGCTGAAATGTTTAACGATGCAGACTTCTATCTTGATTTCGATAATGTGGTTGTTGGTACTTTCTATAGTGCTGATTTTATAGTAACTGATGTAAGTACAACTGACCCAATTCAGGATGCAACCATTAACTTGTATCTTGAAGGACAAACCGAAGTAATGGAAACTCTTACTACAGACGAACTAGGTCAAGCCAGTAAGATTCTTAGCGATGGAGTAGCCTATGACTACGAGGTAGTTGTTCATGGCTATTTTGATGAGATTGGAACCTTTACAATTAGCGGTGCAGACGAGCTGATTCCCGTTACAATGGAACCACTCCCAACTCATCAGATTTCAGGTTCTGTTGTTACCAATGACGATCCCGCTGTTGACTTGGAAGGAGCAACAGTAACTCTTGATGGATACGATACATACGAGGTACAAACCGACGTTAATGGTGATTTCTTAATTGAAGATGTTTACGAAGAAACCTACACAATTACCATTAGCTATCCAGGTTACGAGTCCTACACCGATGAAGCGCTTCTTGTTGATGCTGATGTTGATGTAGGAGAGATTACGCTGGTTGAGATCATAGAAGAACCTTATGCTCTTGCAGTTGATGTTGATCATGCTGCACAGGAGGCGTTGTTCTCGTGGAATAATTCAGAATTAATAATGCTATTCCAGCATGATGGTGACATTCCTGCAGAACCCAATGCATTCTATCAAGAGAATACAAAAGTTTACGGTACAGTTTTCGACTTAACTTCGTACCCTGATGCTATTCTTAGTCATATCGATTTTCACCATATGCAGTGGGATTTACCCAATGATAGCTATCCTTTCTTGGTACATATTGTTGATTGGGAAACCTATACAGTTATTGAAACGATAGGTCCAATTAATACCAATGTTAATGATGACTGGGAAACAGATGTTATGCTCGGTGATATTGATTTTTCTGAGTATACTCAGGTGGGTATTTTAATCCAGCCTCAGGGTGGCGACCCAACCGATGCTTATCCTTGCTTAACAACGGATGCAACCGGTCCTGATGGTATGTCAATCACAGCAGATTTTGATAATCTGGAAGAATATACTGTAAACTCAGCCGATGTTGGTGATTTCTTTATTAACCTTTGGATCGAAACAGCTTATGCTGATGAGGAGGTTGTTAAACTTGATAATGTTACTACCAACAATGTAGGTGTTGATAACTCAAGAAATGGTAAATTCACATCTTCCTCAAGCATTAATCCTGTTCAGAATGCAGAAGTTAACAATTTCAACAGTAAAGCATTCTTAGGTTATAACGTATATCTTGATGGTGCCGATACTCCTAGTAACACTGAACCAATTATGTCTGAGACTGAATACCTATTTGAAGGTCTCGATATTGGAATGCACACTGCAAGCGTAGAAGCAACTTACTCCACAGGCATAAGCAATAAGGTAAGCATCGACTTTGAGGTGCTTTCAACGCATCAGGTAACATATAGCGTAGTTGGTGAAAACGGAACAATTTCAGCAACCGTTAACGACGAGCCAATCACCTCAGGCGATCTTGTTGTTGATGGTGATGATATTATCTTTACTGCAGTTCCTGACGCCAACTATCAAGTGTTAGAGTGGACTGTCAACGGTGATGTTATTAACGACTTAGTAGATGATATGTTCACATATTCTGAAGTAGACGGCGATATAGATGTTACCGTTGAGTTTGAGCATATTACTCACGAGGTTACATTTAGCGTTGCAGGTGAGAATGGTATCCTGGAGGCTGAGGTTGACGGTACACCTATTGAATCAGGTGACCCTGTTCTACAAGGTGCAGATATTCAGTTTACCGCTACACCTGATGATGGCTATGGAGTTAAGAGCTGGACAGTAAATAGCACAGTACAGGGAGGCCTTACTGATTCTGAATTTCTTTATGAGAATATTATGGAACCTCTATCAGTAATTGTGGAGTTTGAGGATGTGACTAATGTAACATCCGAAGCTTTTAGCAACCTAACTGCCTACCCTAATCCATTTACCAATAATATTACCATAACAAATGCTGAGAATGTTCAGCGAGTGGTTATTACCAATCTTGTTGGTCAGCAGGTGATGAATGTTAGCCTGAATGGAGAAACTGAGGTAAATACAGCAGAACTTTCAAAGGGAGTTTACCTTATTACTTTCGTTGCAAACAATGGCGATAGATTAGTGAAGAAGATGATTAAGCAGTAAATTCTTCTTAAGCAGATATAAAAAAGCCCCTGGTTTCAGGGGCTTTTTTATTGTTCAGTCAACAGAGCCAAAAGCTTTAAGTGTTTATTGAATAGATTCAAATTTTGCCGGCAGCTCATTTTAAATTTAATAAATTAGCCAAAATAATTAACTTTGTTCTTTCAAATTTCATAAAGTACATAATAATAGAGACATATAAACACGCAAACCATTGCATACATTGCAATAAACCTTATCACCACTTTTTTTTAGTAAGTTTTATGATTATCGGAATCTTTAACTAATAATGCCAACAACCATAGCTATGAGAAAGTTTTTTCTGTTTTTTACTATTGCCACCATCTTTTTAAGTAAAGTGCCCCAAAGTTCATTCTCTCAGGAAAATGTCGAAATTAAAAAAGAATCATTTTCTGAGGATAAAGGTGTCTCGGGAGGAGAGTACACAAAAAATGAGAAGGAGGCCCTTTTGCATTATGATGATGAGAATTTTTCATCTATTGGATTAACTAATGGCGGAACGCTTATAGGCCTGGCCTATTTTACAGGAGAAATTATTCAGGATTATCAAGGGTACGGAGTAAAGCAAGTTATAACTTACGTAAACGACCTTCCTGCAGGAGAGTATGAAATTAGAATTTATGAAGCGGGCGAGGAGCCAGGTGAACTCCTGTACGCTGAGGATGTTAGTGAACAGCTCGAAGAAGCATCCTGGAATACATTTGAGCTTTCGTCAGCCTTTGAGATCCCTGAGGAAGGAGTATATGTTGGTTTTTCAGTAGCACATGCAGGTGGCCAATATCCCGCCGGTGTTGATGAGGGCCCTGCTGACATTAACGGAGATATTGCCAGTCTTGATTTAGGCGAAACATGGAGCCATCTTGCTAACGCAGGTTTCGGAAACTGGAATATTCGAATTTATGTGGAACCACTTGTTTTCGATCAGGCACCTGAAAAACCAGCTGGTTTAGTGGTAACACCCGCTAATGAGGGGCAAATGTCTGCAACAGTTCAATGGACAAACCCATCAAATGCAATAGATGGTACTCAGCTAACAGAACTAGATCTTGTTGAAATTTTTGTTAATGAGGAGTTAGTCCTTGAGGTTTCATCGCCTGAAATTGGAGGTGAAGAGTCTCATATAATTAGCATGGATGATTTTGATCCAGCAACATACAATTTCTGCGTAATTGCTCATAACAGCTATGGTTCAGGTAATCCAGCAGACTACTCCGTATGGATTGGTGAGGATGTACCTGCATCACCAGCTAACTTAACGCTTTCTTCTGATGGTGGCGTACCAACTTTATCATGGGATGAACCTGAGGGAGGCCTTCACGATGCGTACTTTACTGGTACCGATTCCTATAGAATTGTTCGTTCAGATGGATTGGTACTAGAAAACAATTATAGTGGAGCGCAACCCTTTACTGATAATGAGATAGAAAAGATAGGGCTATATTCCTATTCCGTAACTCCTATTAATTCTGTTGGAAGTGGCGGTGTAGCAATATCTAATCCAATGCAATTTGGAGAAATTATTAACGAGCAGGCCGTTGGAAACCCCGATTCCGAAATTTTTGGGAGAATACCCTATGACTTCTTCTACAAGAACAGCCTCTCACAAACCATGTACTATCCTAATGAGCTAAATATTGAAGGAAGAATTGAAGCCATAGCCTATACAAACAATTTTTATACCGATTTTACAAAAGGAACAAAAATTAAAGTTTGGATAGGCGAAACTGACAATGAGGATTTATCCAGCGGATTTATCCCTGCTTCAGATTTAACTCTGGTTTATGATAATACAATGTGTATTCCAAGCGGAATGAATCAGGTAATTATCCCTTTTAATGCTCCTTATTTTTATAAAGGGGGCAACCTTGTTGTTTTAACTTATCGCCCTTATGATGATACCTATCATTACAACGACAGGTGGCTTCAAACCGAAACAGAGGAATCGGATAGCAATAGAATTATCATAAAAAACAGCGATGATGTTGAACTGGATCCAAACAACCCGCCAGCTGATCCCACAACTCCTTCAACCTACGCCAATACTACATTCTATTTTGATGAACGCCCAGTTGTCCTGCCCAAATCAAGGGATTATATTGTTGACGATCAGAATGACCTCACAACAACGGTACATTGGATAAATGCAACAAGCCTATCAATTAGCGATGATGAGGGCAACTTAACCCCTGATGCTGATTATACCCTAACTGACAACGGAGACAATACTTCTCTACTCACAATTCTTGGATCATATTTAAGCACAAAGATTTCTTCTGTAGAGGATTCACCGCTTTCATTAAATATAACATTTAATACGGGTGATGAAGCAGAGTTCACAGCAAATCCAGCCTTAAAATCCATCGTTTCAGTTAATGAAATAGAATCAATAAAGAATGTAATTGGCTTAAACTTCAATGATTTATCATTACCTGAAAATGCAGAGGTTGAATTAAATGACGGTACCTTCACCGAAATTCCTGTTTCTTGGAATGAAACGGATTGTGACCCTAATACACCTGGCGTATATGTAATTGAAGGGGAGTTGCAGTCAGTTGATATTGAGAATCCAAGCAGCTTAAAGGCAGCTATTGAAGTCGAGTTATTCTACTACACTGAAAACATAGTTGAAGATTTTAATGATATTACAGTTTTACCCGATTACTGGTCTGGCAATTACTACATTAATCTTTCGGCTGGTATAAACGAAAGCCCGAGACTAACCAGAAATCTTTGGGTTAATGCACAATCAGGGGAGTGGCAAACATCCGTTGTTTACATGGGAGATAACCCAAAGTTCAGCTTTTACTACAGGGTGGTTAACTATGCCGGTTACCCCTCTACGGCAACCAGTGGCAACGATTTTTCAATTTCAATCCTTGCATCAACAGACTTTGGTGAAACCTATACGCAAATTGATGAAATTAACTCTTCAAATCATCAGCCCTCCACAGAGTATGTTCAGAAATTAATCGATGTTGAAGGATTTGCAGACAAACATGTAATTATTAAAATAGAAGCAGAATGGCTATCAGGAGATTTTTACACCGATTTTGACAATGTTTTAATAGGTACCTTTTACGAAGCGAATTTTAACATTAATGATGCAAACAATAATAATCCCGTAGATGAAGCAACGATTACAATTTATTCCGACGAAGAGCAGACTGAAGTTGAAGCTACGGCAGTAACAAACGAGAGCGGGGAGGCTACGGTTGTTTTGAGGAATAACCTTACTTACCACTATTCCATATCTAAATATGGTTATACAGACTATTCAGATGAAATTACTATAAGTAATCAAAATGAGACGGTTAACGTCAGCATAAACCCAATACACCAGTACCAAGTGACCGGACGAATTGTTACTAACGATGAACCCGCAGAGCCTTTAAGTCAAGCACATGTTACAATGGAGGGGTATGGATCATATAGCATCCAAACCGATGAGAATGGAGAATTTACTATTGATAACGTATATGAATCCAACTATAGTTTTACTGCAAGATATATAGGTTATGAAACACATATACAATCAATAAACGTTACAAATAGTATTGATTTGGGCGATGTTATTCTAATCGAAAAAATTGTGGACCCTTTTGCTCTTTCCATAGATGTTGATAATGAGAATCAGACTGCAGTTTTATCTTGGAACAACGTTGATTCATGGTCTGAAAGTTTCGAAGCTGGAGAGTTTTCAGAAGGCTGGACACAAAATATAACCAATACCGGCTCAGGTTCATCAGGAGATTTTACATGGCAGGTTGCTGAAACAATAAGTTTTTCAGAGAGTGAAATTGTACCACAGGATGGCGATTACCAGGCATTCATAATGTGGGATTATGAACATCAGGACGAATGGTTAATTACACCTGAGTTCATTGCTCCTGAAGGCGATTTAGTATTTTGGTACTATGGAACCAATGGTTCACCCAACGGTGATAATTACTATGTGAAAATTTCCGAGGACGATGGACAAACATGGACAGTACTTTGGAATGCCAGCGATTTACCCTCTGGTGATAACCATTATGATGCGCCCGCTGTAATTGATCTTTCAGCCTATGCGGGTCAAACCGTAAAAATTGCATGGCACAACGTTGACGGCGACGGACTAGGCTTATGGTACTCATGGGCCATAGACAACATAACTGTTGGCGATGAAAAAATTGACATTAAAGATTTAAATTTTATATCACGTGCTGCTTCTTCAAAAGTAAACGGAGCAGCCAGGGATGGTAAATTCAATGAGAGTGTTGACATAAACGACTTGAAACGAAATTCAGAACATACTAAGCAGCTGGACGGTTTCAACATCTTTTTAAATGATATGGAAACACCCATTGATTTTGTTGAGGAGAACGTAACAACTTATGAATTCACTAATCTTGTAACAGAAAGTAATGTTGCAGGTGTTCAATCTGTTTACTCTACCGGCTTAAGTGAGATTATGACAATTGATTTTGAAATTGCAACCGGTGTTAATGACAACACCCTTCTTGATGTGTATGTTTATCCAAATCCGTTCTCTGAATATCTTCACATCTCTGATGATGAGCCTATTAGATCCATAATAATTACCAACTTATTAGGTCAGATTGTTATGGAGGTTCGCTCTGAAATTTCAACAACAATCAGTACCCATCATCTTCCCAAAGGGGTATATTTAGTTACCTTGATTTCAAAAAGTAGCGAAAAGACTGCTTATAGAATGTTCAAGTATTAGCATACCAAAAATATTTTAAAATCTATAACGCTTCCTTTATAATTTTAGGAAGCGTTTTTTTTTTAACTAAATGCTATTCAAAACATCTCTAAATAAACGATTAGTATCATACATAAAATGCAATATAATAGAATAATAAATCAATTAAATTGAATTAAATATTTAATATATGGTATATTTTAACATCTACCCAATTCCTCAAAAAAACTTTTTTTAGTAAAAATCATTTTTTACATTGCGAAATTACAGAAACCACATATTTGTTTAACTAAACCATAATTTATGAGAAATTTTTTTGCATTAATCGCGGTGCTATTTCTATTTAGTACCATTGGAGTGTCTCAGGATCATTTTATCCCTTTGGATAGGAATAATACAGAGGCAAAGGTGTTGGAAAATAGTACCAACAACCTAAGAATGTCATTCTCACTTGATGGTATATCAGGTAAAGATGTTACGTCTAAGAATGGACAGGATTTTACGGAGCTTTACTTTGGCAATGGGTATTATACCGGGAAAGTTGGAAGCCCAAAAATTCCAGCTTTTAAAAGGTTAATTCAAATACCCTTTGGAGCAGAAGTGGAAGTTAATGTTATTGGTTACTCCAAAAAGAAGATGTCCTTAAAAGACATTGGTATCAGTAACCAGATATTTCCAGTTCAGCCATCATTACGAAAGGATAAAACCATTGATGAAGTACCATTTGAGTACAATAACAAGGTTTACAATACCGATGGTTTTACAAATGAGAAAATTGCACAGGTCGAAATCCTTGGTACCATGAGGGGTGTTAGAATCGCCAGAATTGAGGTTGCTCCGGTACAGTACAATCCCGTAAATGGCGAAATAGTTGTTTTTAACGACATTGAAGTTGAGCTAGTTTATAAGGGTGCGAACAAGGAAAAAACCCAATCAGCCTATCAAAGTACCTACTCTCCGTTTTTTGAGCAAGCATACAGTACGCTCGCTAACCCATATTCAAAAAGCGTTTTTGATGACCATCCTGATCTTACCTCTTACCCAGTTCATATGTTAATAGTTAGCGACAGGGAGTTTGAGGAAACTTTGCAGCCATACATTGAGTGGAAAACTAAAAAGGGCTTTCATGTTGAGGTAGCCTATACCGATGATATTGGCACAACAAGCAACGCTGTAAAAGAGTATGTGCATGCAGCCTATAACGATGCAACAGCTGAAAATCCAGCACCATCGTTTTTAGTAATTGCTGGCGATGTTGATCAGGTACCTGCATCGGAGACAGGTTCAGAATCAGGTAAGCTAACAGATTTATATTACGCTAGCGTTGATGGTGATTACTTCCCTGAGATTTACTACGGCAGGTTATCCGCCCAAACAACAGAGCAGCTTGAGAATATCATTAACAAAATTCTTTACTAT
Organism: Bacteroidales bacterium; assembly: GCA_046542995.1. GTDB lineage: Bacteria > Bacteroidota > Bacteroidia > Bacteroidales > Tenuifilaceae > Perlabentimonas. The sequence goes on from JBKHAH010000005.1 coordinate 8,993, forward strand.
GAGCAGTATCAGTTTGAGGATCCAACCTATCTGGACAATGCTACGCTAATTGCTGGTGTTGATGGTAATTGGAACCCTAAGGTTGGTCAACCTACCATTAAGTATGGAACGGAAAACTATTTTAACTCAGATAATGGTTTTAACACAGTTTGGGGCTACGGAATTGCTGACGATCCGAACAACCCAAACAATAGCTCTGGATATACTGGTTGCTACGATGATGAGAAGATAGCCGTTTCATTGATCAACTATACAGCGCATTGTATGGAAACTGTATGGGGCGACCCTCAGCTTACAATTTCCGATATAAATTCAATGACAAATTCTGGAAAGTATCCATTATCCGTAGGTAACTGCTGTCTTTCTGCAGAGTTCGGAACAGATGAGTGCGTTGGTGAAGCTTGGATTAGAGCAGAAGATAAAGGAGCCGTTACCTACATTGGATCTTCACCAAGTTCATACTGGTTCGAAGACTTTTACTGGTCTGTAGGTGCTTTCCCTATCTCAGGTGATAACGATGGCTATGTTCCTACATTTGAAGAGACAACCTTTGGTGCTTACGATGCCCCTTACCATAGCAATTATAATACGGCTGGAGGGTTAGTTTTTGTTGGTAACCTTGCAGTTACTGAGGTTGATTTGGAAGGTTATCCAAGTCACTCCTCACCAACCTATTACTGGCAAGCGTACAATGTGCTTGGCGATCCATCGTTAATGCCATTCTTAACCCAGGGCGATGAAAATAACGTATCGCACATGGAGATTATGCCAATAGGTCTTGATACTTATCTGGTAGCAGCAGAACCAGGATCATACGTAGCTATTAGCAAGGATGGTGCTCTCCACGGAGCTGCACTTGTAGATGAAACAGGCGAAGTCGAGGTGCCAATCGACCCTATTTTAGAAGGCGGTGATGTTGACATTGTTGTTACCCGTAATCAAACCATACCTTATATTGCCCAGGTACCTGCAGCGGCGTTGGAAGGACCATACATTGCTGTTGATGAGTACAATGTTAACGATGAGAATGAGAATGATAACGGTCTGGTTGACTTCGGAGAGGAATTTACAGTTAACATATCCCTTAAGAATGTTGGTGCTGATGACGCACAAGACGTATCAGCTTCACTTTCCGGAACTGATGAGTTTATTACTTTAAATACAACAGATGCTGTTTCATTTGGAGATATTAGCGCTGAGGAAGGAAACAATACAGCTTCTTATAACAATGCATACAGCTTCTCCGTATCTGATGACGTGCCTGACCAGCATCAGGCAACCTTTGTGCTTACTATTACAGATGGAAATGATACATGGGAGTCAGACATGAAATTTACTGCTAATGCTCCGGTTATTCAATTATCCGCATCTAAAATTTTAGATGACCCTCAGGATATTTCATTCTCTTCTTCCCCAATAGTTTCAGTTGATAACGGGGAAGAGTACAGCTATACTATTGAAGTTACTGAAATGCTAGGAAATGGAAATGGAGTGTTGGATGCAGATGAAACGGCTGGCATAGAGATTAAAACCGCAAACAATGGTAATTCCGATTTAAAAAATGCGCACGTGACTCTTTCATCTAGTAGTGAGTATATTACCATCAGTACTGATGAGGTTTATATTAATTCGTTAGCAGTTGGGGAAGAAATTCCAAATGAATTTACCATACAAGTTCACGAAGATACTCCAATAGGAACTGTCGTTGATTTTGACTTTACAATTGTTTATGCAGGTTATGAGGATAATGTAACCATTTCTTTACCTGTTGGTTTACAGATTGAAGATTTCGAAACCGGAGATTTAAATGCATACCCATGGCAAAAATCTGGTGATGCTGATTGGTTTGTACAGGAATCTGAGTTTCATGAGGGCGCTTATGCTGCACAAGCAGGTGGAATTAACGACAACCAAATCTCTACCCTGGAAATTACTGTTGATGTACTGGAGGATAGCAACATTTCGTTCTACCAAAAGGTATCTAGTGAAGAGAGCTATGATTATTTGAAGTTTTATGTTGATGATCAGATGATTCAAGAGTGGTCTGGTAGTAATGATTGGAGTTTATTTGAACATGCCGTTACCGCCGGTACTCGTAAGTTTACCTGGAGCTACGAGAAGGATGGTTCAATAGATGGCGGCGATGATACTGCATGGCTCGATTATATAGTATTCCCTCCCCATTCACAAGAACGTAAGAGTTCAGTTGCTTTCACAGCAACTCAGGTGCCAGAATGGTTATCTTTAACAAACAACTCTGATGGAACCGCTACTTTAGAAGGTACAGCTCCTGGTGAGTATGTAATTGAAAGTATTATTATTTCCGCAGAGAAAGGAGATATTATCAAAGAGCAAGCATTCGAGATTGAAGTGGGTTCATTGTCTGGTATTTCAGATCAAAACATCGATAGCAACATCTATCCAAACCCATTTACTAACAGCATAAAAATTACAAATGCAAGTAGCATTGCTAATGTAAAAATTACTAATGTACTGGGTCAGATTGTTAAGGAAATTAATCCAGATGCTTCTGATATTGAAATCCAAACAGCTGAACTTACAGAGGGTGTTTACCTAATTATTCTTGAAACTAAAAAGGGAGAAACATTCTCCAAAAGAATGATAAAGGAATAAACGATAAGCTATCTTTTTTACAAAATGAAATTTAAAGAGGGATGGATTTCATCCCTCTTTTTTTAATCAATTATTAACATAAAATCCTCATAATGAATCGCATATTTGCACTTATTTTCATTACTACTTTACTATTTCTTACTAATATTTCCTTTTCTCAAAGCTCAAGCGTTAATAGAGGTGAGCGCCCCGCCATAGACTATAATCGTATAAGTAAAGAAAGTTACTATCCAAACCAGATTCGCATTAAGATTGCATCCCAGTACGAGGAGAATCTCTTGGGTACACAGCACATAAAGGACAAAAACAGTTTGGGAATAAAATCAATCGATGACTTAAACCAAGCAGCAGGAGCTTCTGCCATAGTTAGAACCTTTTCAACCAAAGTTGTGAAGGATCAGCCAAGTCAATTACATAAGGATTGGGGTTTTCACCTCTGGTTCGAAATTTCCTTTAAAGCAAACCAGAATATCCCAGCATTAATTGAAATTTACTCCAAATTAAAGGAGGTTGATTTTGTTGAACCTGTTTTCAAAAAGGAGATTGTTGGTTATAATCCCAATAATTTTAAAAAAGTGGATAGGCTGAGTGCTAACCAACAGACTGCCAAGAATGATAGCAAATGGATACCAAACGACCCCCGTTTTGATGAGCAGTGGCATTACGAAAATACTGGTCAACAGGGTGGAACACCAGGGGTAGACATATCTTTGGTTGATGCATGGGAAATGCAGAAAGGAAATTCTGATATTATTGTTGCAATAATTGATGGAGGTATCGAGCATAATCATGAAGATCTTCAAGCCAATATGTGGGATGAGATTGGGTATAATTTTGTTGATGACAATGCTACCATCGTGCCTCACGATCACGGTACGCACGTTGCTGGTACCGTTGCTGCTGTTAATGATAATGGAATTGGAGTTTCCGGTATTGCTGGCGGTAGCGGAGGTGGAGACGGTGTTCGTCTTATGTCCTGTCAGGTCTTTACCGATAATAGTTCTGGAGGTTTTGCTGATGCTTTTGTATGGGCTGCTGATAATGGCGCAGTTATATCACAAAATAGTTGGGGATATACATCCGAAGGTGTTTTTGAACAGGCTGTTTTGGATGCAATCGACTATTTTAACGAGAATGCCAGCGGAACGCTGGATGGTGGCATAACTATATTTGCTGCAGGTAACAGCTACTCTTCTGGTGAATGGTATCCAGGGTGCTACGAAGGAGCCATGGCGGTTGCATCAACAAATAATCAGGATGTAATTTCATGGTACTCCAATTTCGACACTTGGGTTGAGATATCAGCACCCGGAGGCGAGACCAATACAGTAAATGATCGTGGCGTTCTTAGTTCTACAACAAACAATAGCTACTCATTTTATCAGGGAACATCAATGGCTTGCCCACATGTATCCGGAGTAGCTGCCCTTATGCTTTCACACGCTCCAGGCGAACTAACAGCTTATGAACTTCGCGAAATTCTGAAGGAAACTACCGATAATCACTACGAGCAGAACCCTGATTATGTTAATATGCTAGGTACAGGCAGGCTCAATGCCTACAACGCACTACTGGAAACCGAAGCATTTCTGAATGGAATCAGAAATCCGCGTCATTTTGAAGCCATAGCAGAGTCCTCCGAAGCAATCCAGCTATCATGGGAACTTAATGATAACAACAACAATATTATATTAGCTTATAATACAGAACCTGAGTTTGGATTACCTGATGCAAATGTTCAGGAAAATGATATTATTGATGGAGGTAGCCAAGTTCTTTATGTAGGAGACAATACATCATACATCCATAATAATTTAGATGCTGTAACTAGTTACTACTACAAAATTTGGTCAGTTGAGGGTGAAGAGCTCTCTTCAGGGAGAGGCTCTTTTGCAACTACACTATGCTCTACGTTTGAACTACCTTATAGTAACGATTTTTCAACACCATCCATGCCCATGTGTTGGGATACGCAGTGGGAAGGAGACGGAAGTCAGAATATTTGGTCTGCTTCAAACTCCAGTAATGCTGGAGGTGATGAAGGTGAGATGCGTGCTCGATACGTATCTTCAGAAGGAACTTCAAGACTAATATCACCCGTTTTTAATACCATCGGGGTTGCACAAGTTACATTTAGTTTTAAGCATTATTTTGATGACTATGGTGCTGGCCTAACTCTTAAAGTACAGACTTCTACTGATGGTGAAACTTGGACCGATACGGAGTGGTTTGTCGAATCTGGTGATGGGGACGTGGGCCCAGAAGAAGTCTCTTTTGATATATATAGCAATCTAAACTCCGAGACTACTTATTTTGCCTTTGTTGTTGATGGAAACCATTACCAATTTAACAATTGGTATATTGATGATTTTTTTGTGGAAGGTCTGGAAACGGGTGCACCAATGGTTAACACTATTAGCATTGATGATATTACTGAACATACTGCTAATCTAACTGGAGAAATTACTTCGCAGGGTGACGAAACCGTTACTGTTTCAGGCTTTGTTCTATCAACCTCCTCAAATCCACAGCTTGATGGTGAGAATGTTGAAGTATTTGTAACTGACCCTACTACTACAGATGGTGAGTATTCAATTGAAGTTGAAGATCTAAATGCAGCTACTAAGTATTTTGTAAGAGCATTTGCGACTAATAGCATTGGAACCAACTATGGTTCACAAATGAACTTCACTACTGCATGCGGTGAAATTGCATTGCCCTACAATCAGCCGTTTGGCAGTTCAGAGCAACCAGCTTGCTGGCAGAATAACAACAACGGCGGTACCGAGGGACAAGTGTGGGAGTTTGGATCAATCTCATCCGGACTTGAAGGCTCAAGTAGCTATGCATACCTGAATAGCGATGGGTATGGCTCAGGAGGAAGTCAGAATGCCGATCTGATTACACCACCAATACAGGTTCAGGGTTACCAATCTTTACAGCTTAGCTTTAAGCATTACTTTAGGGTATATGATGGGGAAACTGCAACTGTATCCTATAGCATTGATAATGGAACAACCTGGGAGTATCTCGAAAACTGGGAGGAAACAACCAGTAATCCTGAAACCTTCCAAATAGAATTAGATTTAGACCAGCAAGCGGAAGAGATTCTCTTTAGATGGAACTATACTGGCACATGGGGTTGGTACTGGTGTATAGATGATATTGAGATTGAAGGTGTTTTTAATGGTGATCCTCCATCCGTTGGGGATATTACTGTTGAAAATGTTACTTTAAATTCAGCTGATATTAACGTTGAGGTAAATCCCAATGATGTTACTACATCAACATTTATCCAATGGGGTGTTGATTCTGTTGATGAAAACGAGCTTCAGAGCGATACCCAGCTGGAAGGATCTGAATTTATTACCCATACTTTCCAATTGCAGGATCTTGAATCTGACATGGAGTATAAAGCCAGAATGAAGGCTGAGAGCATAGGGGGAATTGAGTATAGCGACATTGTTACATTTACAACTAATGCAACATCTGTAAGCGTAATGAACAATAAACTGAGATTATACCCAAACCCAGCAAGCACAAACCTAAGCGTCGAATCATCAGCCAAGTCTATTAGTCATATAGAGGTTCTTTCCTTAACTGGTAGTATGCTAGCATCACATGCTGATCCGGAAAAAAACAGAATTAAATTTAACATAGAGCACCTACCGGCAGGTATATATATTTTAAAGGTTAACTATAGCGATGGTGCTAACGCCATTGTTAGGTTTGTAAAGAAATAGATTTTTGCATGGCGGAGCATTTACCCTTCGCCATGCATTTTTCCCTTTTTTAAATAATTTAGAATTAGTCAATTTTATATGCCCCTAATCAAAAAAATAGGATTGTTTCCAAGAGTTTGCTTTTCATTTTTTATATTGCCAAAATTTCAATTTTAATGTCGTTAGTTAATGTTTTTTTTATGGTAGATTTCGTAAAATTACCCTTCTTCTCCGCTCAGGGTAATGGCGGTCATGCTGAGCGGAGTCGAAGCATGTTTCCTTAACTAAACGACATTGATTTAATAATTCACGAATACGACAAATACTTATTATTACTAACCAAATCAATTTACTATGTTCAAAACTGTTTCCACTTTTTTAACTAGAAGTTTCTTAACCATGCTATTACTATTAATAGCATTTGCAGGAAGCGCACAAAATCAAAGAATCATTTTTGATGAGCAATCCAGCGAGAAGCATGGAGCTACACTTATTACAGAACGCTCAGAATCAGTAACCGTTAAATTCAATTTAAACGAGTTAAATCTTCAGGAAGTAAATACAGAAGATGGTACTGCTTATGTTGTAAATTCTCCCAAAGCACCCAACGTTCTTCAGAAAGGTTACCCTGATTTATTCTACTTAGCACAGTCAATTATTATCCCTAATAAGGGTGGTGTCGAAATTGAGTCTGTAACTGGTAACTATGAAGAATTTAATGATGTTGAAGTTGCTCCATCCAAAGGAAATTTAACTCGCGACATTGACCCCAACCAGGTACCCTATGAAAAGGGTAAAATCTATCAGGTTAACGAGTTTTATCCAAACGAATTGGCAAATCTTCGTGATCCTTTTATACTTCGCGACTTTCGAGGTCAGTCAATTGAAGTTAATCCGGTACAGTATAATCCAGTAACAAAAACGTTAAGAGTATATACTGATTTAACAGTTAATGTAAAATACACGGACAAGAAAGGAGCAAACGAGCTAAATCGAAGTAAGACCGCTAGCAACGTAGATGCTGAGTTTTCTCATATTTACAGCAGCATGTTCCTAAACTTTAATAAAGAGAAATATACCCAAATAGAAGAAGATGGCGAGCTGTTAATTATTTGCTACGACGATTTTGTTGACGCAATGCAACCATTTGTAAACTGGAAGAAAACAATTGGCCGCAATACAACGCTTGTTCCAAAATCAGAGGTGGGTTCAACAAGTAGTGCCATTAAAGATTATATTCAGAGTTATTACGATGACCCAGAGAACAACCTAACTTATGTACTACTTGTAGGAGACGCCCCTCAGATACCTACCAATGCAATTTCAAGCGGCGATTCCGATAACTACTATGGCTACCTTGAGGGCGATGATTCATACAGCGAGATTTTTATAGGACGTTTCTCTGCTGAAACAGTTGCACATGTTGAAACACAGGTTCAAAGAATGATTGAGTACGAACGAGATATGACAGAGGAGGATACCTGGCTTAACGTTGGAATGGGAGTTGCCCGTAATGAGGGTGATGGTGGTGGACATAACGGAGAAGCAGATTATGTGCATATGGATTTCATACGCGACACCCTTTTAAACTATACTTACACTGAAGTACATCGTGAGTACGATGGTGACGTACCGGGCGAAACCAACACAACAGCAGCAGAAATATCAACTAATATTAATGACGGACTTAGCATTATAAATTTTTGTAATCATGGGAGTGTTACAGGCTGGAGCGTTGCAAACTATTCGTCCTCTGATGTTAATGAGTTAACAAATTCAGGAAAATTGCCATTTATTTGGTCTGTTGCCTGCGTTAATGGTGATTTTGTAAGCAATACTTGCTTTGCCGAAACATGGTTAAGGGCAACAGATAACAATGAACCTTCTGGTGCCATTGGAACAATGATGTCAACTATAAACCAAGCTTGGCAGCCTCCAATGACTGGCCAGGACGAGATGGTTGGTATTCTTTCAGAGTCTTTCGAAGACAATATCAAAAGAACCTACGGAGGGATTTCCATTAATGGTAGCATGAAGATGCTTGATTTGCATGGAGCAAGCGGAATTGAAACCCACGATACATGGACCCTTTTTGGCGACCCAACTCTGCTCGTGCGTACTGATACTCCTGAGCAGATGAACGTTACGCATAATCCAACCATGTTTTTAGGATCTACTTCTTTCTCTGTTTCTTGTGATACTGACGATGCTGTTGTTACCATCTCTTATACAGATGAAAGCGAAGAGGTACATATTTTAGCAACCTCAAAAGTTGAAGCTGGAACCGCTGAACTTGTTTTTGATGATCCCGTAGCCGAACCACTGGACTTAACAGTAACAGTTGTTGGTTACAATAAGGTAACTTACCAAGGAGAACTTTCTGCAGTACCAGCCGATGAGCCTTATGTTATTTTAAAATCTTTTGAAACAGCATCTTCACCTGATTTTGGACAGAACGTTGAGCTGAATGCTATATTCGAAAACATTTCTGAAGAACCCTATACAGCCAATAACGTTGCTGCCGAAATCTCTATTGATAGCGAGTACGCAACCCTTGTTGATGCTGACGTTAGCTTGGGAACAATTAATCCCGACCAGCAGCTTGATTATGCAGGAGCTTTCGAAATCTCAATTTCTGATGAGGTGCCTGATCAAACATCCATCCCATTTGAAGTAGTAATTACTGCCGATTATGATGGCGATGAGTATGAATGGACTCAGAGTTTTAGCGTTAAGGCTAATGCACCTGTTTTAGGTATTAGCAATTTCACCATTCTATCTGATGATGATGAAAACGGGCAAATTGATCCCGGAGAATCGGCCCAAATAGCCTTTGATGTTGAAAACGTTGGAAATGCCAATGCCAGCGACATTCTTGTTAGCATGGTAGGAAACTCTCCTTTCTTCGAGATGAATACCCCAGAGCAAACCGTAACCGTTAATGCTGACGGTAGCACCCAGGTAGTTTTTGATGTTCAGGCAAATGCTTCATCAACAGAGGGATCTGATGTTACCTTAACAGCAGCAGCTGAACAGGGTGTATATAATACCGAGGGTACGCATGTTCTCACAATAGGTACTAAACCTGAAATTGTTGTGGGCGAAGGCGATGATGATAATAATATTGGATCTGGCTACTACCTTTTCGATAACTACTATAAAGCAAACAGAACCCAAGTTTTATATTTGCAAGAGGAGATAGGTACAGCTCCTCAGACCATTGAGCAGATAGGTTTTGATTTTGTTAATGTTGGTGATGTTTCTCCATTCAGAAATCTAAAGATAAAGTTGCTTGAGGTGGATGCGGATCAAACACCCGGATCGTTTATTGCTAACGAAGAGGCAGTTATTGTTCTGGATGAAGAAGAGTATGAGTTACCAACACAAGAGGGTTGGTACATGTTTGATATTGATGATTTTGAATATTCTGGTGAGAACAACCTGCTAGTGGAAATTACATGGGGAATTAATGATGAATGGTCAAGCAATAGGTATCTTAATAGTAGTACCAGCCAGGATGTTAATCTTGTGGAGTATGGTTATAGCGACTCTGAACAAATACCATCCCACAGCGGAAGCACTAGCATGCGCCCTAACATTTTCTTTAGCTTTGCCGCAGAGCAGGACAATTACTATTCTGTTGAGTTTACAGTACTTGGTGAGGATGACCAGCCACTTGAAGGGGCAGAAGTAATTGTTGGCTCTATGCCTTTAACCACATACGAATCTGGCGTAACCTCATTGGAACTGCCAACCGGAACATACAATTACTATGTTACGGCTGAAGATTATATTCCTTTTGAGGATCAGTTTACAGTAAGTGATGCTGCAGAATCCATTACGGTTAATCTTGCACACATTAGTTCAGCCGACAAGGAGCCTCTTAGCAATCTTACAGCTTACCCTAACCCATTTAATAACCATATCAAGGTTGATGGAGCTAAGGATGTAAGTCATATAGAAATTGTAAACATGCTGGGTCAAAGGGTTGAGCTCATTAAGTTAAACCGGAATGAAACCCACGTTATTCCCACAGAACATCTTTCACAGGGCATTTATCTAGTGTCATTCACAACTTCTGATGGAGAGAGATCTGTAATAAGAATGATTAAAGAATAGATTGTTCTAAATATCATATTAAGAAAAAGAGGCACCATGTGCCTCTTTTTCGTTTTATATATGCTACTTTCCAAAAAATCTTTTACATTTGGGTTTGCATATTATACTAAACCGCTAACAAGATGAACAAAGTGAAATCTTGTAGCAGGTTTAGTTTATGCCGACAGACTATCAATCTTAATATAAAAATGGAATGAATTATATTAAGCAACTTGATAGCATGTCGGTATTATCTCCCAAACTTAAACGTAAGGCCTTTTTTGTGAAAACAGTATCAGTAATAAAACGATCTACCAAAAGATACATCTATTTAACGATAATTCTCCTGTATGTAATTCTCTCCTCATTATATATTGGTGTTTCTGCCTATCACTTAAAGCGAACGAGAGACATTCTGGTTAATCAGGCAGTTAACCAATCGAACCAAAAAATATATTCAAAATTCAATTCCATAAATACCGCCTTTGTTCAACTTTCAACCCTTTCTACAAACAATGATTTCTTTACAAAGGTACTGGAAAGCAATGATAGAGAAGCAATAAAATCTTTTCTAGATCCATTTGCACAAGAATTGATTAGACCAATAGGTGCATTTATGGTATTGTATGATTCCAGTGAGAACCTTACCTATCAGTATAATTATAACGACCATGAGGTAATTGTTGAGTTTAATAGTAACGATAGCACTGAAACGGGCATGTCGGAAAGTTTTCTTCTGGCTTCCGATGGCCTGTATTACTACACTAAGAAGCAAATTGAGGGTTATGGAATGCTTATTCTGGGCATAAGAGACGACAAGGGGCTTGCCTTTATAAACGATGAAAACTTAGCGTTCTTTACTATTATTGATACAAATATAGTTAGCAATCCTTCCCATAATATCAACGGTGAAAGGTTAAAGAGTTACGTTATTCGGACCGTTAACAGTAAGCATCTTGCTAGCTTAAAAAGGGAAGATTTACTGCTGGATTATAGCGGAGAGAATAAAATATTTAACCAGAACAGTAAGTACTATACCATTTCAACAGTATCAAAGTATTATATGCCAGATGGTACCCTAGCCGCAAGTTCAAATTTAGTAGTTGATATATCTGACCATTACAATGCCTATATACGCAGTCTTATTTATGGCAACATAATAGTATTAAGCATATTGTTGCTTGTTATATTAACTATAAGTTTAGCACACAAGCGTATTTTCAGTTTTATAACTGACTTGCGAACTAATTTTGAGGAACGTTTTTATGAACGCTCAAAGGAGATTATTGACACCAACAGGGTGCTCCACCAAATTTTTAATTCAACCACCAACGGCGTAAGAATTATAGATTGCAATTTTAATGTCATTCGAGTAAACGATGCTTTTGTTAGCACCTCTGGCTTTGCTCGGTCCGAGTTAGAAGACAAAAAATGCTTTGAGGTATTTCCTAGCACCAGTTGTTATACCGACAACTGCCCTTTATATCAAATTAAAAGAAGGAAAGAGACCATACAACGTAACGAAATGCGCTTTAAAAAATGTGGTAAACGATTAACTTGCATGTATCAGGCAAAACCTTTTTACAATAACAACAAGGAATTTTCAGGAATTATTGAAGACTTTAAGGATATTACATATTATGCTGACGAAAAGGAGAAGGATAAACAAATGCAAGACCAGTTTGAAAACCTTCTGAACGCCATGCCCGTTGGAGTGTTTGTTCGCGATTTTAAAGGGAATATGCACTATCAGAATTCATATATTAACAAAGCGTTTGGTAGGGTATCCCTTGAAAAAATAAACATTAGCGACTCTCTACCCAAAGAGCAAGCTAAACGTTTCTTAAATGAAGATGCCATGGTAAGTCGTTTGGGAAATATTGCAATTGAGGAACAACTAACAGATAATAATGGTATTGAGCGCACGTATGTAACCCATAAGTTTAAGTTTATAGGCCCCAATAAAACACCCTTAGTCGGTGGTATATCCATTGATATCTCCAAACGAAAGCAGGCAGAGCATAATTACTACGTATTAACTAAAGCCATAAACAATTTACCAGTAGGTGTATTAATAACATCACCTAAAGGAATAGTTGAATTTTTCAACCCTGAGTTTAATAAAATTAATCTACCCACAAAGTCAAATAAAATAGGAGAGCAATTTATCTGTTTTACAGAGGAATACCCTGATCCTCACTTTAAGAGGGCAATAAACGATGCCCTTTATGGCAACGTTCACCAATGTGAACTCTCAATAAAATCAAAACAGTTTGATGTTAAGTGGTACTCATTGTCAGTTGCCCCTGTGTTAAATAGACATTCTCAAGTAGCACACATTGTATTCGTTTTTAATGACGTTACCGAGCGAAAAAAGTACGAGAAGGACATAACTATAGCAAAGACTCAGGCGGAGGAGTCAGAGAGGCTAAAAACGGCCTTTTTATCCAACTTATCGCATGAGATACGCACGCCCTTAAATGCCATCCAGGGTTTTTCAACCCTTTTAAACAGTACCGATGTTTCAGACGAAGACAAGCGTAAGCTACCCAAGGAACTTGAGAAGCATTCAAACAGTTTACTTGAAATAATTAATGATTTAATTGATATTTCAGCGATTGAAACAAATCAGTTTTCAATCACCTTAACCGAATGCCAGCTAAATAAGCTGCTTGTTCGCACATTCAACGATTTTCGTCGCAATATCCCAAATAAAAATCTTAAGACGCATATTAAGCTCGGCGTAGCAGAGGACTCTTTTACAGTTTTAGTTGATCCCCAAAGACTTTCGCAAGTTATTCATCATCTTCTCTCTAATGCTATAAAGTTTACAAAATCAGGTTTTATTGAATTTGGCTACATCTTTAAAGATCCTAAAACCTTGCTTTTCTACTTTATCGATACGGGCGTTGGCCTCTCCCAAAAGGAACAAGAATTTATATTTGACCCCTTCCGTCAGGCTGACGATTCCAATACGCGCGATTTTAATGGTTTAGGCTTAGGGCTTGCCATAGCAAAGAATATTGTTGAAAGACATGGCGGTAAAATATGGGTTAATAGCCAAAAAGGGCAGGGGGCAACTTTCTATTTTACTCTGCCTTACGTTCCTGTCCGCGAAAAATTTGAGGAGTACGTGCCATCAAAGAATACCCTGTCAAACTTTAAATGGAATAACAAAACAATCCTCTTGGCAGATGATGCTGACTCAAACTATAAATTTATTCAGGCACTAATAAAACCAACGGGTGCAAATTTGTTATGGGCCAAAAATGGGCGCGAGGCCATTGATTTAGTTAAAAGCAGCAATAGCATTGATTTAATACTAATGGATATAGTTATGCCTGAGGTTGATGGCTTTGAGGCGGCAAAAAAAATAAAGAGCATTGATGGCAATGTGAAAATTGTTTGTCAAACTGCATACCCAAGCCCCGAAAATCGAAAGGCTTGGTTCGATTGTGGTATGGATGAGTTCCTGGCAAAACCAATAGCTAGTTATAAAATGATGGAGGTTATTGATGAATTTATATCGAATAATTAAACCGTTGGCTTTATTCGGTTTTTTCCTAATATCCATGTTATCTTTATTTAAACCCTGAAATGCAGCCACATATACATAAAAATAAAACATCAAAATAGCATATGAGTATTTTTAAAATGATAGTAAGGGAGGCTCTAATTATTTTTCATGCTGATATAACCAAAAATTTAAAATATGACAGGCTTACCAGAAAAATAATGAAAAGGATATTGAGAGCAGACAGCATTTGTATTGATGTAGGTAGCCATAAAGGAGAAATATTAAAGTTAATGTTTAAATATTCGGCAAAAGGAACGCACTATGCTTTTGAACCAATACCCTATCTATATAAAGAATTGAAAAGAAAGTATAACGATAAGGCTAAAATATTTTCTTATGCGCTCTCTGATATCACTGGAGAATCTATTTTCCATTTGGTTAAAAACGCCCCGGCCTATAGTGGAATAAAAGAAAGAAGGTACGATATAGCCAGCCCTGAAATTGAAGAGATTAAAGTAGAGCAAACCTCTTTAGATTTAATTATACCTAAAAACCAAAAAGTAGATTTTATAAAAATTGATGTTGAAGGTGGTGAGCTGAATGTGATGAAAGGAGCTAAAAATTTATTAAAAACAAGCAAGCCAACCCTATTATTTGAAAGTGGCAAAGGTTCAAGCGATTATTATGGGACTTCAGCCATTGATTTATACAGTTTTATTACAGAAGAAATTGGCTTGAAAATTTATACTCTGAATGCTTTTATACAAGCAAATTCATATTTGAGTAAACATGAGTTTGAAAATCATTTTAATACCAATAGCGAATACTACTTTATTGCAGCAAGCAACACTTTTAATGTTGAATAAATAGGCTGTTGGTTGTTACCCATGAAGGATTCATACAATTCGCACATAAACAGTCATTTCTACGTTGAACTACCAATAACAAGTTTGTATCCGTTATTGCCTGCCAAAATAACCTCAGTTAAACCTGCCTGCTCTTCGCCCCGTCTGACCGCAGCAGTCGGGCAGGCTAAACCTGGACGATGAGGCGGGCACTGAGGCTCTCGAAGTGCTCGAAGCGCTCGAAGCGTAAGGGTTGAAGCAACTGAGCGTTCTTTGGGAGTTTGGCGGAGCCAATCTCTTTATTTTGGAAAAAAATGAGACTGCTTCGTTCCCGATTGAAACCGGGATAGGCTGTTCCTCCTCGCCTGCCTGACTGCCTGCCCGACTGGCGCGGTCAGGCGGGGCGCAGAGCAGGCAGGCAGTGACGAGTGTATTTGTTTTACGTATCATCACTCCATTATGCCCAATTAAAACTGGATATGCTTTCGTAATTATATTGTTTTTCAGTAATTATCACGTAAACTCCAAAATTCCTCTGTGTTTAAAATTCTTATATCAAACTCAGGTTAATAAGCCTCTATAGACTCCCTTCTCATCATAAACTTTGCATCATCATCGATATCCCTCTTATGATTGTAGATGCTCTTTTCCCATTCGCCATACATCGGATTTGGGAATACAATAAATCTACGACCAAACTCCTCTCGGTACTCATCAACAATTGATGCGCCCCAGTCATCGCCACGGTTTTCAAACACCTCCGAAAAATCGTTGAGGTTATCTCCCAAAAGTAAAATAATATCATAATCCTCCGAAACCACTTCTCTTCTTGCTTCCTTTCCGCTGATTGTATCCTTAAGCAAAAAATTATCGGGCTCTACGTAGGCAAAATCCAAATCTTTAAGATTGTTCATAGTCCATTCCAGCTCGGTAACCATTCGGTTGCTAAGGTATATAATCTGAATGCCAACCGAATCGCAAAAATGTGTGAATTCCCTTGCGCCGGGAAGCGCAGTTGCTTTTTCTTGTGCCGACCACTCATTCCAAAATTCAGGAGAGAACCCTTTGCCCGTTTCTATCATCTTTCCTTGAAAAGGGCTGTTGTTAATCATCGTTTCATCCAAATCAACAACCACTGCCTGTGGTTTTTCGCTGGTCTCACTTTTAAACTCCAGCACCCTTTCCTTAGCAATATTAAACCCTTGATAGTATAGCGATTTAGCCTCGGGCGAATTTTGAAACCATATGGTTGACATTACCTGATGCTCCTGCTCAAGGTTATAGTTATTCTTTTCGTTTTCGGTTTGGCAGCTAATTGCCAGTAAAGGAATACAGCAAATTAATAGAAATTTTTTCATCGTTCTCAATTTTAATTTTTGATGTTCCATAGTTTTAAAAGCAAAGTAACTAATAATTTTTTTATTTAAAAGTGGTAATTTTTATTCTAATGTATCCTTTAGCGGTTTTTAAA
Organism: Bacteroidales bacterium; assembly: GCA_046542995.1. Taxonomy (GTDB): domain Bacteria; phylum Bacteroidota; class Bacteroidia; order Bacteroidales; family Tenuifilaceae; genus Perlabentimonas. Next base: position 25,280 of record JBKHAH010000005.1, read on the forward strand.
ATAAAACATTTTTCTAAAAATTAACTGTAACTTTTCGCTGGCATTAACGTCATATAAACGAATAACCCTAAAAATGAACGTAAAGGAGTACAATCATACTGTTGATACGTATGCCGATAGCATTTTCCGCTTCGCGCTAAAAACATTGTGCGATTCAGATAAGGCTAATGATGTTGTGCAGGACTCTTTTGAGCGTTTATGGGCAAAGCATCAGACAGTAAACGCAGAGAAGGCAAAATCGTACCTGTTTACAACGGCCTACCATGCGTGTATAGATACCATTAGGGCAGATAAGAGGACAGAAAGGATGGATGTTTTATCCACAGACGAGTGTACAACAAGCAACCAGTATTCCGATTTGCAGGAGATACTGCATGAAGCGTTAAACAAGCTGCCCGATATTCAGCGCTCCGTGATTCTCCTTCGCGATTATGAGGGCTACAGCTATCGGGAAATTGGTGAGATTACCGGACTGAACGAATCGCAGGTTAAGGTTTACATATACAGAGCCAGGTTAGCTTTAAAACAGTACATTGGGCATCTTGAAACAGTGATATAGCAATGATTATTACCAGAGACAACTACGAATCCTACTTCATCGATTTTATCGATGGGAATCTCTCTGAGCAAGAGCAGGAGTTGCTATGCCTTTTTCTTGATGAAAACCCCGATCTAAAGAGGGAGCTAAATGGGATAAATGATGTTGTTCTTGAGCAGCCGCATGCGCAATATCACTTTAAGCAAAACTTAAAGAGAGCCGATTTTAACAAGCTGGGAATTGAAAATGAGCTTGATTATCTTTGTATAGCCGAGCTAGAGAACGACATATCTTATAAAGAGAGAGATGAGTTACATAAGCTAACTGCTGATAGTAAGAAGAACAGAATAGTTAGAAGGCTATACTCTACCATTAGGTTAAAGCCCAACCTTAATTTAGTTTACCCCAATAAATCTGCCTTAAAGCGTACACGTATTTTTAGCTTACCGCGCAAAACGCTAATTATAATGACTTCAGCAGCAGCTGGTGTACTAATATTGGTGAGCGTGTTTACGCTTTTAAATCTTTTAGTTAGTACCGAAACGGAACAGATTGTATCATATAACGATAAAGTGAGCGTTAAAGACAATGAGGTTATTAACGATAAGCAAAAGAAAGGAAGCGAAACAGTTGCAAATCGTATTGAGCCAATAGTTAAACCAAAACTTGAAGTAAACTCAACAGATGTTCCCAATATTGATGTTACGCCAAAGGAATCCGTCAATCAAAGCATCGAAACAAAACACTTAACCAATTACCAATCAGTTAATATAATTAAACCATCTAAACTAGCCATTAAAGATATTGCATCCCTTGCGCCTCAGCTGCCTGATGGTACTAGCAAAATCAGAAATATTCAGAAGCAGAATGAAGTTGAGCCACTACTAGCCATTTCCAGGGGTGGAAGTAGACAACTATCGTTTATTGATATTGCAGAGCGAGGGGTAAATAGGTTGGCAAAGATTACCGGAACCAACATGAACCTAAATTCCGACAAGGATACCGATGGTCGGGTGAGAAAAGTATCTTTTGAGTCAACCCTTTTTGCGGTCTCTGTTCCTGTTAATAGCAAGAGAGATTAGTTTAAAATACAGGATTCTAAAACGCCATTTATCTTTCTGCAGTTACTATTGTTTTTTACGAGAAGCAGACGATACATCCGTAGAAATTTTCAGGATTTTATAAATATCACCCTTCTCATTTTTTATAGGTGTGTAGGTCTCAACAAAGGTGAAATCTTTTCCTTCCATTTTTATGCTGGTGGTTTGCTTCTGTATTTTCCCGTTTTTGAGGTTTCTCCAAAACTTATCGTAATGCTCCTTCTGTTCATCCGTCATCACAACATTATCAGAATGATGTTTCCCAATAGCGTCTTCGCGGGTTATGCCAAGAAGTTCAAGGTAGGCATCGTTTATGGAAATAATCTTCCCATCCGCATCGTATTCCATCACGTACGATGATTCGTTGAGCGCATCTATTAATCCCTCCATCTCAATAGCCTTTCTAGCAGATTCTTCTTGGGTGGCCTGAAGCTCCTCCATGTTCTGCCTCATCTCTTCCTCCTGTGCAGCCATCATCTCGGTTTGCTCTTGCGATTTTTTAAGGAGCTCGTTTGTTTTTTGGTTAATACGAACCGTTCTAAGCGTTGACGCTATGCTTTCTCCAATTTTTTCAACAAACGCTATCTCAAAATCTTGCAAGCTTTTTAAGAATCCGATCTCGATAACGCCAAGAACTTCGCCCTCAATTTTTAGTGGAATTAAAAGTAACGTGTTGGGGTTGGTTCCGCCTAAGCCAGAGGTAATATCAATGTATTCCTGTGGTATCTCTTTAAGGTAAATTGTATCCTCCTCCGCAGCGCAGGAACCTACAAGGCCCTCTCCCTGTTCAAAACTCTTTTGTAGGTAGCGTTTCCTGTCGTATGCAAAAGCTGAAACTAAATCGTATGTGTATGGATCGTTCGATTCGTTCTTAACAAATATTCCGCCCAGGCTTGCCTCAAGGTACCAGACCAGCTCCTTAATAATTTCATCGCCCAGTTTTGATAGATTCTCATTGTTTTGCCTTAAAATATCGCCAAATTTTGCAAGCCCCTCGTTAACCCACCTGCGCTTTTCGTCCTCGTCCTTACGCTTTCGTTCTTCGTTTTTTGCATCGATCAAACTTTGGCGCATTTCAAGTAATGATTTTCCAAGAACATCCTCGTCACTTAAAAGTTTTAGCTTAGCATCTAGGTTACCCTTCCCAATACTTTTTGAGAATTCTGTTTTTGCAAGCAATCCATCAATTGAAAGTGAGAGCGCCTTGGCCATTTTAGAGATCTCATCACCCGTGTTGAGGCTAATATGCATGCTCTCATCTATCTTACCTTTAGATAAATCGGTTAGAAGCGTAGTGATGCGTTTTATGGGCTTTGTTAAATTGTTAGCAAGTAAGAATATAATGGTAACAAGGAGGATGATTCCCACTATGCCAACCAGCATTCCAATGTTAAAATTCCTGTTAGCATCTTCAAGTATGGTGTTTTCAGGAACCATAAGGCCCATAGACCATGGCGTGGTGGTGTGGCCAATTTCTATTGGGCTAAAATTAAAGTATAACTTCTCGCCCAAATTATTGGTGTGTGTAACAGCAAACTTCTCACCTTTTTTAATCCGCTTAACAATGTTATGGTTGCTACTAAGTTCAGGGTAAACATCGTTAATGCTTTTTGAGAAGATTGATGTATCTGGATGAGCAACGAAAGTTCCATTGTTAGAAAGAAGGAATGCTGCACCATCTTCATGCGTTTTAATACCTGAGATAAGGTCCTGTAATTGACCTAGAAATAAATCAACCCCTATCACCCCAATAAACTTGCCGTTTTTGATAATTGGGGAAGTGAGCGATGTCATAAACCCACCCTTTTGTAATGTGGACAGGTATGGTTCAATAATTGCCTCCTTGCCACCCTTTTTTATCGCTGCATAGGCAGCGGGATCACCATCTAAGCTTCTTTTCTCGTATTTTGAAAGCAGTTTAAATTGTTCCCGATAATAGATATGAAGCCATCGTCCGTGGGGCTTATCCCACTCAGGGTCAATATGAGAAAGTTCCCAACTATCCCATATTGCATCTATATGCGGGTTTGCAATCATTACCTGCTTGTACATCCCCATTATTAGTTCACGCCAATCCTCAAATGGCAACTGGTCGTACTCCTGAAGGGCCTTAGAAAGGGTTCTGGCCAGAGCCATATCGTTATTAAGACCATCCTCAATCAAAGATGCATAATGATCCGTTTGGGCATTATTAAGCTCGGTTATGTTTTTATATGCAGCTTGCCTGGCAGTTGAACTAAAGTAGCCAATCGTAATTGCAAAAAGTATTAGGGCTGTTCCCAGAATGTAAACAGTAATCTTCTGCCTAACATTTAGCTGTAGCTTCATGACAAAAAGTGTAATAGGTTAAATTAGAAACCCTAAACATAACAAAAAACTTGCTAATTAGCGTAACTTTAAAGAATTTTATAACTACAATAATACATATACTCGGATTATATGGGTTTAATTACTTTGAATTTGCATAATTTAACTATTTTTGAATTCTAAATATTACGTTTTAGTCTATAATCTAAACCTTTTGATTTGTTCTTATGCCTTCAATTTCCATTGATGAAATAGATAAAAGAGTTTTAATTTTAAAGTCAATAGCAATTTTTGACGACTTGGAAGAAACTCTACTACGAGAAATTGCCACCGAGCTAACTCCTATTAAAATTGGTGCTGGTGAAGTTCTTTTTAGAAAGAACGACAAGGATTTTGCATTATATTTAATTGAAAACGGACGTGTAAAGGTGCACGATGGAGATCATACTTATGCTCTCTTTGTTAGTAATCAATACATTGGTGAATATTCTTTAGTTGACTCTACACCCAGAAGCGCTTCGGTTACAGCAGTAGAGCCAACCACTCTGCTAAGGCTTGATCAGGAGAAGTTCCTTGCCTTAATTGCCAAAAGGCCAAACATTTCTGAGGCAATGCTTAAAGCACTGGTACTTAGGTTAAGGGATTACAATAAGCTTGAGGCTGAGCTAACACAGAAAAACAAGGAGATTGAACGACAGGCTCAGGAGCTGGATAAGCAGCGTAACGAGTTGGAAGCCCTAAATTCAACCAAGGATAAGTTTTTTGCCATTATAGCTCACGATCTAAAAAACCCCTTTAGCACGGTTTTAGGTTTAAGCGAACTGTTGGCTAAAGAGTTTGAGAATTTTGATTCAGAAAGCCTTAGAAACTTCATTACCCAAATTTACAAATACTCAAACAACACGTTTAACCTCCTTGAGAACCTTTTGCAATGGTCTATGGTGCAAACTGGACGTATGCCGCTTAGGCCCAAGATGGTGAACATGAAAAGTATTATTGAAGAGAACGTTGAGCTGCTCTCAGGAAACGCCAAAAATAAAAATATTGACATTCATGTAGTGTCTTGCAACGACTGCACAGCGTATGTTGATGTGAACCAGATTACCACTGTTGTTAGGAACCTCATATCCAATGCCATTAAGTTTACTCCTACCAACGGAAATATTGAAATTACTGTCGAATCGAAGGATGATTACTGGAAAATAGTTGTTAAGGATAATGGCATTGGCATAGCAAAAGATGATTTAGATAAGCTATTTCTTATCGATTCAAACCCTACTACCATTGGAACTTCACAAGAGGAGGGGACTGGCCTTGGGCTAATTCTTTGCAAAGAGTTTGTTGAAAGAAATGGCGGAGAAATTTGGGTTGAGAGCAAGGTAGATCAGGGAAGCACCTTCTCATTCACCGTTCCAAAAACCGAAACAAGCAATGAAAATCCTGAAATATCAGCATAGCCATTGAATATATACATTATTGGTACAAGAGGAATACCTAATAATTACGGAGGTTTTGAAGCCTTTGCCCAGCATCTTTCCATACGCCTTGTAAGTGCTGGCCACAATGTTACTGTATTACACCAATCATCATGTAAAAATCCTTTGTCGCCTTATTTTGGTGTAACCCGACTACCCGTTTATGTCAGTAAATTACTACCCAAAAACCTACAAAAAGTTTACTACTCCTTAAAATCTTTACTAAAGATTAATCATAAGCCTTTTGATTTTGCGATTTGCTGCGGCCATTCCTTTGGCTTATTCCTGCCTTTTTTTAGAAAGAAGCTGAGAGAGAAATTAATAATTAACATGGATGGAATTGAATGGCAAAGAGGCAAGTGGGGGGGTGTAGCTAAATCAATACTTAAACTAACTGAAAAACTAGCTGCTAAATACGTAAAAAAAGTGGTTGCCGATAGCCTTGAAATAAAAAGGTTTTTAGATAGTAAGTACGATATTATTTCAACTTTCATTCCTTATGGAGCGAGTTTTCCGGAAAGCAAACCCAATAAGAATGTGATTAAATCTTTAGGATTATCACCCTATGATTATGGCTTACTTATTGCACGCATCGAACCAGAAAATAAGATTGAGTGTGCCATTATAGCATTTATTGCAATGAATAGAACCCTCGTGATTGTTGGTGATGTTGGTACAAAATATGGAAAGAAGATTTATAGAAAGTATGGCAATCATCTAAACATCAAATTTGTTGGGACAATATTCAATGCTGAAAAACTGAATGCATTAAGATGTTTCTCCAAAGTTTACTATCACGGTCATTCTGTTGGGGGAACAAACCCATCCCTGCTCGATGCTATGGCCTGTGGGTGTATAATAGTAGCACATGATAATCCTTTTAATAAAGAGGTGCTTGGCGATACCGGTACATTTTTTAAAAACAAAACCTGCCTTGTAGATCGTATAAACGAAAGATGGAACTTTACATATGAGCAGCGAAAAGATATCAGCACAAGAGCTATTGAGAAAGCAAGAACATCATACTCATGGGAGCGTGTTTTGGCTGATTACCTAGCATTAATGAAAGAGTAAAGTTTCGACAATTCGTGATATCCTCGTTTTTTTGACTTTGAATCGTTCGCCCGTTCTTTGGCGGACATTCCAAAGTCAAAAGGCACAGGCAACGTGTTCCATTAACGGCGGTCATTAAAACAATCGGATAATAACAGTTCTGATATTAAGGGTAAACCAATACTTCTGCGTATTAATATCTAGTAAACAATATTAAAAAAGTTTTTTATGATTAAGTATTCACTACAGCTACTATTATTGCTTTTTACAGTAAACGTAAGTGCCCAAACATTCACAAGGATAGGCAATGCTGAGGATGTAACCACAAACCACGAACAGGGATTTTTACTAATGGGGGGAGGTGGCGATAACTTTGATGGTTTAGAGTGGTTCTATAACCTGGCCGACGAAGGCGATGTTGTGATAATTAGATATGATGCCGGTACTGGTTATAACGATGATTATGATAATTACCCGATGAATTCTATTACAACCATTGAAAGTATTAATACCACTGAGAAAGCTAATAACCCTGAGGTAGAAGCTGCTATTATGAATGCTGAGGCAGTTTTTATTCCGGGCGGAAACCAGTGGAATTACTATAATACATGGAAGGGCACAATGCTTCACGACGCTCTTCTTCATCTTATTAATGAAAAAAATGGTTCTATTGGAGGAACAAGCGCAGGGCTTGCTGTGCTTGGCGAGTTCCTTTTTACAGCCGAAAACAATACGGTTTACTCCTCCGAGGCGCTGGCAAACCCATATAACTTTAGAATGACCATTGCCGATGATTTTTTGAATATTCCAATACTTGAGAGCATTATTACAGATAGCCATTTTAACAGGTTAGAAAATAATGAGACAGAAAACAGGCACGGTCGCCTATTTACTTTTTTAGCCCGTATTAACAAAGACTGGGATAGAAACCCTGCATTGGGCATAGGAGTGAATGAATACACAGCAGTGGGAGTTGAAAGTACTGGCAATGCGTATGTCTTTGGTGACCCTAATTATGATGATTATGCCTATTTTCTCGCCACTCAAGATTGTGAACCAGAAACTTGTGAGACGAACGTGCCGTTAACATGGAGTTGCAATCAGCAGGCAGTTAAGGTTGCCATTGTTAAAGGCAAAAAGTCCGACCCCGATTATTTTGATTTAACCTCATGGGATGATTGCTCTGAGTGCGATTGGGAATATTGGTATGCTGATGAGGGAGAACTTTATAAGACAGATGAAACAACCGCCACGCCAATAAACAGTATTGACCAAAAATCGCTTTATCCAAATCCCGCAAGTAGATTAGTTACGTTCAGTGCAGGTAATCGGCAAATTAAATCTTTTGCAGTTTATTCTGCTACGGGACAAAATGTGTTTAAAAGAAGTGGTATTACAAACGAAAATGTTTTTAGCATTGATGTTTCCAATCTCTCTCCTGGAGTTTACATCATAAAAGCCTCGACCAAAACAGGAAACGAAACAATGCGATTTGTAGTTTCTCGTTAGATTGTTGCGCGAATATTCCTAATAATAAATTGTTCGGTAAAGTTTTCTCTCAGGAAGGTTTGGAATAACAGGAGAATACTTATAGTTTTAAAGACCTAAAATACACAAAAAGCCCCTAATTTAGGGGCTTTTTGTGTATTTTATTTTGGTAAGATGATTATTGCTTAATCATCTTTTTCACTAATGTTTCGTCACTATTTGTAATAAAAGTAAAAAAGTAAACTCCTTTTGATAGTGCGGATGTATTAATCTCGGCTTCTCCTTCTAATTTAATATCCATTACCTTCTGGCCAACAAGGTTCGTAATAACCATTCTCTTAAAATTCTCTGCATTGGTTAAAGTTATGCTATTGGTAAATGGATTTGGATAAACCGTTGGGTTGCTAAGGGCTTCAGCTGTAACATTATTTATGCTTTCAAACTCTACGGTGACTGTTAAGGGCTCCTGTATATTCTCATAAAGATACTCAATGTCAGTGTAGTCACTCACTATATCGCCGTTAACGGTCCAGCTCTTAACGCCATAGCCATCATCGGGAGTTGTAGTAAATTGAATATTTGAGCCTTGTATAACCAAGCCTCCTGATTCAACTATTGTACCATCAACCCTTGCCTCCAATGTACCATTCTCTCCATCAACACCATATGTTACTACATAGGAAGTTTCTTCGCCCCATACCCTGTAAACAAATTCAGGATTATCAATAAATGGATTCCTGTTGCCCTGATAATCATTATAAATAGCGTTATTCCTGTTGATTTCTTTATCGCTAACAGGATCCTGCTCGTGCCATTCAATTAGCATATCAATAGTCCATTCGGAGAAAGCAGGATATTGCGTACCATTAAGCATGTCGCTGCTCCAGTTATGAATTTGATCATAATATCTAGCTGCCATATAAAAGTATGTGCGTGCAAAATCCCCTTTGTATTCATCAATAGGTTCAAAAACAGTACCGCTATAGCCACTGTATGAGGAGTTTCCTAGTTTGCTTCCGTTGTTGGATGTATAGGTTGCAGAGCCAACCTCACCATATGGATAGTTTCCCCTAATGCTGTTTACTTTCTTATCTGTTGGGTAAACATGAAAAAGATCTGTGTACATTGGAGACCCATCACCAAACCAACTTTTAGGGAATGAATGCTCGCGGTTATAAAACTCACATTCTGAAGTTCCTCCTGTACCAGAGTCCTGGTCATCACCAAATGTAAACGTACAGTTAGAGTACATATCCCAAACCTTACCGGTTGAAGTGGCATCGGTTTCGGTAATTGCGCTCCATATAGCGGCATAGCTAATTACATTGTGGTCTTTAATAATGTTGTGTAGCTCTTCTAAGAGTTCCTGCTCATATTTTCCGTCTGTGCTATTATAATAATTATCAGGAGGCTGAGCAACCGCACTTATACTAATACTTAAAAAAATTGTAATACTTAAAAAGATTCTCATAATGATCATTGTTTTTGTGGGTGAATAACTTTATTCATTTTAATATCGTAGCTTCCTGTGGGTACCCGGTTAACAAGTTGAAAAGAGAAGCATACCCCAACTTTTAAAAAGTTGTAATTCATTAAAAGCTTGTCATAAAAACCTTTGCCTCTTCCAAGCCTGTTTCCGTAACTGTCGAATGCTACGCCTGGGATAATTCCAAAATCAATACTGCTTGCACTTACCTTTTTCCCTTTTGAGGGCTCCAATATACCAAAAGATTTTCCTTTTACCATGCACTCCATTCCGGAAAATTCTCTTATTTCAAGTGTGCTGTTAACTACAACAGGTAATAGGACTTGTTTTTCTTTGTACCATTTCATTATAAAGTTATGAGTAACAACTTCATCGGGGAGAGACCAGTATGCCAGAACAGTTTTTGCAGATTTAAACTCGGGTAGCTGCTCAATTAGCTTAAAAATGGTTTCAGATTCTTTTAGCTTCTGCTCAGTTCTTATTGTTTTTTTAATGTGCTTTATTCTGTCTCTTAACTCTTGTTTATAATAATTTAATTCCATGAAATGCAATTTTTATAGTACTACTAATTAAACTAAAGGTTTAAATTAATTAAGCTATTGTAAGATAAGTATCCATACATGCTGTTAATATCAAAAGAAATAATAAAATCATGAAAATATGACTTTTCCTCAGGGATGATGCCTGCTCTATAACCTATTCTAAATTGGTATGGAGTTCTAAAAAAATTAACATCAGCATTTATTTCCATACCAGCTGATCGCAAGGTTTTTTGATTGATTCTCCAAATACTATTTTCAAGTTCATAAACACTAAGCCATGCGTTATCCGAGAATATATTTGCAAAAATCCTCTTAACATATACTATGGGACCAATAGGTAAATCAGTATATGCCACGGGGAAGGAAAAATCAAAATTTAGAGAGTACGCTTGATCATGTGTTTGCTTTTGGTGACCCCTGGGAAAGGTTAACCTTGGAGAAAGGCTGTACATGCCGTTGTTGTATTTTTCCCATTGACCTGAAAGTAAGAGGCTCTGATTGTATAGAAATCCAGGAAGATAAATTCTTGTTGAGAGGAAGTTTCCATTCCCAAGCAAATCTTTGGTTTTAGGAAACTCGCTTCTTCCAAAGTAAAGGTATGCGCCAAGTCTTGGTCGTAAATCGCGAATAGCCATACGTTTAGCAACGTAAGTTGATATGTAGGGTTCTATTGTGCTAAGTCCATCTGAATACACTTGCTCTTGTGGGTCCCATAACCAGGTGTTTGTATAGGAGTATTGCAAACCCAAGTTTGCCTGAAAAATGGTTGCTCCCGCTGTAAAAAAATAGGGCAACCTTGCTCGCATGTTTAAGTTCATTTTAGGTTCGCTTCTGTATCCAAAAGTTTCGTTAGGGTCCGGGCCGCCATTGAATACAGCATGCTCGTTACCGTAATTGAAACTTGCAGATATTTTGGGATACCAACCTTGCCACTCGACATGAGCATGAACCCCATGTGTTTGGTTGTATGAGTAGCCAAAGCTTGATACCAGGGTGCTGGTTAAATTTTGGGAAATAAGGGTAACCCCTGGGGAAGGAACATCAAACTTACCAGCTGCCACATCAAAAGGATTGAAGTAAACAGGAGCCCAGCTGTGAAACCGAAACAGATTTGAAATTTTATGGTGTTTCCTGGGTTTTAGGATAGAATCCTGATAGTTCAAATCCAGCACTTTGCTATGCGAAGGTTGGTTTTGCTTGCTATGGTGATATAGGGGTTCTATTGTTTTTGAAAAATTTATTGGGACATTGTTGTTTTTCAATGATATTTTCACAGGAACAGATCCTCCTTTCGCTTGTATTGATGCAAAAACATCGCCATCAGATGATAATGATACATCACTTAAACCATAACTTGACTTAAATTCTCTTACTGTCTTGCGAGTATTAGTATTTACACTAAATAGTTGTTCAACATAATTTTCAGTTGCAGTAAAGAATAGCTTATTGTTATAATATGCTATGTTTGAAATATCTCTAAAAACCGGACCAAGAATAGTATCTGGATCTAAGTCATCCTCTTTATAGCGAAGTATTACAGTTCCGTTTGGCGATGCACAGCGGGCAAATATTTGGTAGCCTTCACCTTGGCAAATCTCTCGCAATTCCATCGGTGAAGGAATGGTTATACTATCCTTTTTTTGTCCAGTAGCATTAATAAGTGAGATAAGATTTGCCCCATTATCTTTTTGCTCTATTACGGCTATTCTACTGCTACTTATTTGAATTGGGTTAAAATAGTTAGAGTTGTTAGTGATTTTTCTCTTTTCGCCCCGGTTCAAATCGTAAAACCAGATTTCAGAGTAATTTTCATACTCCCATCGGGGATGTGGCCTATACTCACTCCAAAAAATGTAGTTTCCGGTTACTGATATCCGTTTGTGAGTAAGCTGCCCGGGGCTAAAAAGCTTCTTTTCTTTCGGTGAGTTGATGTTTCTTATTATTACCCTAGGAGTTTGTTTCATTGATGTTTTTAGAGCAACAAACATGGAGTCATTTAGTGAAACGGGTGTTTTGTACTCTACATAGTCGTATTTGTTTTTTCTTTCAGTAAGAATGGTATGTGTTGTGTCCGTTTTATGGTCAATGGTTGTCCACAATGAATCAAGATATTGTATGTTTTCGTTAAAAAGATTTTTTGGCGACAATTTAATATCCTTTTTTAATGAAAAGAAGAATGGATTAATTAAAAAAGGCTGCCTTGCAGTTTTTTCGAGCGCGTTGCTCCATATGTTATACCCATACTTAAGGTTGCCGTATCCAACCATTAGATAACCAAATGAGTAGTGATTTGGAATCATATCCTTATATGATCCCATTAGCCACTTATCGTAAGGGAACTTGTTTTTACCATTGCTAAGTAGGTGTGTTCTGTAGTACTCGTAGAATTGAGCCTGTCGCCCCCTTCCACCGTATGAATACTCTGTTTCTGTATAAACAGCATCGCCCTCTAAAAACCACAAAGGGGCAATTCCTGCTATTGCGCCAACTGCCTGTTCTCCTAAAAGAAAGAAGCCTAACCTGGTTAGTCCCTGATTTAGCTTGTCAATTTGAACTACATGGCGGGTCTCGTGTAGCGATAGTGTTTGCAGCCAAGGAACAGGGGAAGCGCCGTGCGAAGGAGTAGTAACCACTTCCATTCTTCTGGGTGCCCATGAAACAAAACCGTTTGACAGTATGCTGTTATTATGAAGCAAAATGGGCGTGCGTTTGGGTGCATGCGACAACGTTTTTGGCACAACCTTCCACGCGCTATCCATATACTGTGAGTATATGCTGGCAATTGAATCAAGACCTTTTGGGTAAATTAGCCTACCAAAAGATGCGTGGTGTTCATTCCATGTTACGTGGCTGGGCTCCTGCCCCTTTATGTAGTATTGCGCTTTTACGCCCAGGCTCGACAGAATAGTTGCTAATATTATAGCCAGCCGATACATTCATTTAGCTTTTAATTAGTCTTTTTGAAAAAGAGTAGTTTCCGTTTTTTAATGTAAGCAAGTAGATTCCTGGCTTTAAAATACTGGTATCGATTTTTGTTTCATCACCAGGGTAAAAAGTAACCCTTTCATTTATTATAGTATTACCAAGTAGATTGGTTATTTGTAAGCCCATAGTTTCAGGATCAGATACGTCACTCCAAACTTTTATATGGTTGTTAATTGGGTTAGTCACACGAAAGTTATGGTTTATATCAGAATGAATATCAGCAGTACTGGCAGGATTAGCATCAACATGAAGTTTAAGTACAACAGGAAGGTGGTCGGACATGTAGTAAAGTGCATTTATTACATCGCTTGGTAAGGAATTGTTCGTAGGGCTGTTTAGTGATTGATTTAGCCTGTTTCCATCCTGACCAAAAGCCCAGTATGAATCCTCAATATATTTTAAACCGTCTGAACCATTTAGTATTGGAAGGGAGGTTAAAATAAAATCAAATCTGTCGTCCATTCCTCCAGCTGACGGGCAATTATTCCCGCTTGAAGTATGAGTTGATTGTGTATGGTAATCAGAGTAGTACGGGTTGTCGTGCCAGTCTCCGAGTTTATTAACTGGGTCGTAGAAACGTAAGCTTGCAGAGGATGATACAAACTCCTGGAAGGCATCTTCCGATGAGTTGTAAACGTTAAAATCGCCCATCATCATTACGTTACCGTTTATGTTGTTGTTTGAGATGTGGCTCATAATCATCTTCGTTGCATCGTGCCTAATTTGCTGGTCTTCGTAATAGCTTCCTGCTTTTAAATGGGCAACAATGCAAGTAAGGAAAATTGTGTCGTTGGTTTGTGCCAAATCTTCTGATTTGTAGTATAGTTTGTAAACATCAGTTGTTCGTTCGTAGATTGAACTCACCATTGTTGGTATTGTTGACTGTGAATGTAGTTCAAGTTTTCGGGTATTGTAGTAAAGCATATTTACGATATAGTCTCCAGTATAATTAGCCCTTTTATAGTGAGATACACCATCTGCATTAAACACATCGTTTAGTATTTTGTTAACACTTGATTCACTGCCGTTCATTTCGTTTACAGTGAAGATGTCGGGCATGAACTCTCCAAAAATAACTTTTAACTGGGTATTTTTATGATCTGTCCCATTATTCTCCTCGTTGCAATCGTGAACAACCTTGTCGTAATAAAGTAAATTGTACTGCATTACCCTAAGGGTATCATCAGCAAAACCTTTTAAAACAAGTACTCCCAATAGAGAGAGTAAAATAATAATTTTTTTAAACATTTAAATTGATTTATATGTGGTAAATATTTGTGAATGTTGTTGATGTATAATAAAATAAAAAAAATCATCCACCTGTTTTCTTTACGTCCTTATACCCTTTTTCTTTTAAAAGGTTTAGAATTCTATCACGGAAATCTCCCTGTATAATTATTTCACCATCCTTTACCGTTCCTCCTACTCCGCATTTTGATTTAATGAATCGGCCAAGCTCCTTAAGTTCCTCTTCGGTTCCCTCAAAGCCAGTAATAATAGAAACAGTCTTGCCGCCCCTATGTTTCTTTTCAAGTCCAATTCTTAATTGTTGTTTTTCTGATTCAATAGATCTCATGTCGCTCCCTTGCTCCTCTTTTGGCTTATAGTCAGGATTTGTAGAGTAAGCAAATTTCAATTTATCTTTCCAGTCTTCATTATTCATTGTAAAAAATTTTAAAGTACGCCGTTAACAATTAATTAGCACGGAATGTAACCCACTTAACAAACGCAAGAAAAGGATTGCTAAAATAAATGTACGCTCATGTTAGGTAAAAATAACCTAAGAAGTGAAACATTGAATTAGCTAAAATTCATGAAAATTGTAGCTAGTCAGCCAAAAAAAACTAATTTAGCAGCGCAAATAACTGTTTAAAATAACCACAAATATAGTAATAATGAAGAGACTTAAACAGCTGAATATTTTAGTTGGTTGGCTAGTGTTTTTAGTAGCTGCTGTAGTTTACTTATTAACCATAGAGTCAACTGCAAGTTTTTGGGATTGCAGCGAACGTATTGTAGCGGCGTACAAACTTGAAGTTCCACACCCTCCTGGAGCTCCATTTTTTATGCTACTTGGTAATCTTTTTACCATTTTCGCCTTTGGTAATGTTGAGGTTGTTGCTGTTATGATGAATGCCATGTCTGCACTTGCATCTGCATTTACCATTCTTTTTCTTTTTTGGTCTATAACTCACTTATCCCGTAGATTAATTATTAAGAATACTGATGAACCCAGTTTTGGACAGATAATTGCAATTATTGGTAGTGGTGCAGTTGGAGCATTAGCTTATACTTTTACTGATAGTTTTTGGTTTGTTGCCGTTGAGGCTGAGGCCTATGCAACATCTTCGCTATTTACCGCTTTGGTATTTTGGGCCATTTTAAAATGGGAGAACGAAGCTCATAAGCCTCACGCTAACAGATGGCTTGTTTTAATAGCCTACGTGATGGGATTGTCAATTGGTGTTCACCTACTCAACCTTCTAACGATTCCAGCAATAGTATTTGTATTTTATTTTAAAAAGTATAAAATTACCCGATGGGGCATTGTTGGTGCATTGGCAACTTCTGTTGCATTGTTAGGTTCCATAATGTATGTAATTATCCCCGGAATAGTAACTTTAGCTTCTAAGTTTGAATTACTATTTGTCAACGCTATAAAACTACCATACAATAGCGGGGTAATCATATTCATTGTAACGCTAGCTCTTTTACTTGCTTATAGTTTGTGGTACACTACTGTAAGAAAGAGAGTATTGCTTCATACATTAATTCTTGGGGTAACAGTTATAACAATTGGGTATTCATCCTACGCAATGCTTGTTATTCGAGCCCAAGCCAATCCTCCAATGAATCAGAACAATCCCAAAACGGTTTTTGCCCTTCTTCATTATTTAAACCGTGAACAATATGGCGAAAGACCTCTTGTTACCGGACAGTACTACAATGCACCGGTTGTTAATAGCAAGGATAAGCAAACCTACATAAGAAAAAATGGACGATATGAAAAAACCTACCTAAAAACGCAGTATGAATTTGACAAGAAGTTTACCACAGTTTTTCCACGTATGTGGAGCTGGAGAGATGATCATATTGGTGAATACAAGAAGTGGGGAAAAATAGAAGGTCGTCCGGTTCGAACAACTGGCTCACAAGGAGAGCAACAGACTAAACAAGTGCCAACCTTTGGAGAGAATCTTAGGTTTTTCTTCAATTACCAAATTGGTCACATGTACTGGCGCTACTTTATGTGGAATTTTGTGGGAAGGCAGAATGACGTGCAAGGTCATGGTGAATTGTTAAACGGGAACTGGATTACAGGCATAAAACCACTCGATTCAATAAGACTCGGAAATCAGGACAATCTAACAACAGAAATGTTAAATCACCCTGCGCGCAATACGTATTACATGCTTCCTCTTGTTTTGGGTTTAATAGGTCTGGTTTACCAATTCATGCGCGATAAGAATAATTTCTGGGTTGTTACCTTGCTATTTGTTCTAACAGGATTAGCAATTGTTGTTTATCTTAACCAAACGCCTCTGCAACCTCGAGAGCGCGACTACTCCTATGTAGGCTCTTTCTATGCATTCTCAATTTGGATAGGTCTTGGGGTGCTTGCTCTTTACGAGTTTATAAGAAGACATACAAAACAACTTACCGCTGCGAGTTTGGCAATATTATTAGCACTTTCAGTACCAACTATATTGGCCACTGAAAACTGGAACGACCATGATCGTTCGGGAAGGTATGTTGCAAGAGATTTTGCACACAACTACCTTAATACATGTGAACCCAACGCTATTATTTTCACCAATGGTGATAACGATACGTTCCCTCTATGGTATGCTCAGGAGGTAGAGGGAATCAGAACGGATGTTAGGGTAGTAAATTTAAGTTTGCTCGGAACAGACTGGTATACCGAGCAGATGAAGTGGAAAACCTATGAATCGGAACCGCTACCTATTACTATGGATTTTGACAAATACGTGCAGGGTACTCGGGATGTGATTTACGTAATGGACAGAATCGACAAACCAGTTGAACTTAACCAGGTCATGGATTTTATAGCTAGCGATGAGCCCGGCAAACGCTGGAGGGCTCCTAATGGTGAGATGATTGATTATATGCCTACACGGAAGCTAAAGCTAAAAGTTGATAAGGAGAAGGTGCTTGAAAATGGAATTGTAAGGCCCGAGGATGAGAACCATATTGTAGATCACATTGAATGGACTATTAACAAGGATGCAATTCAAAAAAATGAGATGATGGTTCTTGAGATACTTGCCAACAATAATTGGGAACGACCAGTTTACTTCGTTTCAACAGGTGGCGATTCTGATGTGGGCCTATCTGACTACCTTCAACTCGATGGGTTTGCCTATAAATTGGTTCCAATAAAAACTGAACCTGAAGATTATCTTTCTGTTGGCAGGGTTAACGTAGATACTTTATACAATAATTACATGGAGAACTTTAAGTGGGGAGGCATTGACGAACCCAACGTATTTGTTGACCATAACGTCCAGCGCACTACCATGGTTCTTAGGCTAAGAAATAACTTTAACAGGCTAGCCGAAAAGTTAATTGAACAAGAAAAGAGAGATTCCGCCGTTAAGGTGCTTGACAGAATTGTTGAGTTGCTGCCACAGGATAAGTTCCCATACAATTTCTTTGTTCTAGGAATTATAGAAAGCTATTACAAAGTCAACGAAACCGAGAAAGCTAATGATTTGTTTGCAGCCTATGCCAAATCTACGAATGAAAACTTAGACTATTATTTTAGTTTAGGAAGGCGTTACCGCTCATCGGTAATGCATGAGGCTGAGCTAAATCTTCAAATTTTTCAGGAACTTATTGGTATTGGCGAAGAGTATGGTCAGGATGAGATTACCAAAGAATTTGAGGACCATTTAAGCAGACACATGTCTTCCTTCTATCAAATGGAGCGTTAAAAAATTCAATTACCACAAAAGCGAAAAGGGCAGTCATTGTGGCTGCCCTTTTCGCTTTTGTGAGCATGCAACTAAAAGGTAATGTATATCATCATCAAAAAGTTTGTAAAAATTGCAAAAAATTTCTGAATAAGATTATTTTTGTAAAGTTAACCCCTCGAAAAAACAAGAATATGTCAAAAGTTTTCGGTGAAATAATTCAGGTTATTGGCCCTGTGGTTGATGTAGCGTTCCCTTCAGCAAAAGATAATTTGCCAAATATTCACGATGCGCTAGAGATTACCCGAAAGGATGGTTCCATTCTAGTGGTTGAATGCCATCAGCATGTTGGTGAGCATACAATTCGTGCAATTGCTATGGACTCAACCGATGGGCTACATCGTGGAATGAGCGTTGAATCTACAGGGAAATCAATTACAGTTCCCACCGGAAATCAAATAAAAGGCAGGCTCCTGAATGTTATTGGAGCACCAATTGATGGGATGACAAAACTAGATTCGAAGGAAGAGTACCAGATTCATAGCAAGCCACCTCGTTACGAAGACTTAATGACTGATACCGAAGTGCTCTTTACCGGAATAAAAGTTATTGATTTGCTTGAACCCTACTCAAAGGGAGGCAAAATTGGCTTGTTTGGAGGTGCAGGTGTTGGGAAAACAGTGATCATTATGGAGCTCATTAATAACATTGCAAAAAAGTACGAGGGGATGTCAGTTTTTGCAGGTGTGGGGGAGCGAACGCGTGAAGGGAATGACCTCCTGCGTGAGATGATAGAGTCCGATGTAATCCGCTATGGAAGTAAATTTAAGGAGAACATGGAAGCAGGCGGATGGGACCTATCACTTGTGGATTATGAGGAGCTAAAAAAATCCCAGGCAACCCTAATTTTTGGGCAGATGAATGAGCCCCCGGGAGCGAGAGCAACCGTGGCCCTTTCGGGTCTTTCCGTTGCTGAATCATTCAGAGATGGAGCAGGAACCGATGGCAAGGGGCACGATATACTTTTCTTTATTGATAACATTTTTAGATTTACTCAGGCAGGTAGTGAGGTGTCAGCCCTTCTTGGCAGAATGCCCTCCGCTGTGGGATATCAGCCTACTTTGGCTACAGAAATGGGCCTTATGCAGGAACGAATTACCTCAACGCAAACTGGCTCAATTACTTCGGTGCAGGCGGTTTATGTGCCAGCCGATGACCTTACCGACCCAGCACCAGCCACAACCTTTTCGCATCTTGATGCAACCACAGTGTTAAGTCGTAAAATTGCAGAGTTGGGTATATACCCAGCAGTTGACCCCCTTGATTCAACATCAAGAATTCTTACTGCAGAAATTGTTGGCAAGGAGCATTACGAAACCGCACAGCGCGTTAAGGAGTTACTCCAAAGGTATAAGGAACTTCAGGATATTATAGCCATATTAGGAATGGACGAGCTTAGCGAGGATGATAAGTTGGTAGTGCATCGTGCTCGGCGTGTGCAGCGTTTTCTGTCACAGCCGTTCCATGTTGCCGAAGCCTTTACGGGCCTTAAAGGATCAATTGTTGATATTAAGGACACCATAAAGGGCTTTAATATGATTATGGACGGAGAAACTGACAAATATCCTGAAGCAGCTTTTAACCTGGTTGGTACTATTGAGGAGGCCATAGAAAAAGGCAAAAGGATGCTTGAGGAAGCAAAAAATTAGAAGCCCATGCAGCTGCAAATTATTACACCGGAAGAAACTTTTTTTAATGGTGATGTGGATATCGTTAGAGTTCCTGGCTCCTCTGGTTCTTTTGCAATAATGCATAACCATGCCCCAATAATTTCAACTTTGGAGCCAGGTACCATAAAAATTGTGCAAGGTGTTGACGAACGCTTTTTCGATATCGCAGAGCAATCAGTTGTTGAGCAGAATGACAATAGAGTCATTATAATAACTCAAAAGATTGAGGAGTCATTCCCAATTTTTGTACGTTAACCTGTTTCTGGGCACTACTACTTTTAAAATTATTATGATGATAAAGAAGGGTCTCGTTTATATATTTTTTGCTTTGGCATTTGCTCATATTGCCAATGCTCAGCAAACGGTTACCTTTTCCTCTTTAGACGGAGTTACAATAACTGCAGATAAATACGTAGTATCAACCCAAAAACCTTACCTAATACTTCTTCATCAGGCTGGCTTTAGCCGTGGCGAATACCGTGAGACGGCTCCAAAACTTGCTAATCTAGGGTTTAACTGTTTGGCTGTTGACCTGCGATCGGGCAATGAGGTGAATTTTGTGAAAAACAGCACCGCTTTAGATGCTAAAGAAAAGGGTAAACCATGCAGCTACCTTGATGCTAGGCAAGATATTACAGCAACTATAAGCTATGTGGCTGGTATTTCAAAGAAACCGATTATACTTGTTGGAAGTTCTTACTCCGCATCCCTTGCACTAGTTGAGGCTACCAATAATTTTAAGGTGAAAGCTGTAGTGGTTTTTTCACCAGGCGAGTATTTTAAAAATGAGCTAAATGTAAAGGAGGCAACCAGTATGCTCTATGTACCTGTTTTAGCGACAAGTTCAAGGATAGAGTTTGAGCCCATGAAGAAGATGCTTGACCATATAAAGCCAAAGCATTTAACCCTTTTTAAGCCCACCAAGGAAGGTGTGCACGGTTCTCGTGCCCTGTGGGAGAGCAATCCGAACCACGAGGAATACTGGATGGCTTTAACCCAATTCTTTAGCCAATTAAAATTCTAAAACTATATCTTTCCGTATCTTTGCATCTAAAATAACAAGTGCTTGAAAGAAAACGCTTATTGCTTGGTTATGACTGCCTGATGGCATGTCAGGCTTGCCGAATTCTTACCTAGCACTGATAAAATATGAGTTTTCTTTCTGATACAAACTACTAACGATGCAGATTAATCTTGATAGTATTGAGGTAATGGCTCCCGCTGGCAATTTTGAGTCGCTTATGGCGGCCATTCAGGGTGGGGCTGACTCTGTTTACTTCGGCGTGGGTCATCTAAATATGCGTGCCAAATCAACGGTAAACTTCACTATTGATGATCTTCCCGAAATTGTTACCCGCTGTAGGGCAAATAATGTAGAAACTTACCTCACGGTTAACACTGTGCTTTACGATCAGGATATTAAGCCAATGCAGCAAACAATTGATGCCGCTGCAAGTGCAGGCATTTCTGCAATAATTGCATCCGATCAGGCTGCTATTACCTATGCTCGCGAGCAAGGGGTTGAGGTGCATTTATCTACACAGCTAAACATAAGCAACACTGAGGCTTTAAGGTTTTACTCCCAATGGGCTGATGTAGCAGTACTGGCACGTGAGCTCAATCTTGATCAGGTTGCAACCATTACAAAGAATATCTATGAACAGAAAATAACGGGTCCGTCTGGTAATCTGATTAGATTGGAGCTGTTTGCTCATGGAGCATTATGCATGGCAGTTTCTGGTAAATGCTACCTCAGCCTGCATCAGGCTAACCACTCAGCAAACAGAGGTGCTTGTATTCAGATTTGTCGCCGATCATATACAGTAACGGACAAGGAAACTGGCAGCGAGTTAGATATAGAAAATGAGTACATTATGTCACCAAAAGACCTTTGTACCATTGGTTTTCTTAATAAAATTATTGCATCGGGTGTTTCGGTGCTTAAAATTGAAGGTAGAGCCCGTAGCCCCGAATACGTTAAAACCGTAACCCAATGCTATAAGGAGGCGGTTGCTTCCATAGAAAAGGGAGAATATACTGCCGATGCAATTGCGGAGTGGAAGAATCGCCTCTCAAAAGTTTTTAATCGTGGTTTTTGGGATGGCTACTATTTGGGCCAAAAACTGGGAGAATGGAGCCATGAATATGGAAGTGTGGCAAATGAGCGAAAGGTTTTTGTAGGTAGGGTCACGAATTATTTTTCAAAACTTGGGGTGGTTGAAATAAAACCCGAGGCCAGCGAGCTTTATAACAATGATAAGGTGCTAATAATTGGTCCCACAACCGGCGTGGTTGAAGTTGTAGCCGATGGTATTAGGGTGGATGATAAAATTGTATCGGAATGCCCAAAGGGAACGAAGTGCTCTTTTAAAATACCAGTGCTGGTTAGGCGTAACGATAAACTATACAGATTAGTTGAAAATAGAAAGCATAAGTGCCTTGGCTGAAAGTCAGAGTAGTTGGTTGTTAACCCTTTAGGGCTTCTGCTCCGGAAACTATCTCTAAAATTTCTTTTGTAATTGCGGCTTGCCTTGCTTTGTTATACTGGAGTTTTAGCTCTTTTTTCAATTCAATTGCATTCTCTGTTGCCTGATGCATTGCAGTCATTCTTGCCCCATGCTCACCAATTGAGTTTTCAAGTATAACCGTGTGAAAGTATGTTTTTATGGCAAGTGGTATTAAGACTTTTAGAATATACTCTTGATCAGGCTCAAAAATCAGGTTATCTGGAGTGTTTATTGTGCTATTTTCATCGATTTGAGTAAACGGCAGAAGGGGTTCAATTCTGGGTTCCTGAAGAGCGGGGTTTTTAAAGTAATTGTAAGCAACGTAAACAGAATCGAGTTCTTTATTATTGAATTGATCAATAAGCATGGAGCTAAAACTTGCAGAAAGGCTAAAAGAAGGGTTATTAACAACCTCCGTGTCAATTAGGCTAACTTCAAAGCCCTTCTTTTTAAGGTAATCGGCCCCCTTTTTTCCTAAGCACAATAGTTTCAATTGATTTGTTCCCCATAACTCTGGAAAAAGTTTTGGCCCTTGTTCGTTAATAAATTTAAGAAGGTTAAGGTTAAACCCAGCGCACATGCTTGAGTTGGAAGTAACTACTACTAAAGCTGCCTTCTGAGTGATATCAGGCATTGTAAACCATTTTTCTACAACAGCTTCAGGTGCAAAGGGAACTATGCGCGCTAGTAAGTTTTGGATTTTTTTGGAATAGGGACTGTAGCGCAGAATCACATCCTGTGCTTTATGAAACTTAGCAGCCGACACCATTTTCATGGCGCTGGTAATTTTCTGCGTCGATGCAATTGAACTTATCCTTGTGCGTATCTCCTTTAAACCTGCCATTTTTAAGTTGCTAGCTGTTTTGCAATGGTTGATGCCACCTGTGTTATCGTATCCGTTATTTCGTCGTTTAAATCACCTTTGGCAATGTTTTTAAGTGTCTCTTCGTAGTGAGTTCTTAGCTCATCAAGAAGGTTGTTTTCAAATTCCTTAACCCTATCTTTTGGAACTTTTTTTAAAAGACCTTTCGTTCCGCAATATATTATGGCTACCTGCTCCTCGATGGGAAGCGGACAGTTTTCTCCTTGCTTAAGAATTTCAACGTTTTTTGCACCTTTATCAAGTACATTGAGGGTTGCGGCATCCAAATCGGAGCCAAATTTTGCAAATGCTTCCAGCTCACGATACTGTGCCTGATCGAGCTTAAGCGTACCCGCCACTTTCTTCATGGATTTAATTTGCGCTTTGCCACCCACGCGCGATACCGATATGCCAACATTAATTGCGGGTCTAACGCCGCTGTTAAACAGGTTCGTTTCAAGGAATATCTGACCGTCGGTTATGGAAATTACGTTGGTTGGTATATATGCCGATACGTCAGCCGCTTGTGTCTCAATAATTGGGAGGGCTGTTAGCGAACCTCCCCCTTTTACCAAATCGCGAAGCGATTCGGGCAAATCATTCATTTGCTTTGCAATCTCATCCGATTCAATAATTTTAGCAGCTCTTTCAAGAAGACGACTGTGAAGATAGAACACATCTCCAGGGTACGCTTCCCTCCCTGGTGGACGACGAAGGAGCAGTGAAACCTCCCTGTATGAAACGGCCTGCTTCGAAAGATCATCAAAAATTACCAGAGCATGACGCCCTGTGTCGCGGAAAAATTCACCTATAGCAGCACCTGCGAAAGGTGCGTAGAATTGTTGTGCTGCGGGGTCAGCGGCACTTGCTGAAACAATCACGGTATAGTCAAGTGCCCCATGTTTTTGTAGAGTTTTAGCTATGCTTGCTACTGTTGAGCCTTTTTGACCTATGGCCACGTAAATACAAAAAACCGGTTCACCTTTATCATAAAAATTACGTTGATTAATTATCGTGTCAACAGCAATGGCCGTTTTACCAGTTTGCCTGTCGCCAATAATTAGTTCACGCTGGCCCCTTCCTATGGGTATCATCGCATCAATAGCCTTTATTCCTGTTTGCAGCGGTTCGCTTACTGGTTGTCGGTATATTACTCCTGGAGCTTTCCTTTCGAGGGGCATCTCATAGGTTTTTCCAGTAATTGGACCCTTGCCGTCAATTGGCTCACCTAAGGTGTTAACAACGCGCCCCAAAAGCGCATCACCAACTTTTATTGAGGCGATATGGTTGGTTCGTTTAACCTTGAAACCCTCCTTAATTTTATCGGAGGATCCAAGTAGCACTACCCCAACATTATCCTCTTCAAGGTTGAGAACAATTCCCATTACGCCTGATTCGAACTCAACCAGCTCGTTGGATCGGACGTTGGAAAGGCCAAATACCCTTGCAATGCCATCACCTACTTGTAAAACAGTACCTACCTCTTCGAAACCTGACTTTAAATCTAGCCCGGCCAGTTCTTTCTTAAGAACTTCCGATACTTCTGATGCCTTTATATCTGCCATAGTAAATTTTTCTAATACTCAATTCCCAGTATCTTTTTACGTAGTAATTCAAGTTCTCCCCTAATGCTCTTATCCAAATACTTGTCCTCAATTGTTAGCGTGAAGCCTCCAATTAATTCAGGATTAACGGTTAGCCCAATTTCAACGTCTTTTTTGTATTTCTGCCTAAGGTAGCTAGCAATATTGTCCATGCTGTTCTGGCTAAGCTCGGAGATACTCTCAATGTTTACTTTGATAATATTGAATTTTTGTCTGTATAATCGTTGAAAAACAAGGATTATACTTTTTAAAACAGATTCACGCTGCTTTTTCACTATTAAATGAACAAACTTGATAAGATCGGGTGCGACTTTACTCAGAATGTTTTCAATGACTTTTTCTTTCTTGCTTCTTGAAATCATGGGAGAGTGCAGCATTTGATAGAATTCAGGATTACTCTCAATCATACGCATAAATTGCTCCGACTGTGAGTAGACATTAGATGCCACTTGTTGGTCAAGGGCCCAACCAAGTAACGCTCTGGCATAACTTACTGAAACTCTACCCTGATTCATGCTAATTTTGTGATGAAAGTTCTTGAATTATTGAGTTAACTTGCTCCTCATATTTTGCTTTATCCTTAAGTTCTTGACGGATAATTTTTTCAGAAATTTGAAAAACAAGTTGAGTTGCATATGACTTAAACTCAAGTTTTGCCATTTCTTGATCGTGTTTAATCTTTTCTTGTGCTTGGGTAAGAAATTTATGTGCTTCTTCCTCAGATTTCATACGAGCTTCCTCAATAATTCTATCTTTGGTTTTTTTAGCTTCTACCAGGATAGCATCTCTTTCAGCCTGAGCTTTTGCAATTAGCTCCTCGTTACGTGCTTCTAGCTTAGCAATTTCGTTTCTTGCATACTCAGCATCGCGAAGAGCCTTGGAAATCTGTTCTTCCCGGTTCTTTATTCCTTGCAGAATTGGTTTCCATGCAAACTTCTTAAGAATAAAAAGTAGGATGCTAAAGGAAACAAGCATCCAGAACAGCAAACCGTAATCAGGAGTAATTAAACCCATACAAAAGAGATTTTAAGGTTATTGCTATAGTAAAATTACAAGGGCACAAATAATAATTGCGAAGAATGACACCCCCTCAATTAGTGCTGCAGCAACCACCATGCTTCCTCGAATATCACCAGCAGCTTCTGGTTGGCGTGCCATTGATTCAAGTGCAGTTGCACCAATTTTTCCTATACCCCATGCTGCGCCAATAACAATTATTGCAGCACCAATTGCAGCACCAATTTTAGCATAGGCCGCTGCAGCTTGTAATAAAATAAGTAGTGTTGTCATCTTTTAATAGTTTTATGGTTAATAATTAATGATGCTCCTCTGTTGCCATGCCAAGGAACAATGCACTTAGCATGGTAAATACGTATGCTTGTATAACTGCAACCAGCAGCTCAAGCGCACTCATAAAAACTGTTAGTAGAATTGTAACTATTGATATACCGTAACCAAAATAAACATTTACTGCACCAAAAATGAAAATTAATCCAAAAAGCACCATCACAATAATGTGCCCCGCAAGAATGTTGGCAAAAAGACGAATCATTAGAACAGCCGGTTTAATAATCCAGCTAGCTAATTCAACCACAGGCATAATGGGAATTGGTAACTTAAGGAAAACGGGAACCCCAGGGGGATTAAAAATGTGTTTCCAAAACATCTTGTTGCCATTTATTACAATCATTAAGAGTGTAAATAGTGCAAGAGCCATTGTAACGGCAATATTACCTGTAACGTTAGCACCGGCAGGAAATATTGGAATTAAACCCAGAAGATTATTTATCCATATAAAGAAAAAAACGGACAGCAGGAATGGCATAAACTTATGTGCTTTCTTTTCTCCAAGAGAGGGTTTTACTATTTCATCGCGTACGAATAAAATTATGGTTTCCATTAGATTTTGTAATCCGCTTGGAGCAGAGGATGGCCTCTGCTGATATTTTTTTGCCACTGGAATAAAAATTAGGCACAAGAGTAGGATAGAGAAAAAGATGCCAACCACATTCTTCTTAATTGAGAAATCTAAAGGAAGGGCCCCTTCTTCCTCAATTATTTGCCCCTTCTCATTAACTTCAACAATTTTCCCCTTAAAGTCACCTTTGGTTATAAGTTTAAAGCCTTTGTACGAATCGTGTCCATGATGAAACTTACTTGACCAGAATGTGTATAGATTATTTCGTGTTCGGCTATAAAGGATAATTGGGAGAGGAACTGAGACATGTTTTTCTCCAAAGGAGAATAGATGCCACTCATGTGCATCACCAATATGGTCAAAAATAAAATCACCCGGGTTGAATTCCTTGTTCTGATTGTGGTTTTCTGTATGGCTCGAACTGTTTTCTACATCAGCACCCATGACTAAAGGTGCTGATATAAAAAGGGATACTATGGTTGTTAGAATGATGATGCCCCGTTTCATCTATTTTAAAATTTAGCCCGAACTCAAAAATAGATACTTTCTTGGGTAAATCAACAACTATTGCTTATTTTTTTTATTAAGGAAACCCATAAAGTCGTTAACAACCTGAATAAGAGAAGAGAAGTAAAGGATGATAAAAATCATCAGGAATGGAATGGGGTTGTTATTTGAGAGCAGCATGTAGAGGATGGCAAAGATGAGGGAACCAAAAAACTTTAGTGCGGTTATAAGCATAAAGTATCTGGAGAACTTTGCCGTTGAAAGATCATGTGTTTTTACCAGCATTACATAAACGATAATATTAAGGATATAGAAATATGCAAAAACAGCTGGGGCAAAATGGAAATAGTGCTGCGGAGCTATAAAATAGAATACCGCAGCACTAAGTATAATAAATAGAATATACTTAATTGTTAAACGCGAAATAAATCTTTTAATGGCTTTGGGTTTATCCATTATTCTATCATAGTGCCAGAAAAATTACTTTTTGTTAGTACTGGATGGAATATCGCCAGATTTAATCTCATCTTTCTTGTCTGCCTCTTTTGTCATTTCGCAGTATCCAGTAAATTTGCTTCCGGGTTCAATTGCGAGCCTGCTGGTGGCCATATCACCAATTACCCTGGAGGTTGCTTTAAGTGCTAGGAGCTCCAATACAATAAGCTTTCCATCAACCAGACCAGAGATGTCGCTGTTTTTGCAATTAACCTCACCTTTTACTTTACCGGTTTCTCCTATAACAATTTTACCCTTGGCGTTGATGTTGCCAACCAACGTTCCGTCTATACGTAAATCGCCATTACAGTTAATGTCACCGTGGATCTCTGTACCAAAACCTATAAGGTTTATGTTGTTTGAAGATGTTTCGTTATCGGAATACTTTGCCATAAGTAATTTTTTATTTATTAAGTTGTATTTATTTTAGTTAGCAAAAATATAAAATGTAATGAATAGAATATAGAATAATTGAAAAATTTGAGCAAAATTGTAGTTATTTAACATTATGAATCTCTATATCCGCATTTAGCGTATTTGTGGTATTACCATTATTATTAATTTCCTCTTCCTCTTCCTCCGTTTCCCATTGATATATTTTTCGTTTTGGCCCTTTATTTTTAAAGACAATGGCACAAATAGCCCCGGATATGCCTCCAAATAGATGTCCCTCCCAGGAAATTGAAGGCCAGAAAGGAAATACGCCCCAAATCATGCTACCATAGAGGAAAACAACAACCAACGATATTGCTGCCAGCCGCGTATCGCGCCTAATTACACCGCTAAAAAACAGGAATGCAGCCAAACCATAAACAATGCCGCTGGCACCTATATGGTAGCTTGAACGACCAGCAAGCCAAACACAAGCACCAGAAACCAACCAAATAATTAGGAAAACCTTGTAACTTAATGAGCGGTAGAAGTATATAATACCAGTTCCCATAACCAGTAGTGGTACTGAGTTTGAAATTAGGTGGTTGAAATCACCATGAATAAAGGGAGATAGCAAGATGCCCATAAGGCCACTTAAAGTTCTTGGGTATATACCCCAAAAATGAAAGTTAGCGTTGAGTACGTGCTCGCTTATTGTTATTATCCACAGAAAAAGAATAAACGTAGTGGGTAGTATCAGGCTATGCTTAAATATTTTTGAATCGAGGTTCTTCAAATCAGCAATTTTTTTTTATCTAATCAAGCTTAAATGTTTTAATATCAACATAAAAAAGGCCTTCTAACGATGAAATCCACATGGTGTTGGAAGAGTCATTAAAAAACTTGAGAACCCTTTCTGCCGGAAAATCTTTGCTATTTCCAAAGTAGTACCAAGTTTCATTATCTAGGATTGTAATCCCGTGCTCTTTTCTTGCAGATAGTGAGCCTCCAAACCAGATCCTACCAACGCTATCTTCAGCTATTGCATCAACACAGGGCTTTGCTAAATGTTCGGGAGAAGTGTAGCCTTGCCAGGTTTTTCCGTTGAACATGGATACGCCACCTCTGGACCTGTGGTAGCAGCTACCAACCCAAAGCCTTCCCTTTTGGTCCTGAAAAAAGGTGCTGGTTGAATTATCTATTAGTCCATGTCGTCCTGAGAAGGTTTCCCAAACTTGTCCGTTATAAACGCTAACCCCCTCCGACGAGTACTTGGCGCCGCACCATAAGTAGCCCCTGTTGTCGCTGAAAAATTGAGTTACTGAGGTGATAACGCGTGAAGATTTTTTTGGTTTGAACATTTCTCCGTTCATAAAATACGCAATGCCCTGTTCTGTGCCAACCCACACCATGCCCCTGAAATCTTGATGAATGGAGTTTACAAAGTTATCCGGTAGGCCATCGTGTGTTGTAAGGAACTGCCACTTACCGCGTTTGTTTATAATTAGGCCATTGGCGCTTCCTATCCATATTTCGTGCCTGTTTATAATTGATATGCAGTTAATAAAAGTGCTGCCATAGCCAAAAGGAATTTGAAGTGTATCAATACCTGTTGGCGTTACCCATACCAGAAGAGGTTTTCCTTTTGCACCAGTAATGCTTCCTCCGAAAAGAATACTACCGTCGGGCAGCTTTTTTGAGTTGTGGTATGAGCCATCAGGAATTTTATTGGTTCCGGAAACAATGGTGAGGGAGTCATCCTCAATAAGTCCAAGAGCACCACCTGTGTTACCATCGCTTAATCCAACCCAAACCCTGTTTTGCCAATCCTCGTTTAGGGTAAATGCATATAAGTTCTTTGGCAGTGGTATTCTATCCACCTGAGAGAAACCTATAATTGATATAGTTTGTAATACGAAGCAAATTATGATTCTAAAGTAGCTATTCATACAATCTATACCTTAAGGCCTAAAACAAGAACATCGTCAATTTGCTCATTATTGCCCTTCCATTCTGAGAAAATTCTATTTAGCTCATTTTTTTGCTTTTTACCGGAGTATTTGTAAATGGATGTTAATGTTTTATAGAATCTACGTCGGTTATATTTCTTTTTATCATCACCACCAAACTGATCCATAAACCCATCGGTGTAAAGATATATCCAGTCACCTTTTTCTATGTCGATCGTTTTTTGAGTGAATGGTCGGTTAAACAATTTGGCAGAAGTACCAATAGACCTAAAGTCTGGTTTATTGCCAATAATTTCACCATTTCTGATAATGGTGATGGGAATTAGTGCGCCACTATACTGAATGCTTTTATCATTGGCATTTATTGTGAGGATTGCTATATCCATGCTATCTTTTAGGATAAGCTCCTCCTCCTCCTCTTTTCTAAGCTTATTACGAAGTTCAAGGTTAAGAAAATCGAGAATTTGCGCTGGTTCCGTTATGTTTTGCTGGTTAACAGCCTGGCTTAACAGATCCATACCTATTATGCTCATAAATGCACCCGGAACACCATGGCCAGTACAATCAGCCGCTGCAATTATTAGCTTGCCATTTTTATTAGTGAGCCAGTAAAAGTCGCCGCTAACAAAATCTTTGGGTTTGTAAAGATAGAATGAGTCTGAAAAATGCTCCTTAGCCATTGATAATGGAGGAAGTATGGCAGTTTGAATACGTTCCGCGTATCGAATGCTGTCGGTAATTTTGCTAATGTACCCCTCTATCACACGGTAAGCATTTTCAAGATGAGAATTTTTTTGCTCAATGTTGTTTCGCTGCTTTTCGATCTCTTCTTTTTGACTAATTATCTCCTTTTGCTGAATGCTGAGCTGGCTATGGCTCTTTTCAATCTCTGCTTTTTGTGTGGCTAGAACCTTATTTGCTTTGCGTTTAATGTTAAGCGCATAAATAACTGAAAATAAAAGAATTATTGCAAAAACAAATCCAAATAGATAGAAATTCCTAATAACTTTTTGCCGGGCGAGTTCCTTTTCATTTATCTTTTTTGTTTGTTTAAGAAGCTGAATCTCGCCCTCCTTCTTTTCGGTTTCAAACATAACCTCCATCATGGCTATTGCTCTTGCATTCTTTTCGTTTAAAAGGCTATCTTTAAATACCGAGGCCCTTCTATAAAAGTAAAATGCAGTATCGGGCTTACTCCTTTTGCTGTATATTCTACTTAGGTTTTCGTAGGCCCATTGAGTATGGATAATTGAACCAATTTCTTTAGCAATCTCAATACCCTTATTTGCGCACTCTTCAGCTTCATCTAGTTTATTAAGTTCGATAAGTGCTCTTGAAATATTTATGTAGGTATCGGTAATAAACTTTTTATCGCCCAGCTTTTTGTCTATCCTTAATGCTTGGTTAAAAAGATTGTAAGCTTCCTTAACTTTACCATAATGTAAAAGGATTTTACCTATTGCATTGTAGGAAATTGCTATTCCCTTTTGGCTTTCGATGCTTTTGTTGGCTTTAAGGGATTTGTTATAGTAAACGTAAGCGCTATCCATAACACCCATGAATTCGTAAACCTCGCCAATGTTGTTATAGTTTATTGCCTGGCCAAGCGTATTGTTCATTATGCGAGCAAGATCAAGCGCCCGCTTAAAGTATGAAAAAGCCTCATTGTATTGTCCGTTAAGCGAATAGATATTACCCAAACTGTTTAATGAAACAGCAATATTAAAGGTATCTTTTGCCGTTTCTGCTGCCTTTAGCCCAAGTAAATGGTATTGGGTTGCTCTGGGGTGGTTATCCATTCGACGGTAAACCACCCCAATGCTATTATATGCTGAAGCAATTAACGGAATGTTGTTTGCTTCCTGTGCGTGTTGAAGCGATTTATTATGATGCCCCAAAGCTTTATTATATTCTGCAATGTTTCTGTAAAGAACCCCATAGCTATGATAAACTCTTGAAAGGGCCGTTTGGTTTGATTCCTTAGCGGCTATCAGCAAAGCTTGCTCAAGAATTTCTTCACACTTCTCAAGATACCTAGAGTCCTTATTGTAGTATTTTGAAAGCTCAATTAGAAGTTCTAACCTCGTAGAGTCTGGTTGTTCAAATTCAAGCTTAAGTAAAAGGCTATCTGGATTTTTTTTGCCAAATGCATCACTAAATATTAGCAAAAGAAAAAAGAGAATACTTAATATTATTGGCTTGTTTCCTTTCATTCTTATTATGATTAACTTGTAAATATATAAAAAATAGACGATGCATTGAGGCGAGTTTTAAAAAAGTGAAAAAAACAACACGTTTGTCTTTTATTGCATACGTTTTTGTTTTATGTTTGCGTTGTTTAGTTGATAATTAAATGGTGCCTTTTTTATTACCACATAACTTTAGCAGAAGAGTTTACTGCCGTTTTTTACTAAGCCTATGGGAAAATTTGCCAGAATAGCGCTGTTTATTATCGCATTTATTATCGCATTTATAGTAAGCCTAATTGTTACTGGCTTTTTGCTTGAGGGAAAATTAATTGCAGTAAGTCTTGAACAGCTTAACAATAACCTAACCACCTCTCTTAAGGTTAAAGAAATTGATGCGTCCCTTCTAAGGAGCTTTCCTAAAGTATCTATCAGAATGAAAGGTGTTGAGATTATTGAAGGTAGTCTGGATGTTCCTCCTGAGTTTGAGCCTGGTTTAATTTCTATTGAGGAGGTCTCACTTAGGTTTGGTATAATGGGGCTTTTAAAAAAGGAGTATAATATTGAGGAGGTTGTTTTAAAGAATGGATGGTTGAACCTTTACTTTAATCAGGAGGGAGAAGGGAATTTTAAAATTTTTAAGGAAACACAGAAGGATGCAAAAGGTGGATGGTTAATGGAGATGGAGAGAATAAGATTCCAAAACATTAACATAAACTATATCGATATTCGTACAGGCTGGATATTTAAGGGCTTGTTGCAGGACTTAACCACAAAGGGACAAGCAACAAGCGATTTTGTGTTATTAAATATCGCGGCTGATATTCAAGTGGGCATTCTGAGGCAAGGGAACTTTCACTACTTACGAAACCAAAAAACCAGCTTTGAAACGGAGCTCCTCGTTTCGGATGATGTGGTTGATTTATCAAACAGCAATGCTAAAATTGCAGGATCAGACCTAAACTTTAGCGGTAGCATAGGCCGTAGGATAGGCGATCCGGTTTTTCTTAATATCAGCAGTAGGGACATGAGCCTGGAGCTACTGCTGGCATTCTTATCGCAGTATAATCTTTCCCTTCCTCCTAAAACTCAAACAAAGGGAAGCGTGGCGTTCCAGTTTTCATTAGATGGAAAAAGCAAAACTGAAGAGCCCTATAAAATTGACTTAAATTTTGCATCAAGCCAACTTGATATTAGTATCCCCGAAAAACCAGAATTATTTTTAAAATCAATTAATGGTAGTTTTACCAATGGTAAGCTGGGTACCTCAAAATCCTCTGAAATTATACTTTCAAACTTTCAGGTTGAATCAGCGAGTAGCAATATGCACGGCTCACTTAAAATTAAAAATATTAGCAGTCCTCTTTACCATTTGGATATAGAACAGAGTATTCATATGACAGATCTTTTGGCCTGGGGGATTGATTTTCCCGTAACCTCAGGAACAATTTCTGGTAGCATTGAAGCTCTTGGAAGGTTACAAACAATAGAGAAAATTTCATTAAATCATTTTGAAAACTCAAAAATATTTGCCGACCTAACCATAACCAGCTGGGATTTTAAAGAGGCGGGGCGTATTCCTGATTTAAAGAGCGTTTCAGGAAACATAAGTGTTAAGAATCAGGATATTTCCTATTCTAAGCTAACGGGAAAACTACATGGTTCTGGTTTTGAAACCGAATTGCAGGCAACCAATGCCGGAGGGATATTTTTCGGAAACAGAAAGGCGATTATCAACACGAGCATTACTATAGATTCGCTTAACACCAGTTGGCTTTTAAATCAGGATAAAGATGAGAATACCGAGGGAATATACCAACGCTCAACATGGGATAAAATACACAGCCTCTCTGGCGATATTTTTATTGATAAGCTGGTACATAAGAACTTTCATCTTACCCCATTAAGTGCAGATATGTACGTTAAGGGTCAGAACCTGCTTTGCAATAGTTTTTTGGGGCGTACCTGCGACGGACTTTTAACTGGAAAATTCAGCATGCAGTTTCTTGATAATGATGAGCAGCTTCTTTCTGCTGATGTTGATCTTGACGGAATGGATATCGCTAAACTCTTTAAATCATTCAACAACTTTGAGCAGGATGTAATTACCAGCAGTAACATATCGGGCATGATTGAGGGTTCCTTAAACTTCTCAACCCCACTTTTAAAGGGAGATATGGTGCGTCATGATCTTAAAGCCTCCTCGAACATAAGAGTAGCAAATGGCAGGCTAAGAGATCTTGAGCAGCTAAATAGCTTGTCTCGTTTCATCTCGTTGGAAGAGTTGCAGGACATTAAGTTTAGTACGCTGGAGAATAATATTCTTATAGAGAATCAGAAAGTTATAATACCACAAATGGATGTAGAATCCTCTGCACTTAACCTAGCCTTGTCTGGAACGCATTCCTTTAACGGAGATTATACCTATAGGTTTCACTTATTGCTTTCCGATCTGCTTTTTAATAAGTTTACGCGCAATAACGAAGAGGATTATAAGTTTGGATATATTGAGGATGACCAAACAAAGAAGGCAAAGCTGTATCTTAAACTGGATGGGAATAGCGAGAGCCATGAAGTTTCCTATGATGGATCTGCTGCTAAGGATGCCTTTAGGCAAAACCTGAGAGAGGAGAAGGAGTCATTAAAAGGAATTTTAAGAGACGAGTTTAAGTTTTTAGACAGAACAAGAGACGAGTCAGCACAGCCTTCAGATAGCATTCAAACACAAATAGAAGAGGATGCCCCAGAATTTACCATTGAATGGGATGATGAAGATGACCAGAATCCAATGATGGTTCCTTAGAAAAAAAGATTCACTTAAACTAATACGAACGATTTTGAAAATATATTTAGCAAAACAGCGATGGAAAATATTCTTGCTGGTTGTTGCCATAATTATAGGTTTTGCCTCGCTATACATTACCAATAACTTAGTACGAGAGCTTTCCGTTGAGGAGAGAAAAAAGATAGAGTTATGGGCTGAGGCAATCCGCCAGCTCTCGCAAATAGATGATCTTGATGACTCCCGCCAAAACTTCTCCATAATAATGGAGGTGATTGATAATAACACTACTGTTCCGGTAATACTTGCCAATGACGATGATGAGATAATTGGCCATAACAACATAAGTTCAAAGGTTATATCGAATGATGAGGCTGCCTCCAGGCTTTTGTCTAGTATGAAAGCATCCAAAGAACCCATAGAGGTAACCCTGCTTGATGGTACAAAAAATTATGTTTACTATAAAGACAGCACAACGCTGGTTCGTTTAACCTACTACCCATATGTTCAGCTTTTTGTCATCGTAATATTCATTCTAATTTCTTACTACGCCTTTAACCAATCAAGAAAATCGGAGCAAAATCAAGTTTGGGTAGGTTTGGCCAAAGAAACGGCCCATCAACTCGGAACGCCAACCTCATCGCTTTTGGCATGGCTCGAAATCCTAAAGGATACCGATTTGCACCCCGATTTAATTTCAAATTTTGAAAGGGACGTGGCTCGGCTCGAAAAGATAGTTGATCGCTTTTCAAAGATAGGGTCAAGCCCATCGCTGGAATCGACCAACCTAGTGACTGTAGTGGATGCAACCATTAATTACTTGCGAGATAGAATTTCCAAAAAGGTTTCCATTGAAAAATTATATCAATCCACCGATTTTATAACAGCATCAATTAATCGTACTCTTTTTGAATGGGTTCTTGAGAATGTAATTAAGAACTCTGTAGATGCCATAGAGTCAAAAGGGAAGGTGAAGGTTTCGATTGTTGACAATACGCAGGTTGTTTTTATTGATATTGTTGATACTGGGAAGGGTATCCCCAAGTCACACTTTAATACAATATTCCAGCCAGGCTTTACAACAAAGGCAAGGGGCTGGGGTCTAGGGTTAACTTTGTCAAAACGAATTGTAGAGGTTTACCATAAGGGTAAAATATTTGTTAATTCCTCTGAGGTTGGTAAAGGGAGCACGTTTCGGATTGTTCTAGAGAAGTAGTAGTGTTCGCACCCAGCCCTATGAAGGGAGCAGGCTTCCTCCCTCCCTTAATGCCAGTTTCTGGGTGTTTTTGTGTCTGCTTTCAGATGATTGAATTGATGCGGTTTCTTTCACCTCTTTTTTGGGTTCACTATCAAAAGTTCCTTTGCTAAGAATTTCCCTAAACCGATTTTCATCATTAAATAAATCTTTACACACATTAATTACATCATCGTTATTAATACTATACTCGGCCTCGCCTTTCTGAAGGTAGTATCTTCCAATAATTTCCTCCTCCAGCAATCTTTTAATTTCAGATTCGAAATGATGTAGGTCTTTGTACCTGTTTTTAACGACAATAGCCTCCAAACTGTCAATTGTTGGTTGGGCAATCGAATAGTAGTTTTCCTCTTTAGATGCTTCTATAAGGCTGTTTAGAGCTTGCTCCGTTTGGCTTTGATATTCAAATTCGCAGGTATCTAAAAATGTAATGAAATTTTCATACTGCTGTTTGGTAAAGCCAAAAGAGCCAGGTGTTTCAATATCCTTATTTCTGGCTCTAAACTGGGTAGCATAGTTGAAAAAAATGTTTTGTGCATAAAGAACGGATGCTATGCGGCTATATGGTGATACCTGATGCTCAATATCAGGAGCAATACCTCCGCCATCGAAAACTTTTCGGCCATTACGGGTTGTAAACTCAGATATTAAAGAATCGGGAATGTAGCGAATGCTGCCGTCATCATTTCGCTTTGTGAAATCAACTGCCTGAATGCAACGTCCGCTGGGAATGTAGTATTTGGCTGTTGTTACTTTAAGCTGAGTATTATAGGGAAGAGGACGGGTTGCCTGAACCAGCCCCTTGCCAAACGTACGCTCGCCAATAATAATGGCCCTGTCCAAGTCCTGAAGGGCCCCTGCAACAATCTCCGAGGCCGATGCTGAAATCCTGTCAACAAGAACGATTAGGGGCGTTTCGGTATCAACTGGTTTTGATTGAGTTTTATACTCTTGATCAAACTGCGATATTTGTCCCTGAGTATATACCACCAGCTCATCCTTATCTACAAATAGATTTACAATTTTTACAGCCTCGTTAAGGAGCCCTCCCGGGTTGCTACGTAAATCGAGAATTAAGTTCTGTGCCTTTTGTGCTTTTACGTCTTTAAGAGCTGCTTCCACCTCCTTGTTGCAATTGGCAGTAAAATTAGCCAGCCTAATGTAGCCTGTATTCTCATTTATAATAGCATGGTAAGGTACGCTGGGTATATGAATCTTCTCGCGCTCAAACTTGAAGGTTATTGGCTCTGCATGACCAAAACGTTTAACAACAACTGTTAGATTTGTTTTGGGAGCACCCTTAAGCTTGTTGCTCACTTTATCAACCATCATGCCTTCAACGCTCTCGCCATTAATTTCCTGAATAATGTCACCAGCCATAATCCCTGCTTTGTGTGCGGGGCTACCCTCGTAAACTTCGGCAATAATTGGAAAATTTTCAGAGTGCCTAATAAGTGCGCCCATACCCCCATATTCGCCAGTTGTTTGAAATTCAAGGGCATCTGCACCCTCTTCTGGGATAAACTCATTGTAAGGGTCGAGCGATTCTAATATGGCTTCTATGCCAACGTGAATTAGCTCCTCTGAATCGGTCTCGTCAACATAAAAAATGCTGAGTTCCCTAAAAAATGAGAAAAATATGTCAAGACTCTTGGATGTTTTAAAATCTACTGATTTAAATGCAACCAGCGTAAAAAGAATTATTGATATTGGCACCCAGATGAGTATCTTTCTTAGTTTTCTCCTATTCATTTTGTTGATATTTTTATGGCGTAAAAGTCCTGTATAGATTAATCCGTTTAAAACACAGAACAAAGTAAACAAATATAAGACCAAAATAGGGTTAATGATTCAAATAAATTACAGCTAAAAAAGGTAAAAAGTCCCAAAATGTCCAATACTAGGGGACAGGGTCGTAACCATGACCGCCCCAAGGGTGGCAGCTTGCAATTCGTTTTAAGCAGAGCCATCCGCCTTTAAAGGGGCCATGCTTTTTTATAGCCTCCATGCAGTACGACGAGCACGTGGGGGTATATCGGCAGCTTGCAGGAAAAAAAGGGCTAATAACAATTTGATAAAGACTGATTGGAAGTGTAAAAATGAATGATAGTATTTTCCTAAAAATTTTCATTTGCTGCAGGCCCTTTTTGGGTTAAAATATTTTGAATGATAGAATTTATTGCGGATTCTAAATCTGTATAACTATGTTCATCCGAAGAAACGTAAACAAGGGCAATGTAAATATGTTTGTTTTCTTGTTCTTTTAATGCGTACAGTGGGAGCTTGTTCACTCTGTATGCTTCTCGTATTCTGCGTCGCACCTTGTTACGGTCTGCTGCCTTTTTTATTCTTTTTTTAGGAACAACAGTAAGCACTTTTAAGCTGGGTTTTTCCCCATCCGTATTTTCCAGTATAAATTTTGACATAACCGGATAGCAAAAAACCGTATTACCAGTGGCAAATAGTTTATCAATTATCTTTTTGCTGGAAAGCCTTTCCCTTTTTGGGAAACTCTGGGGTTTCATGCTGGCCATTTGTTGTGAGTGATCCGTTAAGATCTAAGCCCATTTGTTAATTAATCAGGCAAACGCCCATGCAAATATATACCATTCCTCCCAAAAGAAAAATGTTTGGGACTCTCTAGCCAATTTACAATTTCTGAAATAACTATTTGTTGTTCTTTTTGATAAAATCTGCGAGCGCTTGTGTCATGCTTGGGCATGATGGGGTAGGTGCCTGAACATCAAGCCTTAATTTATGATCCTTTACGGCTTTGGCTGTTGTGGGACCAAATGCAGCTATCTTGATGTTACCTTGCTCAAATTCAGGGAAATTTTTGAAAAGCGATTTTACACCGCTTGGGCTATAGAATACCATTAGGTCGTAATTCATACCGTTAAGGTCAGAAAGATCGCTGCTTACAGTGCGGTATAAAATAGCTTTTGTGTACTTAACCTTGGCCTTATCTAAAGATTTTGGTATTTCCGCCTTGTGAACGTCTGATAGGGGAACTAAAAATTTCTCCGTTTTGTGCTTTATGATAATGTCCATAAGGGTAGAGAACTTCCCTTGTCCAAAGAAAATTTTTCTTTTTCTGTACACAATGTATTTCTGAAGGTAAAGGGCAATTGCCTCTGTTATACAGAAGTATTTCATGGTTTCGGGAACAGTTACCCTAACCTCTTCACAAATACGGAAGAAATGGTCGATAGCTGTGCGACTAGTGAAAATAACTGCGGTATGCTCAAGAATATCGATTCTTTGCTTTCGAAAATCCTTTGAAGAAACTCCTTCAACCTGAATAAAAGGTCGGAAATCTACCTTTAGGTTAAATTTTTCAATTAGCTCAAGGTAGGGAGACTTTTCGCTCTGAGGATCTGGTTGCGAGACTATAATCTTTTTGATTTTCAAGGTCTTAAAGCTTTTGTTCAACAACTCTCCTTATTCCCAAATAACCTCTTTAAAAATCACCAGGACAGGAATAATTTCAAGGGCACAAAGGTATAAAAATAAATAGAACATAGAAATACCTTTGTTGATAAACACTTGAAAAGTGCGTAAAGTCCTGTATAGTAGCCCTAAAGATAAAGTAATTATGATTAAATAAAAGAATAGGGGTTTTAATGATTCGTTAGTGTAAGCAAACAGAACCATTAAAGGAACGAGAAGCATTCCAAGTATTCTGGGATAAAGGGATTGATGGTAGTATAGGGAGTCCATCGCATTCGTGTTTTTTGAAATAGCGCCTATAGCTTTTGTAGTAATAAAGCGAAATACTCTAAACCCAATTACACCAACAATTAGGTAAAAATAAAGATGCATTGAATTCTCGGGTAAGGTAATGCTGGGCGACCAATATTCAAGCATTAGCACGCCTGCCATAGGCATTGAAAGGATAAATAGCCAGTCGAGTAGCAAGGTTATTCTGGTCCAGATAACTGAACTCTCGTGCTTAAGTTTTCTGGCTATAAAGAAAAAGATTGAACTCCGAAAAAACGAAACGATATATTCTAGAAAAAAAACCTTAAGCGTTCCAGCGAGAATCACAAGAAGGACTATGGGCCAAAGTATCCAGTCGAGTTCTCTATCTGGTTCATTTATAGGTTTAATATCAGTGTTACTTAAAGGTTTTAGGTGACTCTGCTCAATCGTTTCAATAAATACAGGGCCCGACGAGCCAACACTATCAATGTAGTATTGATTGTTATATAAAGGGGTGTCGTAAAAGTTTGGCAGGTTTTGGTCTTCTGGTAATACTAATTCATGAAGAGGCTTGGGGGATGAATCTGGACAGAAGTAACAAGTGGTATCAACAGGAGCCTTTTTAGGTGCCTGAACAACCCTTGGTTGTTCAGCTTCTTGCTCTTTCTGTGCTTTAATCTCCTGCTCTTTCCTTTCAAGCATTATAAAAAGAGGATTTATTCCATCAGGAATCTCTTCAAGGCTATCAGGTTGTTGAGAAGCAGGCAAAGTGTCGTGAAGTACCGTTGTATCCCTTGCAGCTATTGTTTTGACAGTATCTTGCTGTATGTTCTGGGCTTTATACGTCATTCTTAAATATATTTTGACAATATTGCTGCATTATTATCATTGAAAGAAATAAATTTAATGTGGCAAAGATAGCAGCTTTAATATAATATCATGGTGACTTAATGGTCAATATAACTGTAACTTTTATTCAAAGTAAACTTTTTGTTACTTTGAGCATAAATTATATATAACACATCGAATGTAATTTGAAAAGTGTTACCAAAGAGATGGCGAACGGCGTACTAATGACATAATGATGGGTGCGTTCGCTTAAAAAATGGAATAAACAGCGATTTGTATAATGCTATGAAAGTTGTAATTCAGAGAGTTAGTAGCGCCTCCGTTGAGGTTGAGGGAGCAATAGTTGGCTCCATAGGGCATGGAATGCTTCTGCTGGTTGGTTTTGAGAATGATGATACCAACGAGGATGTTGACTGGATGGTTGGTAAGCTATGCCGATTAAGAATTTTTGATGATGATAACGGCGTAATGAACCTTTCAATTCTAGATATAAACGGAGAGTTCCTTGCCATTAGCCAATTTACGCTTCATGCCAAAACAAAAAAGGGCAATAGGCCCTCTTATATTCGAGCAGCAAACCCCGATTTGGCCATTCCACTTTATAAGGCATTTGTTGAAAAGCTCAAAAACCAATCGGACCAACCTGTACAGGAGGGTGTTTTTGGTGCGAAGATGCTTGTTGCGCTTAAAAATGATGGCCCTGTAACCATAATTATTGATACAAAGAATAAGGAGTAATGGATAGTTTATCATTAAATCAGTTGCAAGTACAAGTAGATGAGTGGATTCAAACCAAAGGGGTGCGTTATTTTAGTGAGCTAACAAACCTTGGGGTGCTTATGGAGGAGGTTGGGGAGCTAGCCAGGATTATTACCAGAAAATATGGCGACCAATCATTTAAAGCCAACGAGAAAGAGGATGTAATTTCCGAGGAGATTGCTGACGTGCTCTTTGTCTTGGTTTGCCTTGCTAATCAGACTGGCGTAAACTTGCAGGAGGCCATGCATAGCGCCTTTATAAAGCGTAACACGCGCGATGCCGAAAGGCACAAAAACAACCCAAAGCTTAAATCAAAAAGATGATTTGTTAGTCAAAAAGAGTTTTTCAATTCAATATTCTATCTTTGCAAAAAACAATATACGAGTAGCCATGAATAATCCAATTGAAAACAAGTTTAAAGTAGAGGTTGATGAAGCCAACGTTGCCAAAGCCATCAAAGAAATTGCACAAAAAGCCAAAAAGAATGAAACCGATAAGGATTTGCTAAAGAGATGCTTTAGTCTAATCGACCTAACCACTCTTAATCCTACCGATAGCATTCAACGCGGGGAGCTCTTCGCCCAAAGGGTGAGCGATTTACAAAAAGAGTTCCCCGAAATGCCCAATGTAGCAGCCATATGCGTTTACCCTAGTTTGGTTACATCGGTAAAGGAGAGCCTAAGGGCAAGCAATGTAAAAATAGCATCGGTGGCTGCCGGGTTCCCTGCCTCCCAAACGTTTATAGATATAAAACTCTCAGAGTGCCAGATGTGTATCGAAAACGGAGCCGATGAGCTGGACGTAGTTATTTCTTTGGGCTACTTTTTGGAAGGAGATTATTTTACGGTTTATAGCGAGCTTCAGCAGATAAAAGAGGTAGCCGGCGAAAAGCGGGTTAAAGTGATTCTGGAAACAGGTGCAATACCCTCCATTTCAGAAATTCGCTTGGCTTCATTCCTGGCAATGGAGGCGGGTGCCGATTTCATAAAAACCTCAACAGGTAAAATTGATGTTGCTGCAACCCCCGAAGCGCTTTACGTAATGTGTGAAGCTGCTAAGGAGTATTATGAAGTGACAGGCAGAATGGTAGGAATAAAACCTGCCGGAGGCATGAAAACGTCATCAGATGCAGTATTGTTCTATTCAATTGTTGAAGAGGTTTTAGGCGACAAGTGGCTTAATAATGAGTGGCTTCGACTTGGTGCCAGTAGTTTGGCCGATAATCTTCTGTCAGATATAAAGGGAGAAAACGTAAAATATTTCTCAGCATCGGCTAAGGGAGCTAATTACTAAACTGGAACTATATTTCAAGAGGTTTCGAAAGTTTATACCTTATTTGAACTCCTATTAAAAGAAAAGTCCTTGTAAAAAATTTTTTTACAAGGACTTTTTGATAGTAGCCCCGCCAGCAACGCAACCAGCAAAACAAGGTCAAATAAAAAACAAATAAAACCATTGAATATAGGGCTTTATAGAAACATCACAAAAAAATACTTTCTGTTGTTTTGATGTTTTTTTGCTGAATTTTGTCCCTCAAACGTACCCTCATATAAAATAATTATTACATTTGCATAAACACAATGTAAATGTAAAATGGGGGTAAAACTTAGAGAAAAGACCAATAAGAACGGTACAAAGTCTTTATTTCTGGATATTATAGCCAACGGCAAGCGGTATAAAGAGTATTTAGGAATAACACTAAAGCTACCCCGAACCCCAGAGGAACGGCAAGTTTATAAGGAAAGTAAGGAGTTGGCAGAAACCATAAGGGCAAAAAAACAGTTAGAGCTACAGGCGGGGGAACACGGTATAACTCCCAAATATAAGGGCAAGGTTGATTTTGTTGAGTATTTTACTAGGTATGTAGAAAACTACCCACACAAGGACTACAGGCGTATGAAAGGGGCTTTAGTATGGTTTGAACGGTTTATGGCAGCCCAAAACATTAAGGCAATAACAGCCAAGCAACTAAATGAAAACCATTGCAAGGGCTTTATGGAATACCTAAAAACCTACTTAAAAGGAGAAACCCCATACAACTATTTCAGCAAGTTTAGAATGGTTGTAAGGCAAGCCATTAAGGACAAACTTATAGTAGAGAACCCAACAGAAAATGTAAAAGCAGTAAGGGACGGGGGGTTAAAAAAGGAAACGCTATCACTCAAAGAGATTGAGACCCTTGCCAAAGCACATTGCCCCAATACCGAGGTAAAAAGAGCGTTTCTATTCTCTTTGTATAGCGGGTTGAGATGGGTGGATGTAAAGGAACTCACTTACAGTAACATTGACTTTACCAATGGTTCATTGTCCTTTGTGCAATCCAAAACCAAAAACACTTCAAGAAACTCAAGGGTAATAATGGCTCTTAGCCCAATGCTGGTAAGGCT
This sequence comes from Bacteroidales bacterium, assembly GCA_046542995.1. Classification (GTDB taxonomy): domain Bacteria; phylum Bacteroidota; class Bacteroidia; order Bacteroidales; family Tenuifilaceae; genus Perlabentimonas. The sequence goes on from JBKHAH010000005.1 coordinate 69,073, forward strand.
TATTGGTGAACCCAAAGAGCGTAAAGCCAAAATATTTGCATTGCCCAGCCATACAGGGGCATTAAAGAGCCTAAAAAAATGGGTTGAGAACGCTGGGATAACTAAAAACATAACGTGGCATTGTGCAAGGCACTCTTTTGCTGTAAACTTACTTTCTGAAAGCAAGGCAGATGTTAAGACCGTTGCATCACTTTTAGGACATTCAGGGTTAAAGCATATTGAGGTTTATACCCGTGCCATTGATGAGAAAAAAGCCCAAGCCATTAACAGTTTACCAACAATTGAATTTTAAAGCACTTGCTTAGGCACTTGCTCAAGTAACCGATGACAAAACAACAATTTGCTAACAAAAAATAAAGCTATGAAAACCCCACTAAGATTCACAATGATTGATAACAGTATGGACAATAACACCCCTCAGGGCATTTGTGAGGGTGATGTTTTAGAACTCGATACCACCCCGTCAGACTAGAGGAAAAAGAACAGGCTGTTTGTATAGTTACCAGTTTAATAACTGGTGAAAGCGTATGTAGAGTGGTGCAAAGGGTTGGCAAAGGCTATGTTTTAGCCCCTAAGAACCCTGCATTTGAGAACAGGCTTGTAGAGGAAGCTGATACAGTTATCTTAAGCAAGGTAACGTCTTTTATAAGAGCGTGTTAATTGGTTGTGTCGAGGGTGCTGTAAGGAATTCCAAAAAATTGAACCTTGCTATCTAGGAATGTGGTTTAGTGTAGTATATCATAAACAATTATTTTAGCCCTTTTTATATGCTGATATACTGGTAGATAAAAAAAATTAAGAGGATTCTTTTAAAAGAACCCTCTTAACCGAAGGTGTACCGTGCTAACACGTGATAAACCAAAACACCCTCTAGCGGACAATGTCCTTTGCAAATATACAAAAGAATTAATTGATAAAGGTGTTAGGTTTATTAGCATTAGCGATAGTTTGGATTTTGGCACGGCTGCTGGCAAACTTCAATTTCAAATACTAAGTGCATTTGCCGAGTTTGAGAGGGAGTTAATAAGAGAACGAACAATTGAAGGATTGAAAAGAGCCAAGCAACAGGGTAAGCAAGCAGGAAGACCCAAAGGGTCAAAAGACACAAAAAAGCGGAAGAAGTCAGGATATATTCTCAGGGAAGCAAAAAAACGTCAGAAATTGGATGAAGGAAATGGAACAAATAAATCCATCGAAGCGTATTTGGGATAATTTTAGCCAAAATCAAACAATAGTCCCCCATACAATTCTTGGGGGATTTTTTGTATCAAAAACCCCTCTTACCTCCCCTGTTTTTAGTTACCCAAAAAAACGTACCTTTATTTAGGTTCGAATTAATATAAATCTTGTTTTCCTAAGAATCGAATTATTCTCTTACGACTCTCCCTCTGGATGTGCTGAGTTTCTAATTTATTCTACACTTGGATAAATAACTATTTTTCACTAAATTCGTTAACAACAATAAAAAACAAAGACTATGAAAACAAGAATTTATTTACTACTAGCAATCTTCGCACT
>JBKHAH010000135.1:0-5169 GCA_046542995.1 Bacteroidales bacterium
TATAATGATATTAATGCTCCGGCAAGAGCTAGGGGCACAGTAAACATTATTATTAAGGGATCGCGGTAACTCTCAAACTGTGCTGCCAAAACCAAATAAACAAGAATTAAGGCAAAAATAAAAGCAAAGTATAGGCTACCCGTACTTTCCTGAAACTGCTGCGAGATACCTGTAAGGGTTGTTGCAAAAGAATCATCAAGCACTTCATCGGCAATTTCCTGCATTGCCTCAATACCTTGACCCAACGTAACCCCAGGCACGGTTGATGCCCTGTACGTTGCTGAAGCATAACGGTTGTAGCGATAGCGCTGGGGTGAAGTACTTTCCTCCGTTATGTTAATTAAATTCCCCAGCTCAACCATATCCCCCTTATCGTTTCTTATCATAATGGTTGTAATATCGGAGGGGTCATCCCTAAACGGTCTCTCAGCCTGACCTATTACCTGATACTGTTTGCCTTTATAAATAAAAAAGCCGTAACGCTGCCCCGAGAAATAAAGTTGTAAAGCTTCGGCAATATCACGCACATTGACTCCTGTAGCGCGAGCTTTATCTCGATCTATCTCAATTTTTAGTTCTGGCTTATTAAACTTCAGGTTAACATCAACCACCTGAAAGCGGGGATCATCCTGAGCTCTTTCCAGAAAAGTAGGAACAACTTCCTTTAACCTTTCAAAATCAGGAGCCTGAACAACAAACTGTACAGGCAAACCTCCTCCCCGACCTGTTCTTATCGTCTGATCTTGCGTTACGAATGATCGGGCAAGGGTTCGTGTATTTAGATAACCTTGAATTTCATCGGCCAACTCCTGCTGTGACTTAGTTCTTTCATCGGGCTCATGGAGCAGAAGCCTTACAAAGCCACTATTTCTGGCACCTGTCCAAAAGGGAGATGTTAGGGCCAGTATAGCCCTTCGTTCCTGCATGGTATCAACATAATTAACAACATCGGTTATGTATTTATCCATAAGTTCGAAGGAGGTTCCTTCAGGGGCGGTTGCCATAATGCTCAGCCTGCTTTTATCCTCAAGCGGAGCCAACTCAGAGGGTATTGTAGTACCTAAGCCAACAATTGCAATTACTGATACAACCGTAATGGCAAGTGCCATCCATCGTCTTCTTATAAATGCGGTTAATGACTTTTCATAAGCACTGGAGAGATTCTTAAAGAATTGGCCAACTGCAGCCGCTATCTTCCCCTCTTTACGCTTAACTGCTAAAACCCGCACACTCATCATTGGGGTTAAGGTTAAGGCTACAAAAGATGAAATAATAACTGCACCTGAAAGCACCACCCCGAACTCCCGGAACAGCCTGCCAGTCATACCTTGCAAAAAAACAATGGGCATGAATACCGAAACCAAGGTGATTGTTGTAGAAACAATTGCAAAGAATATTTCCTTGGTTCCCTCGTGCCCCGCTTTAAGGGGATCCATCCCCTTCTCAATTTTAGAGTAGATATTCTCCACCACCACAATGGCATCGTCAACCACCAAGCCCGTAGCAAGCACAATACCAAGCAGGGAAAGGACATTTATGGAGAAATCCATGATGTACATTACAAAAAACGAGCCTACAAGTGCTATGGGAATAGCAATCATAGGTATTAGCGTTGTGCGCCAACTTCGAAGAAATATAAAAATAACGAGAATAACGAGCGTGAAGGCTATGAGAACAGTATCGCGTACCTCCCTTACGGCTTTGCGTATTGATGTCGTAATATCCATTGCTATATCCAAGCGAATATCGCTGGGAAGCTCCCTCTCTAGCTGTTTTACCCTACTATAAACCTCATCGGCAATGGTAATGTAGTTAACGCCGGGTTGTGGGGTAATGGCTATACCAATTTGTGGCGTGCTGTTATTTCCACGTAGCAATGTTCGTTCATTCTCGGGAGCCAGCTCCGCCCTACCCACATCCTTAAACTTCACCGGCACTCCATCTACATGCCTAATAATTAAATCATTAAACTCCTTCTCGCTTTCAATTCGCCCTAATGTTCTAATGGATAGGTCTGTGTAGTAGCCCTCAATGGTTCCGGTTGGTAACTCAATATTCTCCCTGCTTAGTGCAAGCCTTATATCGGAGGGGGTTAAGCCATAGCCAGCCAATTTATTGGGATCAAGATGCAAGCGCATGGCGTATCTTTTCTCACCCCAAATCCTTACTTCACTTACTCCTGTTATGGTCTGAATTCGCTCCTTTATCACATTATTACCAATATCTGATAAGCTAAGCAAATCGCGGGTATCACTCTGTGCTGTTAGCACAACAATTGTCTCGGCATCGGCATCGGCTTTGGAAACAACTGGGGCATCAATATCTGGAGGCAAACGCCTTACAACCTGCGACATCTTATCGCGCACATCGTTGGCAGCGGCTTCCATGTCAACTCCCAACTCAAATTCAACTGAAATGGAACTTCGTCCGTCCATACTGGTTGAGGTTAGAGATTTTATGCCAGATATACCGCTTAATGCAGCCTCAATAGGTTCAGTTATTTGAGCCTCAATTACATCTGCATTGGCCCCAACATAGCTTGTACTAACTGAAACAACAGGAGGTGAAACGCTAGGATACTCCCTTACTCCGAGATAAGTGTACCCTACAATACCAAACAGCACGATAATAATAGCCATTACCGATGCCAGAACGGGTCTTTTTATACTGAGTGAAGATAAATTCATTTAGAATAAAATTAGTAAAATGTCAGAATTAAAAAGCTTACCAGCTATCAATAATCTCTATATCAACAAGCGTTCCCTCCCTAACCTGAAGAAGTCCAGAAGTTAGCAATGTGTCACCAGGTTGAATCCCAGAAACTATCTCTACGGCAGTTGCTGTTCTAACTCCTGTCTCAACTGGTACAAATTTTGCATTTGAATTACTTGCTATAACAACATTTTGCCCACCCAAAACCGGCACAATAGCGTGCGGTGGAACTAGCATGGTTTTAGGGCTACCATTTATGTTGAATGAGACCCTTGCAAAAGCTCCTGGAATAAGCTCCCCTTTTTGATTTGGACATTTAGCTCTAACCCTAAGGGCACGGGTTTGCTGGTCAATAACCGATTCGGTTGCATATATATTTGCTTTAAACTCCTTGGGGTTTTGCCCAAGCGTAAAGGTGATTTCCTTACCAGTTTTAACGCCATGCACATAGCGCTCTGGAACAGAAAATTCCAACCTTAACGGATTATCCTGAATGAGGGTTGCTAGTACTGTGTTTGTACCTATAGAACTTCCAGGACTAACATTCCGCAGCCCAATTCTTCCGTCAAATGGGGCTCTTATCTCTGCCTTCTGTATCTGGGCCTTAGCCAACTGTATATCGGCCTTGATTCCATCCACTCTATTTTTTGAAACATCCAGATCCTGCTGGCTAAGGGCATTAATTTCTCTTAATCGCTGATTTCGGGAAAGGTCATCCTCCGCTAATTTTAAATCGGACCTTAACTTCTCAAGCCTAGCTCGAATCTCGCTGTCGTTAACACGTGCAAGCAGTTGCCCCTTTTTAACTGTTCTTCCCTCAACAATACGAAACTCTACTAATTTTCCTGTGGTTTCCGCTTTAAGTTCAACCTCCTCGCCTGCTATAAGTGTACCAGATAAAGAAAGGGCCTGGTTTAATGGTTTTGAATCTACTATATAAGCCTCAACGGGCAATCCCTTTCCAGCTTGCTTGCTTTTATCTTCACTACTCTCATTACCACTACAACCTATTAATATAGGCAATAGAATAAAACCCAAGAGAGCTAATCTAATCCTTTCTCTTATCATTGAACAATGTTTATAGTTATATTTACCATTTTAAGACAAAAATTGATAAAAAAGGTTTACTGAAGGATTAAAAAAACCTAAACCATTCATAATATGTTAAATAATAAGATAGAGAAGGGGGATTATAGAAAGTCTTTTTCTTTTAACTTCTTCCCTATTTGATACGCATCACCAATCTTTTCGCCAATTTTCCTGTACTCGCGGGCACCACCTATATAGATTAAGGGGTTTATGGCTTCAATGTTGAATGATCGTGGATTATCGATATCGCTAAGCTTATCTGTATCGATATGGGTTTGAAGTATCTCGCCAACAAAATGATTTGTTGTTCCCACAACGCTATGCTTAACCAGTTTACATTCAAAATTCAGTGGACACTCCTTAATAATGGGGGATTTAATATTTTTTGATTCCATTTTTGTTAAGCCCGACTTTTGAAACTTGTCCACATGGTTACCTGAAGTAATTCCACAGAAATCAGCCTCAACCATAATATCTGCACTGGCAATATTTACAGTGAACTCCTTGTTTTTTAAAATCTCTTTTCCGGAAAACCCTTTTGTACCAACTGATACTCCAAGTGTTGGGGGGCCACTGGTTAACAATGTTACCCAGGCAATTGTAACAATATTAGCATTATCCATAGTTCCCGTAACAATAAGGCTAACGGGCATTGGGAATAAAATTTTTTGTGGTTCAAATGATGTTTTCATCGTTATATTAAGGATTTATTTTTTGAATTTAATGTGTGAAAATACAAATGTAAAGGTAAGTCACAAAATCATACCCCTATGAACTTTTTGATTTTTATGTTCTCAATCTGTAAATTTGCCTAATGACACAATGCTTATTTTATAAAACCTTAGATGACAAAAAGATTCGCTGCCAACTCTGTCCGCATAGTTGTACAATTCATAACAGGATGTATGGTAAATGCGGAGTTAGATATAACGATTGCGGCAAGCTGGTAAGCCTTACTTCAATTAGCGGATTAAGCATTGATCCCATTGAGAAGAAGCCGCTTTACCATTTTTACCCTGGTACGCAAATCCTTTCAATAGGAACATACGGTTGTAATCTATCATGCGCCTTTTGCCAAAACCATGGCATTTCGCAGGTTTGCAATCAGATTTACAAGGAACCGTACCTGCTTAATCCATTGGATATAGTGGACAAGGCGCTTGCTAACAAGAACTGCTGCGGTATTGCCTATACCTACAACGAGCCAACCGTTTGGATTGAATACATGCTAGAAATTGCAAAATCGGCTAAAGATAAAAATTTGGCTAACGCCATGGTATCCAACGGATACATTAACCCAAGCCCCCTTGAAATGCTATTGGAGTATATCGATGCTTTTAATATCGACCTAAAAGCGTTCTCTAATGA
>JBKHAH010000048.1:0-25615 GCA_046542995.1 Bacteroidales bacterium
GGGATAAGGTTGGATTGATGAATAAAAACGTAACAGAACCCTCTTGTGCTAACCCATAGGTATAAATAGTATGAGATTTTATCTAAGTAAAGGTTGTATAATAACTTATGAGGTACTTTAATAGGTTTTACATTTTTCATGTTTTTGTAATGGGTAAAAATTAAAAAGCACAATCAGAAAGTATCCAATTGCGCTTTATAGTATATTTGGCTAAAACCTATTCTGGCAATTCTGTTTTCTTCTCTTCAAATGTTGCCTTTTTATATGTATTAAGCGGATTCATGGTAATAACCCACTTTTCTTTATCTTTACTTTTTAAACTTACGATGTACATCTTGTTTGGGTCGTCTTTGTCGGTTTCATAATGGGCAAAAGCATAGTAAACATCCTCAAAGGTAATAACTTCAGAATCGTACCTTATTTCTTTTATTGATCCGTCCCAGCTATTAAGTTGTTTTTCGTAGTCAGGCCTATCAACGGCATCCTCGTCAAGAGCCATGCTCATCATGCCGCCTGCATACTCTTTTAAAAGGTCAACATCCTTTGTTTTGTATGCCAATAGAACTTGCTGTGCGGCTTGTTCGCCTGGTAGGTAGTTTTCTTTAACTTCGAGTTTGAAGTCTTTGGCTTTCTCCTTTCCCGAATCGGTTGATGATCCACCGCAAGAAGCTAAAATTAGCATGGAGAAGCATAATGTGAATAGAATGGTTAGTTTTTTCATTTTAGTGTTTTTAGGTTAAGATTTAACAAACAGTGAAAAAAATTAGTTGGGATAAATTTCAATTAATAACAAAAATAATTAAAATTTGTGATTTTAACTTACACGGCTTTAGTTTTCTCCTTGAGCCACCCTTCTAAATTTTCTGGCAGATTTGGTGATAGCTTATCATAAACTGTTTTGTGGTAGTTATTAAGCCACTCCCTTTCTTTCTCGGTTAACATTGCAACATTGATTGGCTTAGTGTCTATTGGACACAGGGTGAGCGTTTCAAAACCATAGAACTTGCCAAAGTCGTTCTCAAGCGCCTCTTTACAAACAATTACATTCTCAATGCGAATGCCGTATTCGCCTGCCCGGTATATGCCGGGTTCGTTGGATATTATCATGCCAGGGTCAATTGTTACGGGGTTCTCGTTGGGCCTAATGGATTGTGGCCCTTCGTGAACATTAAGGAATGCGCCAATACCATGACCAGTTCCATGCCCATAGTTTACGCCGTTATTCCAAATGGCTATTCGTGCTAGCGTATCAAGCTGGCTGCCACGTGTTCCGGCAGGGAATTTAGCCATTGAGAGTTGAATCATCCCTTTAAGTACTAGGGTGTAGTCTGCCTTTTCCTTTTCTGAGGGTTGACTAAGATGAACGGTCCTTGTAATATCGGTAGTTCCTTGAAAGTACTGTGCTCCTGAATCAACCAGCAGGAAGCCATCAGGCTTAATTTCCGCTGCGCTCTCTTGGGTAGCGCTATAATGCACAATGGCACCGTGCTCTTTGTAACCAGCAATGGTAGCAAAGCTCTCGCTAACAAACCCATCCTGCTTCTTTCTCAACTCAAGCAGCTTGTCGGCAATGGTGAGTTCCGTTATGCGCTCTTTGCCAATACTGTTCTCAAGCCAGTTGAGATACTCGCACATTGCAACACCGTCATTTATTTGACTTTGCCTAATATTTGCAAGCTCAACAGGATTTTTGCATGCTTTAAGTTTAGTGGGGATACTTAGAGTTGATTTTGTTTTAACCTTCTTCTTTATAATAGATGCTAATGCATGATTAACCCTTGCTTCATCCAAAGCAACAATTGTTTTCTTGGGTAGGGTTTTAATATGCTTTTTAACTTTCTTATACCCCATAATTTCTACCCCTTGCTCTTCCAGACGTAGAGCCAGCCCTTCTTCTATTTTGTCATTTTTGATGAAAAGAATTGCTTCGTCATCTGAAATAAAGCCATAGGATAGAACTACAGGATTATAATCAATATCGCTACCCCTCAGGTTAAAAGTCCAGGCAACATCGTCTAAAGCCGGAATTAAACAGGCGTTAGCACCCTCATTTTTCAGATTCTCGCGAATTAGCGTTATTTTTTCTTTTACCGTTTGCCCTGCATACTTTAACTCCTGCTCAAAAGCCTGACCCTTTGGTTGACTAGGACGATTACTCCACACATCATCTATAATATCAATATTATAATTTACTTTTAACCCTTTTGTCTCCAGTTTGCTTATTAGCCCTTTAGCTGCAGCATGGGAGAATAGTTGGCCATCAAAACCAACCGTATTTTTCTTTTTTAGTTGATTAACAATCCAGTCTTCCATAGTTGGAGTATCAGCTAGCCCCATTTTACAGAGCTCAATTCCGCTTCCATTTAGTTCCTGTTCAGCCTGAAGAAAGTAGCGGGAGTCTGTCCAAAGTGCAGCAGATTTTGTAGTAACAACCAATGTGCCTGCAGAACCAGAGAAGCCGGATATCCAGGCTCTTGCTTTCCAGCAATCGGGGATGTATTCACTTAAATGCGGATCGCTACTGGGAATAATATATGCTGATATTTTTTTTGATGCCATTATACTTCTTAGCTTCGAAATTTTCTTGGTAGTTCTCATGTTTTATTGTTTTTGTTGATGATTTAGCAAAAGTATAAATTTCTAATCGATTTATGTTGCCAGAATCAATCATTCCTCGTTATGCTTCGCTTCCCCTCTTTAAGTTTTCGCTTCCCCTTGTTAATCTTCGCTTCCCGAGACAAGCGAGACAAGCGAGGCAGGCAATCAATCAATCATTCTATATCGTTTCCTTCCTAAAACCAATGGGATATTTAAGAGTTTCTTTTTTAAGTAGATGAGTGCAAGTGGGTATTTAATATGAATTACATTACATCACAACGTAACAATTGGTAAGTTCAGGAGTTGTTTTTACTACTTCAATTATTGAGTTTGGATTGATGGTTTATAATATTAGTTTTTTCAAAATAATAGTTTAAATTTGTGAAATGTAGCATATCTTATAATTGCGATACAAGTTCTCTTATTCAAAATCCTTTGCCATGAAAACCCTCAAAATTTCAAAAAATCGTGCCCGAGATTTTCTTTCAGAGAAGCTGGCTAAAAACATTTTAGATTCAGATTTGGAAGATTTGATTTCTGTTCTTCGCCATAACGCGCTTGGTGGGTTTGAGCATTTGGATGACTTTGATCTTTTTGAAAATCTTGTAGCAGCTTTACCTGAACTTGAACTTGTGTTTTTAGCAGAGAATGATGAACATTACCTGCATGTTGCTGTTAAACCTGACTATAGAAGGGATGAGGAAGCAATCTTAACAGATGTTCGTAAAGTTATACAGGTAATCATCTGATTTCTGGAAGAAAAAGCCTTTAAAAATCATATTTTATGTCGAAAGTTTTAAGAATTCTGGCCTCACCAATGCTGATGGCCATGCTAATTATTGCTTTTGGAGTTGCTTGTGCCATTGCCACCTTTATTGAAAACGATTTTGGAACACAGTCGGCTCGGGCTCTGGTTTATGAAGCATGGTGGTTTGAACTTATTATGCTTTTACTGGCAGTCAATTTTATCGCATCTATCTATTCAAGAAAACTGTACCAGAAAAGTAAGCTGCCCATAATGATTTTTCATGTTGGGTTTGTCGTTATCTTGCTTGGTGCTGCTGTTACCAGGTATATCGGTCAGGAGGGCATGATGCATATCCGTGAAGGGGAGAAGGCTTCTTCTTTTGAATCATCAGATCGATGGTTAAGTATATGTTTTGATGATGAGATACATTACGATAGTAAGAAAGGTTTCACTCCTGTTTCGCGAAACAACTTTTCTCGTAAAATAAAGCACAAGGGAAGAGATTTTACCATTGAACTAACCGATTATGTGCCCAACGCACAAGAAAATGTAGTGGAGCACCCTAACGGTTACCCTGTTGTATCGTTAGTAATTACTGACGATTCGGGTAGCCACCCAGCATTAGTTCGTCCAGGAAAAATTTTACCAGTAGGAATCACAGGGTTAGGATTTAACGGTACACCCAAAGAGCTTGATGTAGAGTTAATGTTAACTGATACCGGGATGGTTGCACGATCGCCATACCCTGTAACTATAAGGCAGATGCCGGTTGAAGAAGAAGGAATCATTGAACCTAAGAATTGGTTTAAACTTACTACCCACACATTTTATCATGCTGGTAACGTTAGATTTGCCTATAGAGGCCACTGGCGTTCGGCAAAAGTTAAAATGGTTTATAGCCCTGAGCCCGATGTTCAGGGAACCGATGTGCTTCGCTTTAATGTAAATACCTCTAAATCTTCGGCAGAGTTGTTTGTGCCTATTTCTAAGGCTGATAACGAGCCTGTTTATGAGGAAATTGATGGTGTAGATATTGGTATTAGGTATGGAACAAAAGATATACCTATACCTTTTGATATTAAACTAAATGAGTTTGTATTAGAGAGGTATCCAGGGTCAGAGAGCCCATCCTCATTCATATCGCATGTAACTGTTTTGGATAATGAGATTGAGAGCGAGAAGGAGAAAGCCTATAGCATTTATATGAACAATATTTTAAACTACAGGGGCTATCGATTTTATCAAAGTTCCTACGACCCGGATGAGAAGGGAACCTACCTTTCGGTAAATAAAGATTTTTGGGGCACAGCAATTACTTATTTTGGCTATTTTATTCTTATAGTTGGCGTTTTATGGTCGCTTTTTGCTCCCGGAACACGTTTTAGGAAGTTGATTTCAAAATCGGCGACACCTGTTGTTCTTTCCGCTTTTCTGCTCATTTCTCCAAGTGTGTTTTCACAGGATTCGCCCGTTCCAAGTGTAAAACATGCAAAAGAGTTTGGCACCATGCTTACGCAGGATCAAGGGGGGAGGGTAAAACCTATCAGTACATTATCTGGTGAGGTTTTAAGAAAGTTAAATAGGTCAACCAAGTTTCAGGGTTACATACCTGAACAGGTATTTTTAGGTATGTCTGCTTTTCCTGATTTTTGGCAGCATGTGCCCATTATAAAGGTTAAAGATAAAGAGCTTAAGGCCCTTCTTGGTATAAGAGATGACATGGCTGCTTTTGTTGACTTTTTTGATCATCAGCAAGGAAGCACCTACAAACTAAGGCAGATTGTTCAGGAGGCTATTGCGCTTAAACCGGCTCAACGGGGCTCACTTCAAAAAGAGGTGGTGAAGGTTGATGAGCGGGTTAATATTTTGTATATGATTTTTTCGGGGCAGTTGGCACGCATTTTTCCGATAACCGATCACCCAGAAAATAGATGGCTATCAATGTCCGAAGCCTCAGAAAGTAACGATACGTTAAATGTTGAGCTTATTTCTGATATGTATGCACGGTATATAGTTTCTGTTAGAAATGCTTCAGAGTCAGAAGAGTGGGGTAAAGCAAGTTCCATGCTTCATCAGATTATCGATTATCAACGGGAACATGGAAAAGACGTAGTTCCATCCGCAACAAAAGTTAAATCTGAAGTACTATCAAACAGGTTACTAATATTTGAAAGATTAATCCCAATATATGGCATTACCGGATTAATGCTTTTGATATTTGTGTTTTTCGAGTTTTTTCGTAAAACTAGAGTTGGCAATAAGTTTTATGTGATTTTAAGTGTCGCTCTTTTCGCTGGGTTCCTGTTACACACATTTGGGATTGGTTTACGTTGGTATATTGCCGGAAGAGCGCCTTTAAGCAATGGGTTTGAGTCAATGGTTTATGTGGCTTGGGCTGCTATGCTTGCTGGGTTTGTTTTTGCTAAAAGGAGCAGGGTTGTACTACCCGCTACAGCACTATTAAGTACGTTAACCCTTTTTGTTGCCCACTTATCGTGGATGGATCCAGAGATAACAAACCTTGTTCCGGTACTGAAGTCTTATTGGTTAACAATACATGTTGCTGTTATTACAGCAAGTTATGGTTTTTTTGGCCTGGGAGCAATACTCGGCTTATTTAATATTGTTTTATATGCGTTTAAAACCAATTCGAACAAAATTAATTTAAACAGGCACATCAGTAGCATTACAAATATTAATGAGTTAAATCTAACCTTAGGGCTATATTTGTTAACAATAGGTTCTTTTTTAGGGGCTGTTTGGGCAAATGAATCGTGGGGTAGATACTGGGGGTGGGACCCCAAAGAAACCTGGGCTCTAATTACCATATTGGTTTATGCTTTTATACTCCACATGCGATTAATCCCTTCAGTAAAATCAGCATTTGCATTTAACTTCGGCGCATTGATTGGGATTAGTTCCGTTTTAATGACCTATTTTGGTGTTAACTACTACTTGTCGGGCCTACATAGCTACGCCGGAGGTGATCCGATTCCAGTTCCTTCATGGATATTTTTTATTGTCGCAGCCATTCTTTCATTAAGCTTCTTTGCATGGTATAATAATAGGTTAGTGGAGGAGAAGGACGAGAAGCGGGAAACCACATCTTAAGCAAAAGATGTTTACGAGTGTTGGATTGTATAATAATTAAAAAATTAAAAAGCCATGATGAATTTTGATTTTTATAATCCAGTAAAAATCCTTTTTGGAGAGGGACAGGTAAGCGAAATTAAGAATGAAATTCCTGATGGAGCGAACATTATGCTGACTTATGGAGGCGGTAGCATAAAGAAGAATGGGATTTATGATAAGGTCAAGGATGCTCTTTCGGGTTTAAATATTATTGAGTTTGGTGGCATTGAACCAAACCCTAAATATGAAACTTTAATGAAAGGGGTGGAATTGGCTAGGGAAAAAAGCATTAATTTTTTGCTGGCTGTTGGAGGAGGTTCAGTGCTGGATGGTACGAAATTCATATCTGCCGCCATCCATTTTAATAATGATCCGTGGTTAATACTTACCGGAGGAAAGGATTATGTTATAGAAAAAGCAGTGCCTTTGGGCGCTGTTTTAACCCTTGCTGCTACAGGTTCTGAAATGAACTCGGGGGGAGTTATAAGCAGAGTGTCCACAAAAGAGAAGTTTGCTTTTGGCAGCCCTTTGCTCTTTCCTAAATTTTCTGTCCTTGACCCTACGTTCACCTATTCGCTTCCGCAAAATCAGATTGCAAATGGCACTGTAGATGCATTTGTACATGTAACTGAGCAGTATTTAACTTATCCTGCACAGGCAAATGTGCAAGATAGGTGGTCTGAAGGTTTATTACAAACATTAATTGAGATAGGTCCGCATGCTATGGCAAACCCAATGAATTACGATGTGAGGGCTAACTTAATGTGGAGTTGCACAATGGCATTAAATGGGATTATTTCTGTGGGTGTACCAACCGATTGGGCAACGCACATGATTGGTCATGAGCTGACCGCACTATTTGGCTTAGATCATGCAGTAACGCTTGCCATAGTTTTACCCTCCTTGCTCCGCGAGATGAAAGAGGAAAAAAAGGAGAAGTTGCTACAGTATGCGCAGAGGGTATTTGGTATTGAAGTGGGGACAGAGGATAGAAAGATTGAAGAGGCAATTGAAAGAACCGAAGCGTTTTTCCATTCAGTAAATATCAAGACAAAGTTATCTGATTATGGGATTACAAAAGAAGAATTGAAGCCCATTATTGACAGGTTTGCTGCAAGAGGATGGAAGTTAGGAGAGAGAAAGAGTTTAACTCCGGATAGGGTTGAAAAGATTTTGTATGCTGCATTATAGCATTTCCTTTCCCTTATATTTCATTGATTTATAGACTACGTAATTTTTTTTTAAAAAACTTTATCCAAAAAGCCTATAAAAATTTGTTTAGTCCGGATGATTTTATACTTTTGTCGTGCTTTTAACAGAGCATCGTAGTGTAGAGATTGACATGGTGAGGTGGGTGAGTGGCTTAAACCAGCAGTTTGCTAAACTGCCGTACTCGTTATAGGGTACCGGGGGTTCGAATCCCCCCCTCACCGCGCCAGAAATTTTCGGGGTGTAGCGCAGTCCGGTCCCGAATTTACCAAATCTTAGATTTGGTGTAAATTCGAGGATCCTCGAAAAAAGACAAAAATCGAAGATTTTTTTATTTTTCGGGATTAGCGCACCAGAATAAAATAGTTAGAATGTTCTTTGTATATGTATTAGAGTCATTAAGTACGGGTCGATATTACATTGGTCAAACATCAGATTTAGAAATAAGAGTAAAGAGGCATAACGCAGGCAGAAACAAGTCAACTAAATCTGGAATTCCATGGAAAGTTAAGTGTTGGCAAGAGTTTAAAAGCAGGAGTGAGGCAGTGCAGATGGAGCAGCATTTAAAGCGACTAAAAAAACGAACAGCGATAATTGACTTTATCACAAAAAATAATTTTCGGGGTGTAGCGCAGTCCGGTTAGCGCACCTGCTTTGGGAGCAGGGGGTCGCAGGTTCGAATCCTGCCACCCCGACAACAATAAAGCGCAATCAGTTAATAATTAATTGGTTGCGCTTTTTGTTTATCTTAGTTTTTACCCCAAGTCAAGACTTATAGTGCACCTTTTGTTTATTTAATGGAGAATGTTAGTTTTCGAGAAATATTCAAAACCTAGTTTTTCTTGTTCTCTTCCGCTTCTGTTCTTGTAACTTTTTCAATTTCTCTTTTCTTAACTTGGGGCCGCCAAGGTTTACCTTCTTGTTTTTTGCTTTCTTTTCATGAAAAGCTCCCGGATTTTGCTTGCTAGTTTTTGGTGCTTTCAGGTAATGCTTATCTCCTAAGTTCTTTGGTTTTTCAGCGTCTGTTAGTACCTCCGATATTATCAGATTCTCAGGAAGTGGCTTAAGGGTAATATTTTTACCCATCATCTCTTCAACCTCCAACTGGTACTCCTGCTCATTTTCTGAAATAAACGAAATGGCAACCCCATCCTTATTTGCTCTACCGGTGCGTCCAACCCTATGAAGGTAGTCGCCTGCAGTATCTGGTAGTTCAAAGTTTACAACGTGGGTAACATTAATAATATCCATACCCCTTGCCACAACGTCTGTGGCAATTAGAATCCTATGCGTACCGTTTTCAAAATTTTTGAGGGAACTGATTCTTTTATTGTGAGTTTTATTGGAGTGAACAACGCCCGCTTGGTTGGGGAATAGTTGCTCTACCTTATCGTAGAGTTGGTCTGCAACCTTTTTTGAATTAACAAAAATCAGAACTTTGCTTAGGTTTTCATCTTCTTTAAGAAGTAGTTCTAGGAGATTTACCTTCGTATGAAAGTTTGGTGCGTGGTAAGCTACCTGGATAATCCTTTCGAGGGGCGTACCATGGGGAGCAACCTCAATTTTAACGGGAGTAATAAAATCCTTTTCAATTAGTTGGTTCATCTCAGGGGGAATGGTAGCAGAGAACATGAGGTTTTGCCTTTTCTTAGGCAGAAGTTCTATTATATTCTTAAGCTGATTGTTAAGTCCCATGCTCATCATCTCATCAACCTCATCGATAACAAGTTTTTTTATTGATTTGAGCCGAAGAACTCCTGTAAATGTAAGGTCAATTAAACGTCCCGGCGTTGCTACAAGCACATCAAGCCCATTGTAAACCACCTGTTTTTGGGTGTTGATATTTGTATCGCCATAAACGCCAGCTGAACGTATTTGGGTGTATTTTGTGAGCTTCTTTATCTCATTTGTAATTTGTACCACGAGTACCCTTGTTGGAGCAAGAATAAGTATTCTCGGTTCCCTTTGGTTAGAGAAAGGCAGAAGGTTGAGAAGGGGAAGAAGGTAGGCAAAAGTTTTTCCTGTTCCGGTTTGGGCGGTACCAATAACATTACGGCCCGACATGATAACGGCGAAGGCTTCTTGCTGAATGGGTGTTGGATGGATATACTCCAAATCGTTTAGAGCCTGTATGAATGGTTTCTTTAGATTTAGTTCTTCGAATGTCACGGTACTATTTTTTTTTGTTTCTCCGTTTCTTCTTGGGCTTGGCATCAAATTCTTCCTGTTTGGCAATTAGCTCCTGCCAATTATTGGAGGAGTCCTCAGAAAAATCAATTGTGGCTTCGTAATCGCCTTTGCTAATTGATAAAACATTTATGGGTTTAGGGAGTAGCTTCTCAATGTCAAGAAGCATCTTCTTCTCTTCTGTGCTGCAGAATGATAGGGCTGTGCCCCTTTTGGTTCCGCGACCTGTTCTGCCAACTCTGTGAATATAATTCTCGGCAATTTCTGGTAAATCATAGTTTACAACAAACTCAACATCGGGGATGTCAATTCCCCTTGCGCTAACATCGGTAGCAACAAGCACCTTGTTTCTGCCAGTTTTGAAGGAATCTAACACCTCGGTACGCTGGCTCTGATCCTTACTACTATGAATTGTTTCGCTTGCTAAACCTACTCTTTCCATTGCTTTGGCAACTCGTTCTGCTCTAACCTTAGTTCTGACAAATACAAGTATTTTGCTTTCGGGATTCTCCTTTACAAAATGTTCAAGGAAAAACCTTTTGTCATCCATCTCGATATAGGCAACAGAATGATCAATGTTTTTTGAGACGGGGTCCTTTGGTGAAATATGGATACGTACGGCATGCCGTACAAGCCCGTAGGCAAGATCCTTAATGTTTTTGTTAATGGTTGCCGAGTAGAACAGGGTTTGCCTGTTCTTAGGAATTCGGCGGACCAGCTGCTCCATGTCATTAATAAAACCTAGCTCAAGCATATGGTCAGCCTCATCAATTATGAGGGTCTCCACATACTGAAAGGATAAGTAACCCTGACTGGCAAGGTCGAACATTCTGCCTGGGGTGGCAACCAGTACATCAACACCTTTTTTTAGAAGTGCAATTTGAGAAGCCTGTTCTGCTCCACCGTAAATACCTACTACATGCAAGTCTGTTCCCTGCCCCAAAAGTTTAAAAATATTAGCCACCTGTATGGCCAGCTCGTGGGTTGGTACCATAACAAGGCATCGGGATGTGTACTTGTCAACATCCTTTTTGCTTGAGCATAAACGCTGTATGGTTGGTATTGCAAAGGCCGCTGTTTTTCCCGTGCCAGTTTGTGCAATGGCTAATACATCCTCGCCTTTCAGGGTAGGAGGGATGGCTTTGAACTGAATATCGGTGGGTCTTTTAAACCCATTTTTTAGTAGGTTATGTTTTAGTTCAGGGATAAGATTGTATTTCTCAAACTTCATGGGGTAAGGCGTTTTATTTTCCCTGCAAAGATAGGAATAAGAAATGAAGGTTTTTCGAACTGAGAGATAAATGCGATGAATAAGATGATTATGAGATTAGTTGAAAATCTTACCAATACTAATGCTGAAGTATTGGCTTTTACCTATGGTTCCCTTTTCAAACACATCGTTGCTTCGGGTGGTTGGGTAGCGAACCTCCGTATTTAAAAGGTTGTGTGCATGAATATTGCAGAAAAAGTTTCTGCTAAAAAGGTTGTTAAAACGAAGGTTGGCGTTAATAATGAAAATGCCTGGTGATTTTTCTCCAATTCGCTCACCATCTGCAATTAGCTCTAGTGGTGTTCTGTTGTCATTCGGATCGCTATCGTTCCTAGAGTCAGGGCGCCAGTATGTTTCCATTTCTCCAACATAATACCCGGATATGCCAATTGTGGCATTTTCTAAAAAATTATACGAGATGGTTGAGTAGGCCAGAAAATTTGGGGCGTATTCGAGCGCTATTTCTTCGTAACCCTCCTGTCTGTTTTTCGATTTTTGAAGTATAGCACTGGCAGATACATTAATTTTTTGTGATGGTTTATATTGAGTTGAAACCTCTAGCCCAGTTGTAGATAGTTTTCCGGAGTTGGTGTTGAACAGCCTCATTACGCTATCCTCCAATTGGTTTGTACGTGAAATAAGGTTGTCGGCATGATTCTGAAATAAGCTAAGGTTGATTATTGCGCTATTTGATAGTAAACCGAAATAATTAAGCTCAAATGTTTGCATATTAGATGGTTTAAGCTGCTCACGGTTTGGATATCTGACAATGTCCATGTTTTCCCCTATTGATGCCTGCTTAATGGCTCTGCCATACATAAGTTTAATATGATGGTTCTCGTTTAAATGGAAAAGCATTGCGGCACGGGGAATTAGGTATGGATCTCCATATTTGTAGGTTCCCTCCCTGTACAGATATTCATACGTTTGCCTGGGGTCAAACCTAACAGCATAGCTAATTTGATAGGATGGTGTTTGCTCAACCCTTATGCCAGCTAGCAGATTAAGGTTTTCAGAAATATCAAATGAGGTTTGAACAAAGCTGGCCCATGTGTACTTCTTGTTATCTCTTGATAAACCTGCATCCAGATTAACGTAATCTTCACTTAGGTTTGGTGCATCAACTACAAGTTTGCTTCTTAAAATTCTTCGGTAGTAATTCCCCCAAACTACACTCCAATTATTTGATAGGTTTAGGTTAATTGTTGCTTCAACCTCAATGGCGTCTGAGTATATATCGTTAAAACCGTATGCTGTTGTGTCCGTATTATGCTTGTAATCTAACCTGTTTCTGAAAGAGAAGTAGCTCGCATCGGCTTTAATCTCTAACTTTTCATTAAACCTCTTGCTGTATCCAAAGGTTGTGTTGGCTGCCTGAATTTCTGCCAGATGACCATCGTCAAAACCAGGATAGTAATCAATAACACCTCTGCTGGTTTGAGTTTGAGAGAATCCAAAATGGAAATTATCATAGGTTAACCAGCCATCAAAGTACATTCGGTGATCTGTTAGCTGATTTTTGCTGGTTGGGTTATCAGGTAGCTGCCAGGCATCATCAATGTTATTGGTCATTTTGGAGTAGGGCTCCTCAATCCCATTCGAGCCATAGGCGCCAGCATTAAAGGAGTATTTTAATTTATCCTTTTCTCCAGAGGTGCGTCCAAATACTCTGTAGTTGCCATTTGTTCCTCCGCCTATACTTGCTTTAGTTCCATCTAAAGCCTGATTCGTAATAATATTTATGGCTCCCTGAAAGGCATTGTTGCCATAAACAACAGACATGGGACCTCTTATCACTTCAATTCTATCAATAGCTTCCACTGGCACATTGATTTTTGTTAGCGGAAATGAATTGTACCAATCCTCTCGCTGGTTTACTCCATTTACCAGTATTATCATTGAGCTAAATGCTCCGCTTGAGAAGAACCCTCTAACACCATAGTTGTCAGAGCCAAACCATAAGTAATCGTCTATCTTATACATGCCCGGCACATTATTAAGCACCTCTTCAATTGTTTGCCACCCTTGATTTTTAATATCCTGACGTGTAAGAATTACTATGCTAGCAGGTATGTCTGCTATGCTTTCGGTACGTTTTGCTGCCGATTCAATGTTTATGTTCATAAGTTCATCAATAGAAAAGTCGTACAGTTGAATGGAGTCATTTTCTTGTGAGAATAAAAAGAAAGGGGTTAAAACAATAGCTATACAAAAAGACAATGAGTATCTTAAGAAGGGTTGATAAGTAAATACCATGGTTTTGGTTTTTTAAATCATAGAATATGATGTACTAAACATCCTCTTTGCTGCATTAGCTATAAATGTACAAAAATATAAGTTAAACAATGATTCCTTCTTTAAAATATAAAACGAAATGTTTTAATTAGCGCAATCTTTAATTATCTTTACTGTCATCACATCAAATTATTTGTGAAGTAATTTTTATTTATATTGAGTTTTTAATTTAAAATCAACCCCTTGGTAAGGTTTTTAATATCAATATTACTTATTATTAGTTTTTGCTTTCCTCTTCATTCACAGCAAATAAGTGATGCTGAAATTCGTGTTGCATATACATACCAGTTTGCGCAAAATGTAGAATGGAATAACGAGAGCGAGTTAGATACTTTCAGAGTGGTGCTGATTAGTAGCGATGTTGAGCTGATTAATGTTTTTAATGATTTTAAGGAAACAAGATCCATTAAAGGAAAACCTATTAGCATCTCGGTTCATTCAGATGCTTCATTCGCGCTTGAGCCGTTGCCCAATTTAATCTATATAGATAACGACAAGAATTTTCTGGCACCCACTGTTTTTGTAAGCATAAAAACTAAACCTATACTGGTAATTACGGATGGGAGCAAGGATGAGTATTTATACATGATAAATTTCATGTACCTTGAGAGAAGACAATCAAGTTTATCATTTGAGGTTAATAAGGATAAAATTGAAGAGCACGGGTTAAGCGTTTCACCAGCACTTCTTCTTAGAGGGGGCTCAAGAATTGACGTTGCTGAGATGTATGAACGGCAGGAGGAACGTTTGAAGGATGAGCTGGAAAGGGTTGAACTATTCCGTGCTGAAATAGAGGAACAGCAACAGACAATTCATAAACAGGAGCAGCAAATAGAGAAGCAGCGGTTTGAATTGCAGCAGCAGCTAGAAGAACTTTTTGAAAAGCAACAGCAGCTTGATGACCTGAATGATAGTTTAGATAACCTTCTGTTTGAAGTTGCTCAACAGCAAGAAAAGTATGACCAGAATATTAAACAGATTAATGAGCATAGAGCTGAACTTTCAAGGCAAGAAAATTTGTTGGAACAGCAGCAAAGAGAAATTTATGAGCGGAATGATATACTTAAAGATTTAGAGCAGGAGATTATTGTTCAGCAAGAGATGATTGACACACAAATATCAACTCTTACTGAGCAGGAGAAGCAGATTGTTGATCAGCAAAGGCTTCTTATACTTTCTGTGTCAACCGTTCTGCTTGCTTTTATTGTAATAATACTGACGCTTAGAAGTTACATTATAAAGAAACGGGCAAATAAGCTCCTTGAAGAGAAGAATATAGCAATTGAACAACAGAAGGAGGAGATAGAGCGTCAAAAAGTTGAAATTGAGAGTCAGGCGCAGGAGCTAGAAGAGCAGAATGTTAACCTGGAGGCAATGGTTGAAACAAGAACCAACGAGTACAAGCTAGCCAAGGAGAGGGCTGAGGAGTCAGATAGGCTAAAATCTGCATTCTTAGCGAACATGAGCCACGAGATAAGAACCCCATTAAATGCCATAATTGGATTCTCAGAGTTAATGTCAACCCATAAGGATGATACTTTAGATCTTGACACATACCTTAATGTGATTGTTAGCAGTTCCTACGATCTCCTTCGGCTTATTAACGATATTATTGATATTGCAAAAATTGAATCAGGCCAAATTCAGCTCGAAGTAAATCAGTGCCAGATATCCAAAGAGTTAGAAGCATTGAATACAGTTTATACAAAACTTTTAGAATCTAAAAAGGGGAAAGAGAGCATTAAACTAAAACTCTCATTGGATAAATCGGCGAAGGATGTTCAGGTAATTACAGATACAGCTAAGTTAAAGCAGATTTTTAAAAACCTAATTGATAACGCCATTAAGTTTACAGAGGAGGGTGAAATTGAATTTGGCTGCAAGATAAATAATGATGTTGTTGAGTTTTTTGTATCCGATTCTGGAATAGGAATTCCCGAGAGCAGCAAGAGCTCATTGTTTAAAAGATTTGTTAAAATTGAGCGTCCAACTAAGAAAATTTATGCTGGTACTGGCCTTGGATTAGTGATCTCTAAGAACCTGGTTGAACTACTTGGAGGCGAAATATGGTTTACATCTGAAGTTAACAAGGGAACAACGTTTTATTTTACCATACCTACAACTGATTTTAAAACCAACAATGATAGTTCGTCAAATAAAGTTAGTGGAAAGATAAATTTTCAATATGAGAGTTTAAAAGGGAAAGTTGCCCTTGTGTGTGAAGATGACGACAGCTCTCGAAACCTTCTAAAAAACTACCTAAAAATTCTCGGTATGCAATCTGTTGAGACCAGTAATGGGCTCGATGCCATTGAGGTGCTTAAGAGCACTAGTAATCTCATTGATGTTATACTACTGGACATTCAAATGCCAGAGCTTGATGGCTATCAAACGCTTGAGCGGATTAGGTTGTTAAAGCAAGATGACATTCCGGTTATTGCGCAAACAGCATTTGCCATGTCGCACGATGCTAACCGAATTATCGAGGCTGGGTTTGATGGATACATAACAAAACCATACTTATTAGCTGACCTTGCAGAGAATCTTACGAATGCTTTAAGGAGATAAGTGTTGAGTTGTACATTGTTGACGTTCATTTAAACTCATATGAAATTCGTCAAAAAATCACGAATATTTTAAATCACTTCAATACAAAAAACGTAAATTTACTTTTTTAAATCATGTCTTTTTTGTCTGATTTTTTTATATTTATGTTTACAAAACGACAAGTTTTTCAGAAGTACAGCCTCAGGTTAATAGTATGGTTAACTTTTTAATATGCTTTTGATCTGATTTTTTTCGCCTTATAAATATTGATGTTTAAACAAAGAATAAAGTTGTTTGTCAAATACATAGTTGTATTTAATAGGAATATTTGACAGTACATTTTAAAACATATAATTTTACATTTAATGTAAATTTTTGTTATGAAAGCACTAAAGATTGAAGCGGCTATAGATACCCCAGAAATATATTTCGATCCGGCAACGAATATATTCTCCATATCTGGCATCTCTCATCCTGAGAACGCCAAGGAGTTTTACGAGATGATACTCGATTGGCTGGATGAATTTTACGATGAGGTGAAGGATAGGGAGGGCACAAAAATTATAATCGACTTTAATTTCAAGTATATCAACTCATCGTCCTATAAGTATTTAAGGGAGGTGATGCAAAAAATTGCCAATTTCCAGAAGAATGGGATAAGTGTTGAGGTTATTTGGAACTACCACGAGGATGATGAGGATTTACTTAATGAGGGGATGGTTCTTTTTGAATTACCTGAAGTAAACCTAACTTATCGTTGCATACCCTATGCATAAAAATAGTGTTAGCGCTTCTTTACATGTCCTCATTGTTCCTCCTAGTTCGAATATCATTATCTAGCCTGGCAGCTATCGATTTAATTACTTTCCTAAGAGCAATCAGCTCCTCCAATGAACTATTCGATGCATATCTATGACTCTCACCATTGTATGTGAGTTTGTTCTTAATCTCCGATGCTGTGCATCCTGTTAATGATGTAAAAATATCTGCTAATTCTTCAGAACCAATATCTCCTGTTATTACGTTGAAGTTACAAAGTTGTGCTATAAGTTCGGCGGTGCTCCCGGCTGATAAACCAGAGAGTTCTCTATCAAAAATTACTGATTCTTTGCTTGTCTCAATGTTGCCAGAATTAATATCAAAAAGTTTCTCAATTAGTTCTAACTTTATATCTTTTAAGTGTCTAATGAGTTTAGGGATATATTTTCTCTTTATATAAACCAGTTCAGCAAACTCTTTCACAATATCCCCGTTTTCTATATCATCTAAGTTTTGGCTTAGGCTTTTAATCCATGTGTCAATTTCAATAATACTGTAATCGTCTAGAGGTAGTTCCAATATCTCACGTTTTAATTCTCTGAGAAACGGATTGAATTTAGCCTCAAAAAATTCTTCAATCATTATTCCTGCTTCAGGAATAATGCTTTCAGCACTAATTATATATTCTGCTTGTTTCTGTTTTTTGTTAAAAACATTAATTACCCTGTTAATTATGCTTGCTCTATCCATAGCAGTTACTCAATTTTTTTTATGCCTCTGCAATATAAATAAAATGAAGCATTTATCTATGTGCTTGCTTATTTTAACATGAAAAATGAATTTTCTTACTATTTTTGTAAAATAATTTAATTCATATTTTTTAAATAAAAGATTCCATTATTATGGCAAAAGTTAGGAACGTTAAGAAGGATATTGACTATTTAGTAAGCGAGGTTATTTCCGATTGCTACGCTCACCTGTATATCCATGGTGAGAAGAACAGAGATAAGATTGTTGAAATAATCGAAGGGGTTGTTGACACACGAAATGAACTTATTAAAAGGGTAAACAACCCCGGGAAAGACCTTAATAGGAAACAGAAACGTAAACATTTTAAAGAGGTATATAGCGACCTGTTGTCAACTGTTGATGATTCGTTCACTAAACTTAGTGAACTTTCTAAATAGAATCTTGCAGTTACCATAAGATTCGTTAAGGTTCTCCCGGTTTGTTAAACTGAGGGAACCTTTTGTTTTTTGGTATTGATTAACAGATTTTAATGCATTAACTTTATATTGTAAACTTATTTTGGAATGATTATTAGAACAGTTGGTTTGCTTTTATTAATATTATCTACTTGGGCTATAGCAAGAGCGCAGAGAGCACCGCTTGAATCTTTTTCAAAAGATTCACTGAAAAATATCAACCTTGATATTCGTAACGATAAGTACGGGAAGATATCAAGTCTGGTCATATACCAAGGAACAAGGTTAGTATATGAAAACTACTATGGGTTCTCCCAAAGATCAACCTTGCATCCTATTAGTTCTGTAACCAAAAGTGTTACCTCTATTGCAGCGGGCATCGCTATTGATATGGATAGTATTCCCTCGCTTAATGTCAAAATTCATAAATATTTTCCGGAGTACGATTCAATTTTTCGTGAGGATCCTCTTAAAAGGGAGATTACCCTTAGGCATTTGCTTAATCAAACCGCAGGGTTTAAGTGGGACGAATGGAAAATACACTACTCTTACGCAGGGAACCCGCTAATAGAAATGAGCCAGAAAAATCAGAATTGGATTCCGTTAATTCTAAGTTTACCAATGGGTTCAGAACCAGGTGAAATATTCTCATATAATAGCGCCTGTTCGGAGCTTGTAAAAGAAATTATTTCCAGAGCTACTGGGGTAACTTTCCATTACTTTGTAGAGCATTATGTGCTTGAAAAGCTTAACGTCTCAAAGTATAATTGGGATACCTACCCTAAAAATGATGTGCCCGCCTGGGGTGGTTTATCCATGTCAACTCTTGATATGGCAAAAATTGGCCTGCTAGTAATTAATCAGGGGTATTGGGCAGCCAACAGAATTGTTTCTGACGAATGGATTGCCACTTCCGTTGAGCCTCAGAGCGAATCCGATTCGCTCAGCTACGGCTATCATTGGTGGGTAACTAAACAGCCCGATGGCAACCCTTTGGTTTTTGCGGCTGGTTACGGCGACCAGTATGTTTATATTGCACCCGATAAAAATATTGTTGTGGCTTTTAATGGGAAAAACTTTACCGATTATAAATGGGAAAAGAATCATTCTGATCTTATAAATAGAATATTAAGTGCTTACGTAAACTAAATGCAAAGAAGTTTGTTAATTAAATAAAAGCATCTAATAACTCAAACAAAATAGCCATGACTAACCTAAAAACTAACTATCTGGGGCTTGAACTCAAAAATCCCCTTATTGTAGGCGCATCATCACTCACAGCCAACCCTGATAAGTTGAGTAAGTTCGAATCTGCAGGTGCTATCGTTTTCAAATCTCTCTTTGAGGAGCAAATACAGATTGAAGAGATGGAGATGATGGACTCCATGGAGGAGTATGCTGAGAGGAATGCTGAGATGATAAGCCTTTTCCCAAATATTAAGCATGCAGGCCCTAAGGAACATCTTTTAAAACTTAAAAAAGCCAAAGAAAACATTAACATTCCTGTTATTGCCAGTTTAAATGCAATGCATAACGATACATGGGTTGAGTATGCCAAGCAGATTGAGCAAACGGGGGTCGATGCCATTGAGCTAAACTTTTTTATCACTCCCCGAAACTTTGAGAGAACAGGTTCTGATATCATTCAAAATCAGATTGATGTACTGAATCTTGTTAGTAAGAAAATAAAAATTCCCATCGCTGTTAAGCTTAGTCCTTTTTATACCAATCCATTATCAGTGATTAACCGCATGGATATTGAGAAAGTTAAAGGGTTCGTGCTCTTTAATAAGCTATTCCAGCCCGATATTGATATAGACAAGGAGACTTTAGAGCAAAGGATTGTGCTTAGCAATAGTGACGATGCTCGCTTAGCCATTCGTTTTGCAGGTTTGCTTTACGGAAACATTAATGCCGATATTGTAAGTGCAGGCGGTATATTAAACAGCGACGATGCAATTAAAACTATTCTTGCAGGAGCCTCTTCCTTTCAGGTAGTTAGTACATTATATAAAAACGGTCCAGATTTTATTGAAACGATCCTTTCTGACATGGAAGCATGGATGACAGAGAAAGGATACTCTCAGATTTCCGATTTTAAAGGTAAACTTGCCCGCAAGAACGTTTCAGACCCTTTTGCATATAGGCGCTCACAGTATGTAGATATTTTAATGAGATCGGACGAGTATCTTAATAAAACCAGACTTCCCTAAAAAGGATGGTTAACAATAAGCGCATTCATGTTCTTAATGATGGAGTAGATATAACTGACGGCCCGGTTGTTTACTGGATGTCTCGTGATCAGAGGGTAAGCGATAACTGGGCCTTACTATATTCCATATCAAAGGCTAACGAGCTAAAAGTACCTTTACATGTTGCTTTTGCCCTTACTCCAAACTTTTTGAATGCTGGTTTACGCCACTATGC
Source organism: Bacteroidales bacterium (assembly GCA_046542995.1). Taxonomy (GTDB): domain Bacteria; phylum Bacteroidota; class Bacteroidia; order Bacteroidales; family Tenuifilaceae; genus Perlabentimonas. Next base: position 20,378 of record JBKHAH010000048.1, read on the forward strand.
TTTTATGCTAGATGGCTTAAGGGATGTTGAAGAGAGGCTGAAAGAAATTGGGGCTGGTTTTAATCTTCTTCAAGGAAACCCCGAGAGCGTAATTCCTAAGTTTATTGAATCCTCAAAGGCATCTTTGCTCGTTTCCGATTTTGATCCGCTTAGAGTGAAAACTCAATGGAAAGATTCTGTAAACAGCAAGATAAGCATTAAGCACGTAGAGGTTGATGCTCATAATATTGTACCCTGTAGGATTGCCTCTCAGAAAGTTGAGTTTGGGGCGCATACAATGCGTACAAAAATTAACAGGTTGTTAGGTTCGTACCTTGCTGGTTTCCCCGATATCCCCGTGCTAAAATATAAAACAGAATCAACTCCTGTAAACTGGAAGAACTCTTTAAGTTGGTTAAACCCAAACCCCGAAGTACCAATAGTTGATTGGATAGTTCCTGGAGAATCAGCGGCAATTATTGCAATGAACAGCTTTTTGGATAGTGGGCTGGCAGGATACTCTGAAAACAGAAATAACCCAGTGCTTAACGCTCAGTCAGGTTTATCGCCCTTCCTTCACTTTGGGCAGCTCTCAGCTCAAAGAGTAGCAACAGAGGTTGCAAAATCTGCTGCACCTGATAAAGACAAGGCAGACTTTTTAGATGAGTTGATTATAAGAAGGGAGCTTTCTGATAATTTCTGTTTTTATAATGAGAACTATGATAACACCCAAGGTTTTCATTCTTGGGCAAAGAAAACTTTAGCAGAGCACTCCAACGATGAGAGGGAGTACCTATACACATTAAGCCAATTTGAGAACGCTCAAACCCATGATAAACTTTGGAATGCAGCGCAGCTGCAAATGGTAACTACAGGTAAGATGCATGGCTATATGCGAATGTACTGGGCAAAAAAGATTCTGGAATGGACCCGTTCTATTGAGGAAGCAATGCGCTTTGCCATTTATTTAAACAACAAGTACAGCCTCGATGGCCGCGACCCGAATGGTTATGCCGGCATAGCATGGAGCATTGGTGGCGTTCATGATAGAGCTTGGGGCGAACGCCCCGTTTTTGGGAAAATTCGTTATATGAACTACAATGGCTGTAAGCGAAAGTTTGATGTTGATAAGTATATTGATATGTATGGAGAATAATAATACCAAGCTAGTTATACAATAATTTGCAAATATGCTCAAAAACCAATACATTTAGAACATCTAATTATGAATTGCTATTCTACTTTGTTAGCATGAATAGTTTAATAAAATAAAACAATAATTATTATGATTTTTAACATAAAGAGACTAGGAACTGTATTATTAGTAATTGTTTTTAGTATTGTAGCAGCAGTTGGAATTAGTGGTTGCAACAGTTCCGATTCGGATACTTACGTAGTCATGCTATCATTAGATGGTTTTAGATGGGATTATCCAGAAATAGCTAATACGCCCACATTGCATTCTATTGCAAAGAACGGTGTAACCGCAGAGGCGCTTATTCCATGCTACCCCAGCAAAACGTTTCCTAATCACTATAGCATGGCAACTGGCTTGCATCCAGATAATCATGGTATTGTGTGCAACAGTTTTTTAGATGAGGAGCTGGGTTATTACGCAATAAGAGACAGGGATGCTGTTGAGAATGCTGATTTTTACGGAGGGGAGCCAATATGGAATACCGTTGAGAAGCAGGGGCTAATTGCTGCAACTTATTTCTGGGTTGGTTCTGAGGCGCCAGTTGGTGGTATACGTCCCACGCACTGGAAAAGATATAGCAATAAGGATACTTTTGAGAATAAGATTGATACCGTAATTCATTGGCTTACTTTGCCAGAAGAGGAGCGTCCCCGTTTTATTGCATGGTACGATAGCCAGCCCGATTACATTGCCCACAGAGACGGTCCTACAGGCGATAAAACAATAGCCACTGTTGAGAGACTCGATAGTTTACTTGGTAATTTCTTAGAAAAAATCGCCGACCTACCCCATGCCCATAAAATTAACCTGCTGGTTGTTTCAGATCATGGCATGGCAGATATTTCACCCGAAAAATATATAAACCTGAATGACTACATTGATAGGGATTGGTTTGATATTATTACTGGTGGCAATCCGGTATATAGCCTTAAACCCAAAGATGAATTTAGAGAGGAGGCCATATCATCCTTAAAATCAATACCAAACTTAAAGGTTTGGGAACGTCACGAAATTCCTGAAAGGCTTCACTATGGTTCTAACCCAAGAATTCAGGATATTGTTATTGAGGCAGAACTTGGTTACAGCGTAGGGTTATCGTCCGATAGCGATTGGTATTCGGGTGGTGCGCATGGTTATGATAATCAGCATCCTGATATGCATGGGATTTTCTTTGCCCAGGGTCCTGCTTTTAAGAAAGGGTATAAACATCCTGCATTTTCCAATACAAATCTTTACTCAATTATTGCACGTATATTAAATTTAGAACCCGCCGAAACTGATGGCAATTTGGAAGATGTAAAAGGTATTTTTGAAAATTAGTTGCAACTACTCTTTTTTTTTAAATTTTAAGCCTTAGGTCTAACCTGGTGCCTGTAATATAAAAGCAGGGTCTGTCGCAGGCGTCGTTGTTTAACCGTACCTTAAGGCGACCACCACTTACAACGTAGTAAGTTCTGCCGTCTTTCATGTATTCTGCTACTAAAGAGTATTTTGTGTTTACATCTACCCAAATTAACTTGTTTGTGGAGTAAGCCGTATCTATGTATGCAACGTTATTGTCCTCAAAAGCACCGTGGTAAGTTGTTATTTTTACAAAAGGGTTTTCCTGATTTATAGTGATACCTGCTTCAAATGCGCCCCATTCGGGTTTGTCAATGTAGCACTCTGAGCAGTCAATAGATATAATCTCACCAAGTTCGCAACTTTGATAAGGGATAGTAATAAGCGCTGATAGTAAGAATAGTTTGATAAGTCTTATCATATCTAGCTGATTTTTAAAACCAATTAATCTTTTTTTGGATTATCTTTGGCTTACTAAAGTCAATATAGTATCCAAACTTCATTCTTATAGTAACAGGGTTTCTTTTGGTATGGTTCATGTCAAGTATGAATCCATCTATACTAAAATGAAAATTATCTTTATTGAAATGGTATCCTAAAATAGGACTCAGTATGCCATATACTTTTGGTTTAGCTTGATAATTAGGATAGTTGTATCGCCCCCACGAGACTCCTGAAATCATTCCAAAAGTAAGGGCTCTATTCTTTCCACCTGCCCTGTACCATGTTAAAAACTCTTTAGATGCTCCCAGGGTGGCTATTGATCTTCTTTCAAAAAACTGATATGTTTCAAACTCCTTCTCAACAGCCGTTGCCTTATAATAGGGCCTGGTGCTTAATCCAACATCTAAATATAGTCCAAGCTTATTTACCTCAGCTGTTATATTTCCTGAAAAATAAAAATCGTTACCATTGAATGTTGCTCCTCCTGAGTAGGTTAGGGCATCTATTCTAACTGTTCTTAAGGTAGGGCTTCCCAGTTCTGATAAAACAATATATGCTGCGTTAAGGCCTTTTTGTTTAGCCAAATCGGCATAGCTACGTTGCTCATGTAATTCTTCCTTTGGAACCCTGTTTTTTAGTATTTGATAAGCTGCCTCCTCTGCTTGAACCTCCAAGGCAAGGGCAAGGGCTGTGGCTCCTTTATCATTTCTCTGGTAAATATCGGCTCCGTAGTCAATTAAGAGCTGAATGGTCGTGGTATCGTTAAATTGCGATGCAACCATTAAGGGTGTATATCCGTTATTGTCGGCAATATTAACATCTGCCCATGCTTCTAAAAGGATTTCTGTAGATGTTAATGCCCCAGAGTAAACAGCGCTTAGCAGTGGTGTGTTTCCATATTTGTCTTGCTTATCAATTTCGGCACCGTAATAAACTAGTAAATCGGTTAAAAATGGATATCCGTAGGCGCTAGCGTAGTGAAGGGGCGTTATCCCCAAGTAGTTCTGCGGATTTACTTCGGCTCCATTCAATATTAGAAGTTCAGCAATACTATCGTTGTTGTGTATTGTAGCGTAATGCAGAGCAGTATAGTCATAAGGGGTTCTTGTGTTAAGTTTAGCACCGTATGCAATTAGCTCTCGCGCCACTTTATAGTGCCCATTCTGCGAGGCGTACATCAAGGCCGATACACCATCCCACGATAGAGCATTGGGGTTTCCACCAACTTCTATTAAGCCCAATACTTTTTCGAGGTTTCCAGAATCAGCTTGTGTTAAAAGTTCAAGGTTTATCTTGTCGAGAAGTTGCTTGTTGTAATTCCTGCTGGTTTGACAAAATCCAGAGAGGCTAAATGAAACAGCAATAGTTGCTAAAAGGATAAACCGTTTAAGAAAAATCATAATTTTATGTTGATGTAAAGGAATCAGCAAAAACAGTACCAAAGCTAGGGTGTTGATGTTGATACAGGGATGATTTTACCATTAAAAAACTTATTTCCATTCAGCGCAAAATCTACAATAAAACTAGCCATCTCATCTGCATTAAGAGGGGCATACATATTTGGGAAAGCCTGGGAGAGCATCTCCGTATTAACGGCACCTAGCGTAAGGCAGTTGAAAGAAATGCCTGATTCCTTATACTCCTCAGCTAAACACTCTGTAAGGCTTGCCAAAGCTGCTTTTGTTGCTGAGTAAACTGATAGGCCGGGAAACTTAACGCTTCCTTGAAATCCACCCATGCTACCAATATTAACCACATGACTTCCCTTCTTCATTAGCGGCAGGAGCGTTTTAATTAGTTTGGCGGGAGCAGTAAAGTTTACTTGGGTCATTTGAAGTAAATCATTATTACTAAGTTTTTCAAACTCTGAGTTTGCCAAATACCCTGCATTGTTAATAAGAATGTCAATGGTTGGGGTGAACTCGGTAAACTTTTTGAGTAAAACCTCCTCAAAATGGTTGTCGCTTGTTAAGTCAAACGGAATGGGGTAAAGATGTGCCTCAACATTTTCTCTTATGCAGGCACTTTTAAGTTCGTTTAATCGCTCGGAATTTCTCGATATGGCAAAAATATTATGATTGCCAATCTTGGCGAATTGCTTTGCTAACTCAAATCCAATTCCTCTGGATGCCCCTGTAACAACAATATTCATCACTACACGTTATTTTATTATTATCAAATTTCATTATTTGCATATTAGATTTTAAACTATAACAAAATTACTAGAATTTGCTTCATTTAAAACTTTTTTATTCTGCTATATTTGTATTGTTATA
>JBKHAH010000136.1:0-5136 GCA_046542995.1 Bacteroidales bacterium
ATTGTACAGTAGTTTATATTTAGCTTAACCAGCATATCGTTGGGCATTCCGTACCTTTTGTAAATCTCATATAGTTTTATTGATTTTAGCGCATCCAGCGATATGGCAGTGTAACCTGTTTGCGTGTCGGAAATTCGCCAGTAGCCCGAAGCTATTTTGGTTACAAGCGAAAGTATGGAGTTGCCAAAGTACCTTACTTTAGGTATAAGCAAGCTTGCGCTTCTGTGAATAAGCCGATTCCCCTTAACATAGTCAATATCTTCATTCAATATAGGTGAACAGATGCTCTCTAGTTCATTCGGATCCATTTGACCGTCACCTGCCATTACAGCGGTGCAGTCAATGTCATGATCTTTGCACCATTTGTAACCACGGGCAATACCACCCCCAACGCCTGCATTCTTTATATTTGTTATAAGAATGATTCTATCCTTCTCAGGATTGCTGTTGATAATTTTTGATGGTGTAAAAAAGTCTAGTTCTTTTGAGTTAATCTCATCAAGCAGGACATCTGCCTGATTGTAGAAGGTTGTCTCAACCTTTTTTTTCTTTTCAAGAACGGTTTGACTGTTGTTATGATCTGTTGTGAAAAATGCTTTTACGGCTGCCTCAGTATTGTCAGTTGAATTATCGTTAACAATAATAATTCTATCAACAAAACTTGGCATGGTTTCAATTACCATCCCAATTTGCTTCTCTTCATTATAGGCAGGTACAACAACAGCAACGGTTTTCCCTTTAAGCATGTTAATTATCTTTTTCGAATGCTAACTTTATAAATCAAGTAATTGGTAACAAATTTAGGTATAATTAAAGCAATTTTTACCTCAAAACCATTCTTTTCTTTTGTCTGGCAACGATTAACGAAGCGCTATCTTTCAATAACCTTAAACTGTGTTTGTACTGAATTACCATAATTATCAACCAGCGTAAGCTTGTGGCTTCCCTCGTTGGGTCTAAGTGCCAACTTATGAAACGATTGGGTTAAGCCCATGTACTCTTCGTTGAGGTGCCAGTAAATGGTTGCATTATCATTCCTGTGTGCTACTTCAAAAATTACTTCGGTTAAATTACCGTCTAAATCGCGAGGGATAAATATTTCGGCTTGCTCAATGCGTGGGTAAATTAGCTGCATAGGATTGGCAGAGGTTTCAGGTTGGCAACCCTCTTTGTAGGGCGGTAGCTGGCGGTAGAACGGGTTTTTACTTTTGTAAAACCACTCCATGGCAGGTGGTAGCACAAACCACGATTCTTTCACCATATCATCTACGCTTAAGCATTTGTCGGTTACCCTGTGAGTCTTCTCCTTATTCAGGTGTATGGAGATATGGTATGGGCATGGAGCGGTTTCAAGTCCTTTTAAAGGAATCCACATTGTATCAACGGGTGTGCAATCTTCTAGCGCCCGGTGTCCGCTATGGCGGCAAATGGGTACCCTTGCCATATCATCAATGGGCCGCTCAAACCAGCTTGAAGTAGGAAGCAGGCTAAAGACATCGAATAGGACAGGTGCTGCTGCTGAAATTCCTGTTAGGTTTGGCCTTCCCTCGCCGCTTGCGTTACCAACCCAAACCGCTACCACATACTTAGGGTTAAGCCCTATAGCCCACGCATCGCGATGACCATAGCTGGTGCCTGTTTTCCATGCCACAGAACGCGATGAGGAGAAGTACTGCCACCCTGCTAGCTCATCGGGGCGTGCAACCTCTTTCATTGCTTCAAAAGCAAAATAAATTGCCGATGCATTTAGTGTTGAGTGCTCCTTCAAAACTGGTTCTTCAATTTCTTTTGGGGTAAAGCTGGGGGGAGAATAGTTGTTTGAGTTGTATCTGCTTTGAAAGGATCGGTAGTTGTTTAGGGTTCGTGCCATAGAGGCATACACTCCGGCTAAATCCCACAGGGTGGCCTCTGCACCGCCAAGAATTAGTGAAAGTCCGAAATCATCGGGATCTCTTGTTATTGTGGTAAGCCCCAGCTTGTTTAGAATAAAGTGGAACTTTTCAACGCCATATTGCTGAAGCATTCTTACAGCGGGCACATTGAGCGAGCGAGAAATAGCCCGAGAGGCAGGTACCGCGCCATCATACTCAGGATGAAAGTTTTTAGGCGAGTAGCCTCCAATTTGCGTAGGGATATCAGCAACCAGGGTGCGTGGCAGAATTGAGCCGTCATGCAGCATGGCTGCATAAAGGAAGGGCTTTAGGATGCTGCCCGTGCTCCGTGGCGATGTAATTATATCAACCTGATTGCCATTGTTTTTACCCGATGTATTGCCAACGTAAGCCAACGCGCTGTTAGTTTCAATATCTAATATAAGGATAGCACCGTTATGTATCTGATTGCCTGATAACCTCGAATGATGGTGCTCAAGCACACCATTTACCTGTTGCTGAAGATGAGGATCGATGGTGGTTGAAATAAGCTGCCCTGCTTTGCCCTCTGCAGATGTTCGTGTTAAAAGATGTGGCGTAAGGGATGGAAGGGGCCTTGGCTTGCTGGGTAAAGGTTCATGCAATGAAAGGCTGTATGTAATGCTATCAATTGTTCCGTTTTTATGCAGTCTGCCAAGTAGTTTGTCTCGTTTTTCGCGGAGCACCTCAGGGTTTCTGCCCGGATGTACCATTGCAGGTGAGTTTGGAAGCACAGCCAGCGAAGCGGTCTCGGCCCAGCTTAACTCATGGGGCGACCGACCATAGTAGCGCCAGGCTGCTGCATTTAGTCCCACAACATTGCCCCCAAAAGGAGCATTTGAAGAGTACATCGATAAGATTTTATTCTTGCTTGATGTGGCCTCAAGGCGAAGAGCAAGTATGGCCTCAATAATTTTCTCGAAAAGGGAGCGTTCTTCCCCTTTTCGGTAAAGCCTTATAACCTGCATGGTTATTGTACTTCCCCCTTGAACAACCCTTTTCGCTTTCATGTTGTTCCATGCTGCTCTTACAATGGAAAAGGGGTTGATTCCCGGATGTTGAAAGAAGTATCTATCTTCAAACTCAACTATACAGCGGGTGAATTTTTGAGGAATATCCAGTGAGGGTGGAAATCTGTACTGCTCATCGGAAGCAATGGTTGCAGCCAAAAGGGTGTTGTCTTTTGAAACAAGAACAGTAGAAGTGGGATCAGTAAAGGCGGGTTCTTTTATTGCAAAAAAAGAAATAACAAGAGCTAGCAGTATTGCAGCAATAGCTGCTACTCTCTTTTTTTTCCTGTTGCTAATTATAGCCTTTAGGCTATTTATTATTTTAAAGTACAAAGCTTATTCTTGTTTCATTTATTGGCTATAAATATATCAAAAACAATTCAACTATATTCTAAACATAATGTTATATCAGTAATTATTACCTTTGCAAAAACATTTAAAGGATATGAGTATTCTTCCGCTTTCCCAATGGTTTAACTGGGATGCTGATAAGCCATTAATAATTGCCGGGCCCTGTAGTGCAGAGAGTCACGAACAGGTTATGGAAACAGTCCGAGAGTTGGCCAAATTGGGAATGGTAAATGTTTTTAGAGCAGGAGTTTGGAAACCGCGCTCGCGCCCTGGTTCTTTTCAGGGAGTAGGTAAGCCTGCTCTGGAATGGCTAGCTGAGGCAAAGAAGGAAACGGGCCTTCGCCTTGCCGTTGAGGTTGCTACAGCCCAACATGTTGAGGCAGCCCTAAAGTTTGATATAGATATATTGTGGGTTGGTGCTCGCACATCGGCTAACCCATTCTCCACTGATCAGCTTGCAACAGCACTAAAAGGGGTTGATATTCCTGTATTGGTAAAAAATCCCATACACCCCGACCTTGAGTTATGGCTAGGCTCCATAGAACGTTTTGCAAAAGCAGGGGTTAAGAAGCTAGGTGCTATTCACAGAGGATTCTCGCCCTTTCAAAATTCGCAGTACAGGAATCTACCTAAGTGGGAAATCCCAATAGATCTTAAATCTTTGCTCCCCGAGCTCCCCGTTATATGCGATCCAAGTCATATTGCCGGAGATCCAAAGTTGATAAAGGAAATATCGCAGAAGGCACTCGATTTATCAATGGACGGACTGATGATTGAATCGCACATAAACCCTAAAACAGCCTTAAGCGATGCCTTCCAGCAAGTAACTCCATCTGAATTAGGAGAGTTAATTAACCAGCTCACTTTTCGAAAACTGTCGCCAACCAGCACCGAGTTCATAGATATTCTTGAAACGCTGAGGGAGAAGATTGACTCCTTAGATCAGCAGCTGCTTGAGCTGCTTGCTCAAAGAATGGATATCGTTAAGGAGATTGGTGAGTACAAGAGAGATAATAACGTGGCTGTTATACAGCTCAGGAGATGGGAGGCAATGATTAAATCAAGAATTGGTTTTGGGAAAACGCAAGGGCTGGATGAGCGCTACGTAAAAGACCTGCTCAGGTTGGTTCACAAAGAATCAATCCGTAAGCAGGCCGAAATATTATCGTTGAGCAAAAAACCTAACAGTGGCCAATAGCCTACTCAATCTCTGTTAGTTTATAATCGTACCCTTCCATTATTGGATTTGAAAGCACTTTTGAGCATACCTCATTCACCTTCTCCATGGCTGCCTCTTTCGTTTCGGCTTCAATCTCAAGGTTAACATGCTTACCAATCCTAACATTCGATATTTCAGTATAGCCAGTGTTCTGCATAACCATACCAACCGCTTTGCCTTGAGGGTCAAGGAGTGCCTTCAGGGGCATCACGTTTATTTCTGCAATGAATTTCATGTTTTTTGCTTATTAGAGTTTGCTGTGGCAAAACTATAAAAAAATGGATTATGGGCAACATTCTAACTACACATAATTTTAACCCAAATATGTCATTACTCTCGTGTTCCTAAAGTTCTTCATTAAAGAGAAGATTTTTATGGGCTGAGTACATGTGTATTACTAATGATAGATTTCCTGTTCTATCTGGATGATGAAGGGCGCTAAGACCCTTTCGACCTTCAGCGTGAAATCGGATGCTAACAGGTGTCCGCTCGTATTTTAACCGACTTGGTGAAGTGAAGGATGTTTCACATTTGTTGATGATACTTAAATTTTATCTGCTTAAGAATGGGAAAATATGAAATATATTATTGATGTTCGGCCTTTTTGCGCGAAACAATTTGTAAATTTGAGAGTAACAGTAGTAAA
>JBKHAH010000049.1:0-25246 GCA_046542995.1 Bacteroidales bacterium
TACCATCCCACTTCTCCAAATATTTTTAACCCTTTTTTTAATTTATTTTTGAGGAAATAATTAAATAGCTGAAAACCTAAAGGTTATATTTAAAAAAAATCATTAGTAATGAAACACTGTTCCGTATAAATGGAGAAGGCAGGCTTGACCCTGCCTTCTTTATAAATATAGGTATGAAACAAAAAAACTATTTCTCTGGTGCATTCTTAATCGCTTCAACTAAAAACTTCCAGAACATATCAACTGTATCAATCTTGACTTTCTCATCAGGTGAATGCGGGTAACGAATAGTTGGACCAAAAGAAATCATGTCGAGATTTGGATATACTCCTCCAAGGATTCCACACTCAAGACCTGCATGAATAGCTTTAATTTCAGGTGTTTTACCCCAGTTCTTTTTATAAACGTCGCTCATTACCTTAAGGATTGGCGATTCCATGTTGGGTTTCCAACCTGGATAAGCTCCCTCAAATTCAACTTTGCCACCTGCCAACTCGAAAACAGAAGCCATCCTTTCAGCAAGCGCATCCTTGGCAGTATCAACGGAACTACGTAGTAAGGCCTGAAGGTGGATTTTACCGTCGGCTAAATAAATTCTGGCCAGGTTTGTTGATGTCTCTACCAGACCCGGCATAGCATCGCTCATACGGATAACTCCATTAGGGCAAGCATAAACTGCACGGATTACGCCCCATTGCGATTTGCTGTTTAATACTGTTTTAGGAGCATCAACCTTGTCGATTTTTATATCGATATCAGGTTCAACAAGCGAAAATTCATCTTTAAATATTTTTAAATGCTCAGCAGCTGCTTTCTCAAAATCAGAAAGTTTTGAGGTTGGCACACCAACTATGGCTTCGGCTTCTCTGGGAATGGCATTCTTTAAACTTCCTCCATCCATATCTGACACTCTTACTCCAAACTCTTTGTCGGCAAACCTAAGAAAGCGACTTAACAATATAATGGAATTTGCTCTACCAGAACTAATATCCATGCCGGAATGGCCTCCTTTTAAACCAACTACAGATAGTTTAACGAAGGTTAATCCGTCAGGCGTAGGTTCCTCTTTATATGGTATTTCGATATTAGCATCAACTCCTCCTGCGCATCCTACATACAGTTCTCCTTCATCCTCAGAATCGAGGTTTAAAAGAATATCACCCTTTAGCATTCCGGATTTTAACTCAAAAGCACCTCCCATTCCTGTTTCCTCGTCAATTGTAAAAAGGGCTTCGATGGGACCATGCTCTAAATCCTTATCTTCTAATACCGCAAGTGCTGCAGCAACGCCCATACCATTATCAGCGCCAAGAGTTGTGCCGTTGGCAGTAACCCAATCGCCATCAACATAAGCTTCAATGGGGTCCTTTTCAAAATCGTGCTGCTTATCGCTATTCTTCTGAGGGACTATATCAAGATGCCCCTGAAGTACAATACCCTTACGATTCTCCATTCCGGGAGTAGCAGGCTTACGAATAACAACATTGCCAACTTCATCCACAATGGTTTCTAAACCATGCTCCTCTCCAAACTTAACAACAAAATCAACAGCTGCCTGCTCATGCTTTGATGGACGAGGTATTTGGGTTAAACTGTAAAAGTGCTTCCAAAGAGCCTTTGGCTCTAAATTGAGAATTTGATTGCTCATAACTTAATTCTATTTAATCAATTAATAAAAATATGCTCATAAAGATAGTGTTTTTATTATAAGGGGAATGAAGTATTAACCCTTTTTAATACTATTATGAACCTGTTGATATATGCAGTATTGCAATAATAAATGTATTAACACTTCAACATTTTAATGATAGGTTTGTTTGATATTAGATTGGTTTTATTCATGTTTATGTATATTTGCATTTATACATTTTATTAAATTTATTAATTTGGTTATGAAGAAAACACTGTTTTTACTACTAGGTTTAGCTCTAATTGGATGCAATGCGCACTCGCAAAAACAAGGCGAAGGCGTAGTTAATTGGTATACTTTTGAGGAAGCGATAGAACTTAACAAGAAAGAGCCTAGAAAAATATTTATTGATTTGTACACTGACTGGTGCAGCTGGTGTAAAGTTATGGATGAAAAAACATTTAGCCACCCTGATATTGCTGAGTATTTAAACAACAACTTTTATCCTGTGAAATTTAATGCTGAAACAGATGAAAAGATTGAGTTTCAAGGAAGGGTGTTTGAAAAGTCAGGAAGTGGAAGAAGAAGCCCTCACGATCTGGCTGCAGCGCTCCTTCAGGGGAAAATGTCATACCCATCGGTAGCATATCTGGATGAGAGCAGCCAGCTTTTAACGGCAGTTCCGGGGTACATGACCCCATCGCAAATGGAGCCCATTCTCGTTTTCTTTGGCGAGGATCATTATAAAACAACGGGGTGGGAAGACTTTAGTAATTCGTTTGAAGGGAGTATAAACGAAGAGTAGCTACTCCTCCTCCTTCGGAAAAATAATTTTATTCGCTATATCTGTAATAAACTTTGCAGGCATACGAACAACTGGGCCAAATTGAAGTACGGTATGCTTCTGCGACAAGTATTCTTTATTTGAATCGTTAATTTTAATAATTGCAGGTACTGGTAATCTATAATATACTGAACTGGGGTTTATTTCATCTTTCTCTGTAGAAAGCTGATTAAATAGGTTTACACTGCTCCAATCTGTATCCTTAGTGAACGATATAAGCACAGGGCTGCCACTAAGGTCAGAGGAAGGGAGTATTCCTCTACTTGAAGAGAATCTAAAAAGTATTGATGCGCTATCGTGATCAGAGCTGGGCGTATAGTTAAGATTGTGAGTGTTTTCTCTAACAATCTTTTTCCCAATGAAAAGGGACAGGTATTCCTCTTCAAGCCTGGCTATCTCATTGAAAACAGTCTCAACTGCCTTGCCCTCAACAAGAAAATCAGCATCGCCCGAAATTAACTCAAAACGCCGTGATCTTAACGAGAAAATAAAATCGGCCGCCTCTTTGGCTTTCTCCTCAAGCGACCTTTCAACAACTACATTTTTGTGAACCGGAACGCGAACATAAGTACTATCTTGAAAAACTCGGGAGTAGTGAGTGGTTCGCTGCGAAGCAATAAACGGAGTTGGAGACAAATCTGTGAAATCAGTCATTTGCTCATTATAAAAACTAGATGCCTGCTGCTGATTAACCTCGTAAAAATCTGCATTGGAAATTGGAATAATAAGCCCTTTGGTGGTTAAAGTAAGATAATCAATTGAAAAATCAGATGCCGGTTCAATTACATATAAAGCATCCATGTCGGGCTCTGTGTATGGATTTAATGAAATGTCCGAAATCTCCCAAGAACTCTCTCTAGCAGTTGGAGCATCATTAATACCTAAATACTTTTGAGCAAACTTTGCATAGGGGCCAGGAATAATTGTAGTTTGGGTTACATTAATCTTTAAATTGAAAATTGTTTTGGGTAATGCATATACAACTCCTTTAGGTGAAAGTGAAGAAACCTGATTTACAGGTGAAACAGTAGTTGTTTGTTTAGAGCAAGATACTGTAGCAAGTATAAGCAGGGCTGATAAAACTATTTTAAAATCTCTCATATTGACAATTTATTTTAGTGTAATACTTTTTAAAACGTACAAAAACAACACAAATATAATTAAATGAAATGGATTAGATTAATATCTAAACTAAATGTTATGATCTGTCAAGCACAGTAAGCATCATTTAAAAACCACGAAATGCCTTACCGATACCTTCAATAATATCAGTGGCGTTAATGGATTCTTCACCCATTTGCTGAGCTGCTAAATCGCCAGCCAACCCATGTAGGTAAACACCTAGGATTGATGCATCGACAGGTGAATATCCTTGCCCAAGTAAAGAAACAAGCATTCCTGTTAAAACATCTCCCGCTCCTGCTGTAGCCATACCCGGGTTCCCAGTATTATTAATATATACATATCCTTCTGGTGTAACCACTTTTGTATGTGCCCCTTTAAGCACTATTACAATTTTATATTGAACAGCCTTTTCTATAGCCAACTTCAACCTATAGTATCCATTTTTAGATTCGCCAAGTAACCTTTTAAATTCCCCTATATGAGGGGTAATAATTGTATCTTCAGGGAGTTTATTAAGAAGTTCTGGTGATTTTGCAAGAATATTCAACCCATCGGCATCAACTACTAAAGGGCTCTTAATCCCTGTGATTAAAGCTGAGAAACCTTTTATGGTTTCATCATTCTGACCCAACCCTGAACCAACTGCTACCGCTGAGTATTTTGATAAGTTTGAAACACTGGTAAAACACGTGTCATTATCATCTGCCTGAACCAAAGCTTCAGGAACGCTCTGATGAATTACATTCCGCCCTAAACCTGGGACATGAACAGTTAAAAGACCCGCTCCGGTCTTTAGGCAGGAGCTAGCATTAAGCACAGCGGCACCAAGCATTCCCTGGCTACCAGAAATAATAAGACAACGCCCTTTTGTTCCTTTATGGTCGAATTTATTTGGATGCCTCCGAAGTTTACTTACTAATTCCTTTTCAATAAAAAAATAGGGAGTTGGTGTTTCATCTATAGCTTTAGGATGCAACCCAATATCCAAAGCGAACCAAGTTCCAACGTAACAATGGTTCTCTGGAAAAAAGAAACTCAATTTTGGAAACTGCAAGGTTAAAGTAACCTCCGCCCTAACAACAGGATTATTGTTTGATAAAGGATTATCTTCGCCAAAAAGCCCTGAGGGAATATCGACGGCTATTATATGAGCATTGGATGCATTAATATGTTTAACGATATTAACAGCCAAACCAGAGAGCGGTCTTGTTAAACCTGAACCAAATAGTGAATCAATAATTACTGAGTTTGCAGGAATTGATGGTAAATCGCTCAGATTCTTTATATAAACGGGCAAGATGTAACCTTGTTTTTCTAATCGTGTAATATTGGTTGAATGATCAGGCGAGTAGCTCTTTGCGTCTAATAAAAAGAGTTTTACATTGTAGCCAATTTCACTCATAAGTCGAGCAAGAGCGGTACCATCTCCCCCATTATTTCCAGGACCTGAAAAGATGAAGAATGGAGTTCTAGAAGAATATCTTGCTACTATCCATTTAAGCAAAGAATTAGCTGCACGCTCCATCAAATCAACGGAAGGGATGGGCTCATGCTTTATTGTGTAAGCATCAATGGATTTAATTTGATTACACGTAAAAACTTTCATGGCGAGGCTTATTGATTAATCCACATTACTTTTACATATTACTATTGTGGGCAGAACTTTACATATAAACATTAACGCAAGCATACAAAAAAACATTTGAGTATCCCCACTTACTGCACAAAATAACAGTAAAATACAAATATAACGCAATTTATGCGTTTAGGTAAATTTAAACTCTGAGAATTTGACTGTTATTGGTATATGGCTATACCTACAAATTGAAATGTATATAAACGGAAAAAATGATGGGGATTATTTAGTAAATTGCGGTTTTATTTTAAACAGAAAACTATGGAAGAATTTAATTTAAGGAGCGATTACATTACATTAATACAACTTCTAAAAACAACTCGAATTGCGCAAAGCGGCGGAGAAGCTCAAATACTGGTAGAAGATGAGCAGGTTCTATTAAATGGTAAAGTGGAGCACAGAAAAAGAGCTAAACTTAGAGACGGTGACATTGTTGAGTTTATGGACAGAAAAATCTTGATAAAAAAATAGTGCATACACTTTTATATGAGTATTAGAAATAAGCTATCGCTTTTTGAACTTAGTAAAAAGATTAAGGCCGCATTAGACAATAGTTTTCCATTTAGCGAATGGGTTGTTGCTGAAATCAGTGAGCTTAAAGAGAACCGGGCAGGCCATTGTTACCTTGAGCTGGCCGAAAAAGACGAGGATAGTTCTAAACCGAAAGCCAAAGCAAGGGCAATAATTTGGTCGTGGACCTATAGAATGATTAAGCCATTTTTTGAAACCTCAACTAATAGAGCTTTAAGCGAGGGGATGAAGGTGCTTGTGAATTGCGATGTTACCTATCACCCCGTTTATGGCTTATCGCTTAACATTAAAGATATTGACCCCACTTTTACCATTGGTGATATTGAGCAGCAGAAACAGCATACAATAAACGCCCTTATTGCAGACGGTGTTTACGAGATGAACAAAGCGCTGCATCTCCCCATACTCCCCAAAAAAATTGCGATTATATCCTCGCCCACCGCAGCAGGGTATCAAGATTTTGTTCATCAAATCGATAAGAATACCGAGGGTTACTCCGTTGAGCATGAACTATTCCCTGCCATTATGCAGGGCGACAGAGGGGAAGAGTCAATTATTGAAGCCTTGGATATGGTTTACGAAAGCCCCAAGGCATGGGATATAGTTGTTATAATTCGTGGAGGAGGTTCGCAAATTGACCTGGGTTGCTTTGATGGGTACTTCCTTGCATCTCATATTGCGCAATTCCCTATACCAATTGTTACCGGCATAGGTCACGAGAAGGATGTATCAGTATCCGACCTTGTTGCACACACCAGCCTAAAAACCCCTACAGCCGTTGCTGAATTTATTATTGAAATTTTTAATGAAGCTGAAAACTGGCTACTTGATTGTAAAGATAAATTTAGAGCAGGCGTTGAGAGGTTAATCGCATCTAACAATCAATCCATTTCGCAAATTCTACATCGATTTGCGCCGCTAATTGCAAGAAGCACAAATAAAGAAAGAATGATGCTACAACGAACAGCACTAATTGGGCAGGAGGCAATACGAAAGAACATATCAGCGAAGCTTAATATTACCGATTTTTACATGCAAAATGTTAAAGGAGCGGCGCAAAATCTTGTAAGACGAAAAGAAGAAACAGCAAAGCAATATGATAAATGGTTAACCATACAGCCCGTAAAACAGATTAATCAGAAGGCTAGTAAACTTTCCTATTTAGAAAAAACTGCAAATGCTCTTAACCCCTTAGAAGTTTTAAAACGAGGATTTTCAATAACAAGGGTAAAAGGGAAAGCAATAAAGAGTTATAGTGAGGTTAGCACAAACGATATTCTTGAAACAACCTTAGCTGAAGGGAAAGTAATAAGCCATGTAAAAAATATTAAGTAAAAAGCAGATGAAATGATTTTTAAATACATATATTTAGTGAGGTATGCTAAAAAATATTTAGATAAGCTTCATCTTTCT
Organism: Bacteroidales bacterium; assembly: GCA_046542995.1. Lineage (GTDB taxonomy): Bacteria > Bacteroidota > Bacteroidia > Bacteroidales > Tenuifilaceae > Perlabentimonas. The sequence continues at coordinate 7,180 of JBKHAH010000049.1, forward strand.
AGTTAAAGTTATAAGCCATTAATAACCATCAAAATATTCAATATAAAATATGATTTATTATTATTTTAGATACATTGTTCTATCAATTGTGCTTGTATCAAATTATGCTGTTCTTAAAGCGACCAATCAGGATGACAGCTTAGTAATTCAGGCAAAAAATGAGGCGAGTAAATTTCTGTTTGAGAACCCAGAGAAGTCGATTATATTTGGTGAAAAGGCTTTGAAGCTATCGGTTGAACAAAATGACAGGCATAATGAAGTGGAAAGCCTTGTACTAATAGCAAGAGCTAATTTAAACCTGAAACGTATTAGCACAGCAACAGCCTTAGTCGATTCTGCCAGTAGCATAGCTAAAAAAAATCTACCAACAGAAGTTATTCCAGAACTAGTATATACAAAAGCTGAACTTTTTCAAAAACAAAACAGAATTGGCAATGCAACGGCCCTTTACGAAACAGCAATAAAAAAAGCATCATCTAAAAATGATGATCAATTAGAGATAATGCTAAAGCTTTCGCACGCACAATTCCTGCGAAACAATGGGCAGATTGACCAAGCATTATCAATTCAAAAGGAAGCCCTAAAGAAAGCAAGAAAAAACTCATTGAATAAACTAATGGCAGAATGCAACATGGGCATTGGCACCTCCCATTTTAGGTATAGCCAGTTTAACCAAGCTAAAGACCATTATAAAAAAGCACTGGGATTATACAGACAAACAAGCGACACCATTGGTATAATATCCTCCCTAAAAAATATTAGCTTAACCAACAGAGATATGGCTCAGTACGATATGGCTGAAGGCAACCTGATGGAAGCACTTACACTAGCAAACACTTCGAATAACCCTGATGAACTTTCTGACGTTTACAACCTTTTAGGCAGCTTATCGGTTCGCAAAGGAAAAACCACACAGGCACTTGAATACTACTACCTAAGTTTGGATATGCGCACACAGATGGAGTTTCTTTCCAGTAAAGCATCAACCCTTGAGAATATTTCAAGAGTACAAAAAAGCCTTAACGATTTTGGAAATGCCATTGAGAATCTTCAACAAGCCCTTGACATTAGAGAAAAGTTAGCCAACACAAGAAGCATCGGGTCAATTTATAACCAGCTGGGAAACCTTTATGCCGATAAAGGAGATCTTGCCGATGCCCTAATGAGCTATCTTAAATCTCTTAAAATTAGACAAGAAACCAAAATTGAGGCAGATATTGCAAGTTCTCTCACAAACATTGGGTTAACGTACCGCAGGTTAGGTTCTCATCAGAACGCACTTAGGTATCTTGAGCAAGCGCTTGAACTCTCATCAGAAAAACAGAACCCATTGGGTGTGGCCTATATATATATACATCATGGTAACTCCCTGCGCGATATTGATGAGTCACAAAGAGCACTAGCGAGCTATGAAAAGGCCCTTGAGTTACGAAAACGAACGGGTAATAAACTAGCCATTTCGCAAGCCTTGCATAGCATAGCCAGAGCACATAGCGATATGGAGAACTACCCTAACGCGAAGGAAAGTCTGAACAATGCGCTGGTATTATTAAAAGAGATTAACGACGAGGTTCGTATTGCTGACACATACAATGAGCTCGGAAACATAGCTACCAAGGAACAGCAATGGGATACTGCACTTAGTTTCTTTCAGCAAGCATCCACATTGTATGCAAAACACTTTGAGTTAGAGAGAAGAGGATTATGCATCCGTAAAATTGGAGAGATTCACCTTGAACTTAAAAACTATCCGGATGCTCTTGAAAACCTTCAGCTCGCTCTTTCCATTTCTGAAAAAACAAATAGTGCCAAACTGAGCGAGCTAACCTACCTGGCCCTCCACGATTACTACACGGACAGGGAACAATTTAAAGAGGCGCTTCAATTTTACAGTAAACATATTAAAATAAGGGATAGCCTTATAACAACCACCCAAAGGGAGGCAGTATGGCAAGCCAGCCTTGATTTAGAGATGAACGATAAGGTAGAAGAAATTAGAAAGATTGAGGGCGAAGTGCAAACACTTCGTACAGAGGGCCAACTTAAAACAATACAGTTGGAACAGCAGAGATTGCAAAGAAATTTTTTTGCAACAGTTTCAATATTCATAATGGTTTTGGCCATTGGTAGTATTTACGGATACATAATAATTCGTAAAAAGAATATTAACCTAAATGAAACCAACGAGAAGCTGGCGAAATCTGAGGACGAGTTAAAAAAGATCGTGCAAACAAAAGACAAGCTATTCTCAATTATTGCGCACGATTTGCGTAGCCCATTTACAGCATTAGTTGGCTTAACTGAAGTGCTTGCAAAACAAGCGAAGGATCTTAACCCTACAGAGGTATCAGAATATGGGAACCTTATTCACGAATCGTCCGGGAAACTACTTAACCTAATTGAAAACTTGCTGCAATGGTCGCGTAGCCAAACCGGCAGGTTAAAAATATCTCCAAAAAAAATGCACCTAAATGATGTTGTGAGAGATGTGCTTAGCACGTTACATATTCAGGCAGATAGTAAAAAAATTAAGATACAAAGTTTCATTGCAGATGATATTGACATAATTGCAGACTACGATAGCATTACAGCTGTTTTCCGAAACCTAGTATCAAATGCCATAAAATTTACTGAGCCAGAAGGAAGTATTAGATTAGAAGCAAAAACAAGCGATGATAACGTAATAATTAACATATCCGACTCTGGCGTTGGCATCAGCCAGGAGAACCTTGCCAAACTTTTTAGAATTAAGGACAGCTTCTCAACTAAAGGAACCAGCAACGAGGCGGGAACAGGGCTTGGATTAATTGTATGTAAAGAGTTTGTTGAGAAGAACAACGGAAGGATAAAAGCAAAAAGTAAACTAGGTGAAGGAACAACCTTTACCGTTACGCTACCTGGCAAAAACTTGAAATTATAACAACTGTAAATATATTATTATGGGAAAGAAGAAACAGCCAACCTACGCAGAGGCAATAAGAGAAATTGAGGAGATAATAGAGAAAATTGAGAGCAACGAACTTGATGTTGACAACCTTAGCAAGGATGTAGGGCGAGTGAGCGTGCTAATAAAATTCTGTAAAGCCAAACTCAAAGCAACCGAGGAAGAGGTAGAAAAAATACTTGAGGATTTTGATGAGGAATAAGAAGTTCTTGAATGATTATTAACTAAGTTCGCTTACCAATAACCCTCCAAATAATAGTCTGCAACTATAAACATAATAAAAAACATCAATTATCCACAGAAAAGTGCCGTTTGTCAAAAAAAAGTTTTGGTACTTAATCTGCTCTTAACTACCTTTATGGCAAAATAACAAAACCCGAATATCAATTTTAAATTTCAACTCAATGAAAAAAATCCTAAGAATTAATCTCTTTTTACTTTTACTACCTCTTCTTGCAGGTGTAATTGTATCCTGTGGTGACAAGTATGACTATGAAACCGTTCCTGGCGATCCGCTAAATGCAAGAATTTACACACTGGATAATGGTTTAAAAGTTTACACCAGCGTTTACAAAGATGAACCAAGAATACAAGCGCTGGTTTCTGTAAAAGTAGGAAGCAAGCACGACCCCTCTGAAACAACAGGCCTTGCTCACTACTTTGAACACCTAATGTTTAAAGGCACCTCGAATATTGGTACGCTAGATTGGGAACAGGAAAAACCAATGCTAGATGAAATTGAAAGGCTCTTTGAGGAGCACAGAAACGAAACAGACCCCGAAATCAGAGCTTCTATTTACAAGGCAATTGATAGTGTATCTTACGAAGCCTCAAAAATTGCCATTCCTAATGAGTACGATAAGCTGATGAGCCATATCGGATCAAAGGGTACAAATGCAGGTACTTCAAACGATTTTACCGTTTATATGGAGAATGTTCCTAGCAACCAGCTGGAGAATTGGGCCATTATTCAAGCCGAAAGGTTTACTGACGCTACAATCAGGTTGTTCCACACTGAACTTGAAACCGTATACGAAGAGAAGAACATGTCTCTAACACAGGACTCAAGGAAAGTTTGGGAAGCAATGAACAGCTTACTCTACCCAAACCATCCATATGGTCAGCAAACCACCCTTGGCAAAGCTGAACACTTGAAGAATCCATCAATAATAAATATTAAAAATTTCTTTAAGCAATACTACGTACCTAACAACATGGCAATAGTTCTTTCTGGAGATTTTGATCCCGATGAGGCTGTAGCAACAATTGATAAGCATTTTGGTAAAATGAAGCCCAAAGAGCTACCAGAATTCTCCTATGAGCCTGAAGAACCAATTGAAGAGCCAATATCCAAAGAAGTTGTCGGTCTTGAAGCTGAACGGGTAAGTATAGGCTATAGATTTAAAGGTGCAAATAGCCACGAAGCACTTATGGCCGACCTTGCAAGTATGATGCTTGCCAACGGGAAAGCTGGCCTTATTGACCTTAACGTTAACCTTAAGCAAAAGACGCTGCGCTCAGGCGCATATGCTTCCAAAAATGCAGACTACTCGATGCTTAACCTTTACGGCATGAATAAGGGTAACCAAACCCTTGAGGAAGTTAAGGACATTCTTTTAGAGCAAGTAGAGATACTTAAACAGGGAGAATTCCCCGAATGGATGCTTGAAGCAACTATTAACAACCTTAAACTTAATGAATTGAAAAGGCTTGAAAGCAACTCGAGCCGTGCATGGATGATGTCAAACAGCTTTATTAACGATATTCCATGGGAAGATGCTATCAGCTATACTGATAAGATTGAGAAGATCACAAAAGAAGATGTTGTTGAATTTGCTAATGAGTACCTTGGAAATAACTACGCAATAGTGTATAAAAGGCAAGGTCCCCCTGATGTTGAGCTGGTTGAAAAGCCTTCCATTACTCCAATTCATATCAATCGCGATGAGGAATCAGAATTTTTTCAAGCATTTAAGGAAAAGGAAACTCCCAAAATTGAACCAGAATTTGTAGATTTTGAAAATGACATCAATAAGCTAAAAACAACTTCCAATCTGGAAATTATCCATAAGGATAACGTTGAGAACGAGACTTTCAGCTTGTTTTACTATTACCCATTTGGTAGCGACAACGATAAGATGCTTAATCTGGCCGCCAACTACCTTGAGTTCCTTGGTACATCAGAGTTCACCCCTGAAGAGATTGCTCAAGAGTTTTACAAGCTGGCTTGCTCTTTCAGCGTTTTCTCCTCCCGCGACCAAACCTACGTTTACGTTTCGGGGTTAAGCGAGAACCAACAAGCAGCTGTAGAACTATTAGAGTCAATTATGACAGACTGCCAGCCCAATGAGGAGGCATTTTCCTACTACATACAAAATGTTATTAAAGATAGAGAAAACGACAAGGAGAGCCAACGGACAGTATTTAGCGGGTTGGCTGACTACGCAACCTATGGTGAGAGTTCTCCGTTTACCAATGAACTTTCTGAGTCTGAGCTTATGAAGCTTAAGCCCGAAGAGCTAACTGCAAAAATCAAGGACCTATCTAACTATTCTCACAAAATACTATACTACGGAACATCTTCACCCGAACAGGTCAAGGAGATGGTTGAAAATGTTCATCTAGTACCTGAAACAGTCAAAGATCCTCCTGTATCATATAACTTTAAGGAGAAAGAGACAACGGAAAACAGGGTAGTTTTCTCTCACTACGATGCGAACCAATCGTACTTACAGCTTGTAAGCCGGGGAGTTGACTACGACTTTGAGCTTCTTCCAAAAGCAAGAATGTTTAACGAGTACTTTGGTATGGGTATGAGTGCTATTGTTTTTCAGGAACTACGTGAAAAGCGTGGTTTAGCATACACCGCTTACTCAGTTTATAGAACGCCAAACAAGCCCCATAAACCATTTATGAATACTGGTTTTATTGCAACCCAAAACGACAAGGTTGTGGAGGCATTCTCTGCTTTCAATGAGCTGTATAACGATATGCCAGTATCAGAAAACTCGTTTAAACTTGCTAAGGAATCAATTCTTAGCGGTATTCGTAACGAGCGTATCACAAAAATGAGCGTTATTTGGAACTACCTTACAGCAGAGCGCATGGGATACGAGCAGGATATTCGCAAAACTTACTACGAAACGGTTCCTAGCTTAACCTTAGACGATGCTATTAAATTTAACGAGGAGTACATTAAGAATAAGCCCAAAACATATGTTATACTTGGTAACGAGAAGGCTGTTGATTTTGAAGAAATTGAAGAAAAATTTGGTCCAGTTGAGAAAGTTTCCCGCGACAAGATTTTTGAATTCTAGCATTAGGAAATAAACACACAAAAAAGGGCGATGCAGCTTATCAAGCATCGCCCTTTTTTATGATAGGTGAGCTTAAGTAGTGCGTGTCCGATTTTTTGGGTATAATGAGGTGACGAATGAAAAACAAATACGCGCGTCACTGCCTGCCTGACTAGCGCAGAGCAGGCAGGCGAGGAGGAATAGCCTGTCCCGGTTTCAATCGGGAACGAAGCAGTCTCATTCAATCGCATAGAATTGTTTCATTCAAACTCTTCGTTATTAGCACGTAGTAAGGACGAAGTTGGTTTTCATATTAAAACTACCGCTACCTAATGGAACTTCTTCCTTTACTTTTTTCTTGATGAGTCCACTCCGAAAAGTAAAAAGCATTAGAATTGTCACATTGAGCGAAGTCGAAATGTGCTGTATTTCAGAATATTCATTCTTCGACTCCGCTCAGAATGACCTTAAAAAGGGATTTTCGGAGTGAACTCCTTGATAAAAAAGCAGCAAAAAATCAAGGTTTACATCCTGAAATTTTAAACTTTACGGCTGTGCGGACTTGGCCTGCCTGACGAGATATTTGGCAGGTAATGTGGACAGAAAATCTGTCAGTGGTAAAAGACTCGTCTTGTAACTATTAAGGCTGGTAACGTTAGCAGAATACCGATCGAATAAAGAAGAGCGAACTAATGATTTAGCGAGGTTTCCACTTTCTACTATCCTATTCTTCTGTAACACGAACCCCTTCCTTTAAAATAACAGCAGTTTTCTTCTGCCCATTTATAATTACCTCCAGCGGTTCTTTGAACACCACATGTTTTAACATCTCAGATTCGTACTCAGCAGGTAAAGAGTTGAGGTAATCATTGTCAATAAAGCCCTCTTCCATGTATGGATTAACGGTAATATAACCTACTCTGAATGATGTCAGATTCTGAAAGAAATGAGTTCCCTGGCTTGGATCAATCTTGTAGTTATCCTGCCCTGCCTCAACAATTACCTTTGCAGCTGAAATCTGTGGCCATTTAACGGGTATGCCTAACCAACTATCAGAAGACCCCCAACGGCCAGGCCCTATTAGAATATAGTTTTTATCATTTTTCCTTAACTTCTCATTAATCTGGTCGAGCTCCCTGGCGATATCATGCGTTTTTGCAGGATCAAAAGACTCGGATTTCACATAAACAATATCGCATATAGATTTTAATATTCCATTGCCAAGCGCCGATGGCGAATACAAAAGCATGTCTTCATTTGCAATAGAATCAATATCTGTATTTATAATATCACGATTCTGAACGATTGGCCTTATCTGAAGCATGCTAAAGGTCTTTGGCTTTCCCTTGGGTGGACTAAGATTAACTGCAAACTCAATTTCAACAGGGTTATTCATCTCACGCTGACCAACCTCCAGAATATCCTCAAGTATATCGGGGAGAGGAAACTGCTTATGTTTTAGAATGCTTGCAAAACTTATAATTGGCATTCCCTTGCCATGATAACCATCCTGGATTCTTTCATTCTCCATATCAAATGTTGAGCCGGCAACATTCAGGGTTCCGTCTTCAATGGCATCCTTAATATTAAGTTCAAGCAGGTTAATACCATCATCGGTTGAGGGAACAAAACTGCTAGGCCTAAGGTCAAGAGCATAGAATGATTTTTGGGTCTCTTTAACGGCCATTTCAGGTGTAGAAAGTTGTAGTAGTTTTTTGGGATATCGGGGTGAGAAACGGAGTGAAGGCTTGCCCTCAACAACATGCTTACCTAGCCCCAAGGCAATGTTAGCGATCCCCTCGGATGGTTTTTCAGGCTCAATAGGGTAGAAATTGAGAGAACGAGCCACGCCAGAAAGGTTTGGATAGAACCTCTCATTATAGGCAGTGCCAGTAACCTCCTGCAAAACGACGGCCATACGCTCTTCGGTAATTACATTCTGCGTTACCTCCATGTAGCTTTTACTCTCCTTATAGTAAACAGATGCATACACGCATTTTATTGCCTGGCTCAAAAGTTCCAGCATCTGCCTTGCGCTCTCTTTCACGTTTGGCACCATGTATGTTGAGTAGATACCAGCAAAAGGCTGAAAATGCGAATCCTCCAACAAACTTGATGATCTGATAGCCAATGGATTTCTTGCAATAGCAATAAATGCATACAAGTCCTCATGAATCCTTGTGGGTAAAGATGCGTTAAGGAAGTACCTAAGTATCTCCTCATTACTGATATCAGAAAGGGCGACTGGATAGAGGTTGTTGCTCTCCATAAACTCTTCAAAAACATCCGTACAAATAACCACGGTTCGAGGTATTGCAACTACAACATCATCAAACCGATGCATTAGGTAGCTTCGTTTTATCACCTGATCAATAAAGGCCAACCCTCTCCCCTTCCCTCCAAGCGAGCCATCGCCAATTCGAGAGAATATTTGATACTCATCGTAGGAGTCCTTATAGAATTTGGCTATAATACCTCGCCCTTTGCTTTGCCTGTAACGGTCAATGGTGTCAAAAATAAACCTTCTAACATCATCCAAATTCTCAAAGTCATCATGGGTTATGTATTTAAAAATATCGGCAATGGGGAATAGTGCACGCGCTGTAAGCCATTTGGAAAAATGGTTTCGCTCAATATGGTACTCCAACGATTTATCTGGCACTTGAAAAATAAGCTCCTGCAACGATTTTAAATCGCTGGCTCTAAAAATCTCCTTTCCTGTTTCCGGCTCAATAAATACAAAATCGCCAAAGGCAAAGTACTTCATAACAAAATCCTGCAACTCAACAGGTAAGGTTTTGGCATACTTATGAATAAATCCAACCTTTAGCTGCTTGGCAATAAGCTGGTTATTAATATCGGATGATTGCAGGAGAATGGGCATAAATGGGTTATCAGCCTTAATGGCTTCAATAAGCTTTACACCAGCCCTCTTAACCTTTTCGCCATTATGAGGGTAAGTCATGTCGGTAATAACGCCAAGCATGTTATGCTTGTACTTCTCGTAAAGTTCTTGGGCATCCTCGTAATTCTTAGCAAGTAGAATTTTTGGGCGTCCTCTCATACGCAGCATCTTCTGATGCTCATTAAGCCCCTCGGTCATAAACTGCTTGCTCTGCATAAATATTATCCTGTATAGGCTTGGCAGGTATGCTGAATAGTACCTAACGGAATCCTCAACAAGCATAATTACTTGAACGCCCACCACATTCACATCGTGCTCAACGTTCATACCATCCTCAATAAGTTTTATTATGGCTAGCATTATTTGGGCGTTCCCCAGCCAGGAGAAAACATAATCTATTGCACTTAAATCTTCCCTGCTAAGCTTAAGCGACACCTCTCTTGAGAATGGGGTTAGCACTACAATGGGTTTCTCTGGGTAAGATGATTTTATCTTTTTAGACAGGTTAAAGGGGTCCATCCCCTTAACATTAAGCATCGTAATTATCAGGTCTATAGGTTTTTCTTGTAAGATACAGAATGCTTCGTCAGCAGAGGTTACCTGATAAAACTTAGGTGGGTATCTTAGGTTAAGATTTACGTACTCATTAAAAATTTGCTCATCAATTCTTCCATCCTCCTCAAGCAAAAAAGCATCATACTTGCTACAAATTAACAGCACATTAAGGATCCTTCTCCTCATTAGCAAATCGAATGCTGTTTCAGCAAAGTAGTATTTACCTGTACTTACATCGGAAGAATTAGTAATCATTACTCCTTGATCTTTTTTAATACTATTGTAACTATAATCCAGCTGTTACATTAAATCTATTGTGTAACAAGTACTATCCTTTTCTTACCGTCCATCTGTATGGTTAGCTCATCCTTAAAATGTATGTGCCTAAAGAATTTTGTTTCGTATTCGGCAGGAAACTCATCAAGCTTTTCCCAGGCTATCTTTGAATTTACATCGCCATCCTGAACAGAACAATAGCCAACATTCATGCTGATTACATTATGGAAGAAATGGGAGCCGGACGAAGTATCAAGAGGGAAATCATCGAAGCTGGTTTCAACAATTACCTTTGCATTAGATATTTGTGGCCAGGTAACTGGTATCCCAATCCATCGATCACGCGTTCCCCATCTTCCAGGACCAATAAGAACATACTTGCGCCCCTTTTCAATAAGCCTCTGATTAATCTCATCAACTTCCTTAGCCATTCCGGGGGTCATGGTTTTGTCGAAATTCTCACGACGAATATAAACAATATCTGTGATATTATTAAGCTGCCCATTTCCCATTCCGTTGTATGATACCAATAGCAACTTTGAATGATCTATGCTTTCAGGTAAAATCTTAAACTCTTGGGTATTCCCAACCATGGGCTTAATTTGAAGAAGAAAGAATGAGGCTCTATAGTTCTCATCGCGATTAAGATCAACGGCAAATTCAATTTCGCACGGTGTCCCCAATGCTTCTTGCACAACCTCCAGTACAATTTCGATGGTTTGAGCCAAAGGAATATAGTTGTACTTTAGTATATTGGCAAAGTTAAGCACCCTTGATCCACGTTGCGATAAACCAGGAGATAACGTATTGTTTTCAGGATTATATACTGATGCGCAATGTTTTATTGTTCCGTGAGATTCCGCTTCAAAAAGTTCTAAACGAGTTAGTCCTGCCTCATCACCATCTTTGAGAAGGTCAATCTCTTTCTTTTTTAAATCAACGGCAAAGAATTCAGTCTGTGAGTTCTTAACCAAATCTTGTGGTGTATAGTTCATTAATGTAGGATACTTAGGACAAAACCGAAAAGCTTTTTCACCTTCAACTACGTATTTCCCTAAACCTAAGGCCATGGTAGCAAACCCATCCTCTGGTTTTATGTGCCCAAAAGGATAGTAATTAAAAGACTGAGCCACTCCGCTAATATGGGGATAATAGTAATCACCGTACTTGTTCCCCACCACCTCCTGAATAATCACAGCCATCTTCTCATCCTCAATTTTAAAATTTACGGCTTTAATGTAATTCCGAGCGGTGTCGGAAAAAACTGATGCATATACCAATTTTATTGCATCTAAGGTTTCCTTAAGGCGAACTTGGGGGTCTGGGTTGTTATTTGGAACAATGTAAGTTTCAAATATGCCAGCAAATGGTTGCATAAGAGAATCTTCAAGTAGCCCCGATGAGCGGATTGCCAATGGCCTGTGATATATCTGGAGCAGCCTTTCGAGCCTGGAAACAAGCTGTTCAGATAGCTGACCCTGAAGAAAATACTCCTTAATCTTACTATAATTCGTTTCAGCGAATACTTTATCATACAATCCATTTCGATGCATAAAGCACTCGTACTCATTCACACCAATAATTGAGGTACGGGGACAATATAGGTTAATATTTGGCACGTACTGGGAAATTTCAAAAGTGTAAAGCAGGGTATTGATAAAAGATAAACCGCGCCCCTTACCTCCTACTGAACCCTCGGCAAGTGAAACGATATTACTAGAGTCAACCTCCCAGGCAGTATCAAAACCAACAATTTTCCCTCTGCGCTTTTCCTGCCTGTACTTTTTAAGTGTACTAAGCAGGTAGCTGCGTATTTCTTCAGGCCCAGAAAAATCATTAATGCTTGAAGGGTGTATAATGCGCGCAACATTTATCTCCCCCCTGGCCGATAGCCATAATGAGAAGTGATTCTTCTCGGCATGGTAAAGGATACTTTCCCCGGGCACCTCATGAAGGCATCGTTCAAACTCTTCCATTGAGGTTGCGGTAACAATTGGCTGACCAATGGCATCTTTAAACACAAAATCGCCGAAACCAAGGTAGTTGCTAATAAAACTCTTCAGATCTTGCATTAAGCTGTCAGAATTCTTATTAATGAAAGCTATGTTCATTAAATCCTGCATGAAAGGATTTGGCTTACCACCATTAACCATTCTGTTTAGCTTCCTTACCTTCTCCTCATTGCTCTGCTCGTACGATTGCAAAATGGTTGGGAGGTTAGGTAGAGTTTTACGTATCTCAGATATGAGATTAATGCCAGCATTCTCATCGAGTTTCCCCTTATGGAAAAATTTCACATCTGAAATTACGCATAGCATAAAATCTTTGTAACGAGTAAAAATCTCGATGGCTTCCTCGTAGGTTCCTGTGAGTAAAATTTTAGGTCTAATTCTGATTCTAAGAACTTTGTAGAGATCATCTGTGCTAACATCATCAATAATTCTCTTAGTTTGTTCAAGAATGCTGCTATACAAGAGAGGAAGGTAGCGTGAGTAATATCCGGGGGAATCCTCAACCAAAAGAATAACCCTGGTAAGCGCAATTCGTGTATCATTCTCAAGATTAACTTTATCTTCCAATAACTTTATCATGGAGAAGAAAATTTTGGGATCTCCATTCCATTCGAATATCTTATCAATATTCTCAATGGCAAACGGATTCTTCTCCATCTCATTTAAAACGGCAGAATTATTAACAAGCAGGTAGAGAGGAATATAACTGTATTCGCTTTTAATTAATCGACTCATTTCAAGGGGAGTTGTTGTATCTGCTCCCATCATAATTATAATCAGATTGAAATGTTTCTCGTCCAACTTTTCCAATGCCTCATCAAGTGATGAAACACCTGTTATACGAGGCACGCTGGTTAAACTAAGTTTTGAATACTCGCCCAGAATATTATCTGTAACACGATCCTCCTTCTCAAGATTATATGCATCGTAAAGGTTGGCAATTAGGAGTATCTCTTTTACTTTAAAAGGCATTAGGTCATGGTAAATATCCCTGTCAAAGTTATGCTGGTTAATAAACTTTTGAAGCAGTTTTTTTCTTGAATGTGGTGTATCTGCTTCCGACGACTTTCTGGGAATTTTAACCTCTTTAACCAGATCTTTTGCCTTCGTTGCATTAAGGTATCCAACTATTAGATTACTTAAATTCTGAAGCAGGTCACGCTCCTCCTTTAAGAATGGCCCCTCGTACTCCTCAGGAAACTCCTTTGTATAAAAAATTTCGATGGTTCCTTTCTCTCCATCAATGGTTTTAAATTCTTGCGTTTGAACCCAAGGGGTCTCTTCAAAACTTGCAGAGGTGAACTCATTCTTCTGATACCTAATACGTGCTACAGTATATTTAGGAAATTGCCATGCATCTGGGAGAATAAGGCAAATTTGCCTTAGTGTACCTTCAATTGTCCTACCCTCCTTTATTATGGAAGTGGTTCTGTTAATTGCAGATAGCTCCTTAAGTCGCTCTTTGCTCTCAGCCAAAAGTTTATAAAAATCTTCTTGTGAAGTTGTGCTGCTTCCCATAAATATTGAATTTATTAAAGGCTTACCACATAAAGAAAGGGGGCAAATGTATTAACACTTAAAAAACCAATATACACCCATTTTCTCACACCATCAATCCTCTAAAAAATATTTACGTGTTTTACTTAGCCGCACTAAGTGCAACCCGTATATAAAAGATAAGTAATTACCTGTTTTTTAAGGAGAACGAATGAACCAAAGGCAATATTGAATAACTTGAGCTCAAGTAGTAAATAAATCTGTTTTTATTACAAAACTAACCTTAACAAATTAAAATTATGAAAAATCCAGCCCTAGAAGAAAAAGTTAACAAATTTATGGCATATATAGTTGCCAAGAACCCTTCAGAACTAGAGTACCATCAAGCAGTAAGAGAGGTGATTGAGAGCATAGTACCTTACATTGAAGAAAATCCCATATATTCTGAGGAACGGATTCTAGAAAGAATATGCGAACCAGAAAGAGTGGTGATATTCCGCATACCTTGGATTGACGACAAAGGAACTATTCAGGTTAACAGAGGTTTTAGAATTGAGATGAACAGCGCCATTGGTCCCTATAAAGGAGGGCTAAGATTTCACCCAACAGTAAATTTAGGGATACTAAAATTTTTAGCTTTTGAGCAAGTTTTTAAAAACAGCTTGACAAGCTTGCCATTAGGAGGCGGGAAAGGTGGCTCCGATTTCGATCCTAAAGGTAAAAGTGACAAGGAAGTGATGCGTTTTTGTCAGAGTTTTATGACTGAACTTTGCAGGCATATCGGTCCAAATACTGATGTTCCTGCAGGTGATATTGGTGTTGGAGGTAGAGAAATTGGTTACCTTTTTGGACAGTACAAGCGCATTAGGAATGAATTTACAGGGGTACTTACAGGGAAAAACATTCTTTGGGGTGGCTCTTTAATAAGACCGGAAGCTACAGGGTACGGAAATGTTTACTTCGCTGAGGAAATGATGAAAACGCGTGGCGAAAGCTTTAAAGGGAAGGTAGTAACGGTTTCAGGTTCTGGCAATGTGGCACAATTCACTATTGAAAAGGTTAACGAGTTGGGTGGCAAGTGCGTTACCCTATCCGATTCGGGCGGATTTATATATGATCCCAAAGGAATTGATGACGAAAAGCTTAAATACGTTATGTGGCTTAAGAACGAAAAGCGTGGTCGCATAAGCGAATATGCCGAAAAATTTGGATGCGACTACTTCCCTGGAGAACGCCCATGGGGTATAAAATGCGATGTTGCTCTTCCTAGCGCAACAGAAAACGAAATAAACGGGGAAGAGGCAAAAACGCTCGTGAAAAACGGATGTTTATGCGTATCTGAAGGTGCTAACATGCCTTCTACACCCGAAGCTGTAGAAGTTTATTTAAATGCAAAAATCTTATTTGGCCCAGGGAAAGCAGCCAATGCAGGTGGCGTAGCAACATCAGGATTGGAAATGACGCAGAACTCCATGCGACTATCATGGACTCGCGACGAGGTGGATAGCCGCCTTCAAACTATCATGAAAAACATTCATAAAACTTGCCAAAAATTTGGTACTAAGGAGGATGGATTTATAAATTATGTTGATGGTGCCAATATTGGTGGATTTGTTAAAGTTGCCGATTCAATGATTGCTCAAGGAGCAGTTTAAAAAGCTTAACGGCCATTAAGCTTTTTCATCCAATGGCCAGACTTTTCATATAAGGTCTGGCCATTTTAAAATTATTAATTTACAATTGTCCTCGTCTGCTCCAAAATATCTATGGAATATTTATTACTTTTGAAAGAAATCAATAATTACAAAACTAACTTTACAAACACCTCAGTCCATGCGTGTTCAAAGAATTCAACAAACAGTTGAAAAAGAAGACCTTGATAATAATATTGACCTATCATTACTTGAACCATTAATAAAGAAGTATAAAGGACAGAAAGGAAGTTTAATCCCTTTGCTACAAGGCACACAAAAAATTTTAGGATATATCCCTGAGGAAGCGTTTATTAAAATTGCTGACGATACTGGGCTTAACCTGAGCGACATGTATGGTGTTGCCACATTCTATTCTCAGTTTAGGCTTAAACCCGCTGGAAAACATATTATTAAGGTATGTCATGGTACCGCATGTCATGTTCAAAATGCCGAAACAATAACTGAGGCTTTGCAGGAAGCATTAAAAGTAAAAGATGGAGAAACTACTCCCGATAAGCTCTTTACGCTCGAATCGGTTGCCTGTTTGGGATGCTGCTCCCTTGCTCCTGTTATGATGATTGGAGATGAAACCTACGGTAAACTAACTGGTGCCAGTGCAGTAAGGGTTATTAAGGATATCAAGATAAAGGACTTAGAGTAAAATAGGACGCAGAAAACAAATATTTTTCAAGGATTACCACAGCAAGAAAATTAGCGCAAATCACTATAATCCGTGGCATCTGTATTCCATTCAAAAACCATATTCAATGTCAAAAACAAAAGTAATAGTCGGACTAGGTAGCTGCGGGATTGCCGCCGGTGCCAGCAAAGTGTACGACAAAATTTTGGCCCTTCAAAAAGCCGACTCGCTCGACTTTGAATTGAAGAAAACCAGCTGCGTTGGCATGTGCTTCCGCGAGCCCCTTGTAGAGGTTATTGACGATAATGGCTCTTTCACCTACGGTAATGTTTCCGAAGATAAAGTAACGGACATAATTCAAAATCACGTGGTTGGGCTAAACCCCATAAAAGATTATGTAGTTAAAACCGACCTGTTTGAAACACCCGACAAGATCTTTTTTGAAGGGCAGATTAAAATTGCTCTTCGCAATTGCGGTTACATTGATCCCGAAAACCTGAATGAATATAAGGCCAGAGATGGATATAACGCAATCACGAAAATTGCTGAAAGTAAAATATCTCCCGAACAGGTAATTCAAACAATTCTCGATTCCGGCATTAGAGGCCGGGGTGGAGGCGGATTCCCTACAGGTTTGAAATGGAGATTTGCCCGCAATAATCAATCGGACGATAAGTATATTATCTGCAACGCCGATGAGGGAGACCCCGGTGCATTCATGGACCGCTCTCTTCTTGAAGGTGATCCTCACTCTGTAGTAGAAGGAATGATTATTGGCGCATACGCCATAGGAGCAAACCATGGGGTGATATATTGCCGCGCTGAATATCCATTGGCAATCAAGCGTTTAAATATTGCTCTGGATCAAGCACGAAGAAATGGTTTTCTTGGCGAGAACATCTGCGGAATCAATGGCTTTAATCTTGATATTTACATAAAGGAAGGAGCTGGCGCTTTTGTTTGCGGAGAGGAAACCGCGCTAATTGCATCCATTGAGGGTGAGCGGGGCATGCCACGCAAACGTCCGCCTTTCCCTGCTGAATCGGGGTTATGGCAAAAGCCTTCCAATATTAATAATGTTGAAACCTTTGCTAATATTCCATATATCGTATTTAACGGCGCCGAATCGTTCAATAAGTATGGAACAGAAAAGAGCAAGGGAACAAAGGTTTTTGCCCTTGCGGGCAAGATAAATCACGGCGGACTGGTAGAGGTGCCCATGGGCATGACTATCCGCGATATTATTTACAAGTTAGGTGGTGGAATACCTGATAACAAGGAGTTTAAAGCAGTACAGTTAGGAGGTCCATCTGGTGGTTGCATTCCAAAGCATCTGATTGACACCGAGGTTGATTACGATCAGGTTAATGCAACCGGAGCAATTATGGGCTCAGGCGGCATGGTGGTTATGGACGAAACTACCTGCATGGTTGATGTGGCAAGGTTCTTTCTCGATTTTACCCAAAAAGAATCGTGCGGTAAATGCACATTCTGCCGTATTGGAACCAAGCGTATGCTTGAAATCTTAACCCGAATTACGCAAGGCGAAGGCTCTGAGGGCGATATTGAGAAGCTTGAGGAGCTGGCCCATCAAATTAAGGATAGTTCGCTTTGTGGCTTAGGACAAACAGCGCCAAACCCAGTGCTAACTACAATTAAATACTTCAGAAATGAGTATGAGGCTCATATAGTTGACAAAAAATGTCCTGCACTCAATTGCAAGGAGCTGCTCACATACGAAATAATACCAGAGAATTGTACAGGCTGTAGAGTTTGTGCCATAAAATGCCCCGTTAATGCCATTTCAGGAGAAAAAAAGCAGGTACATACAATTCATCAGGATCTGTGTATTAAATGTGGCGATTGCTACTCGAGATGTAAATTTGAAGCGATTAAAGTAAGTTAAAGTGTTGTCGGTTATCAGTTATCAGTTATCAGTTGACTATCCGACATTGGCTTTAAATATTTTTACAGTAATGAAAAGTTATAAAGATTTAGAGATTTATCAAATATCATTTGAACTAGCTTTAAAAATAAGGAAAAAATCACTTCTGCTTGAACACCCTGATAGATTTGAGGTAGGAAACCAAATTCGTCGCTCTAGCCAAGGTATAAAGGATGCTATTGTGGAGGGCTATGGAAGGCGAAGATACAAAGCAGATTTTATCAAATTCCTCACATATAGTTATGCATCATTATTGGAAGCAACGTCACAAGCCAATTTTTTAGATAGAATATTTCCTGAAAA
>JBKHAH010000137.1:0-4975 GCA_046542995.1 Bacteroidales bacterium
TAGTTTTATTCTTTAGGCATATACGGACAATCATAATTTTTACTACCTACTTTTTGACCGATATAGCCTCAACAATCTTACTCTGGAGCTCCTCACATAGTTCGGGGTTGTCTGACAAAAGTTTGCGAACGGCCTCGCGTCCCTGCCCAAGTTTCGTTTCGCCGTAGCTAAACCACGAGCCGCTCTTCTTTATTACGTTGTGATCAACACCTAGATCGATAATTTCACCAGTGTAGGAGATTCCTTCGCCAAAAATAATATCGAATTCCGCTTTGCGGAAAGGGGGAGCAACCTTATTCTTAACAACCTTCACCCTTACCCTGTTGCCAGTAGAGTCCTCTCCATCTTTAAGCTGACCAATTTTACGAATATCCAACCTAACCGAAGAGTAGAATTTTAGCGCATTACCACCTGTGGTGGTTTCAGGATTACCAAACATAACGCCTATCTTCTCGCGCAGCTGATTTATAAATACACAGCAAGTGTTAGTGCGGGCAATATTTGATGTAAGTTTTCTTAGTGCTTGCGACATAAGTCTAGCTTGGAGACCCAGCTTGTTATCGCCCATATCGCCCTCAATTTCAGCTTTTGGTGTTAGCGCAGCAACCGAGTCAATCACTACTATATCAATGGCACCAGACCGAATTAAGTGGTCGGCAATTTCAAGTGCTTGCTCTCCATTATCGGGCTGTGAAATAAGCAGGGTTTCCACATCAACGCCCAGATTCTCTGCATAGGTTCGGTCAAAAGCATTCTCAGCATCAATAATCGCTGCAATCCCACCGCTCTTCTGTGCTTCGGCAATGGCATGAATGGCAAGGGTAGTTTTACCCGACGACTCAGGACCGTATATCTCAATAACCCTACCTCTTGGGTAGCCTCCTACTCCAAGTGCTTGGTTTAGCGAGATGGAACCGCTGGAGATGGTTGGAACATCAACAATTGCCTTGTCGCCCATCATCATTAAGGTTCCCTTACCATAGTCCTTGTCAATTTTATCCATGGTAAGCTGCAACGCTTTTAACTTCTCCTTGTTTACATCCTGCTTTTTATCTGCTGTTTTCTTGTTATCCATATTATTTTTGGTGTGTTAAATATTTGTGATTAGATTCTGATTAAACAATCTGCTTTGAATGCTCCTTGGTTTTCACCTTGTCAATAATCTCCTCTATAACACCCTCCTCATTTATTATGAAGGTTGTACGGTGAATACCATCGAAGGTTCGACCCATAAATTTCTTGGGGCCCCATACTCCATAAAGTTTAATAATTTCCTTATCAGTATCGGCAATTAAAGGGAATGGCAGCTCATGCTTCTCAATAAACTCCCGATGCGATTTTTCGGTATCGGCGCTAACGCCAATCACCACATACCCTTTGCTTAGTAGCATATCGTAATTATCGCGTAAGTCGCAAGCCTGCGCGGTACACCCCGGGGTGCTATCCTTAGGATAGAAATATAGCACTACCTTTTTTCCCTTAAAATCGTTAAGGCTTATCTGGTTGCCATCATGGTCTTTCCCATTGAATTGCGGCGCTTTATCTCCTTGCTTTAAGTGTGTCATCTTTTTTTAATTTAAATTGTAAAGTTACTAAGATTGATTTAAAAAGCTAATACAAATTTAAAGTATTGTACTACAATTTTATCAACAAAACGAATAGCCTTTTGCTTAAACAACAGCTGTATTTTTCTTTTTTTTACGTAAAATAAATGCCCTATAATTGTAGGTTGTTAAAAAAAGTTTTCAATCAATTTTCTATATTTATCCATGTCCTATTCTGATTTTGAAACCGAGGTTTTTCAAGGTACTTTTTTTGCAGTATCCATTCAAGAGCATAAGATATTAGGTGCAATTTTTACAGCACACATACTTAAGCTCCTTAGCAAAGATGGTGGCATTTATACTGTTGCAGATAATGTACTGTTAAGTAATATTGATAAGTGGGAACAATATCTTCCTAAAAATGGTAAGGAAATTATTAAACTTATTGATGAAACAAGCGATAATAATCTTATAAAGGTTACCGGCAAGGGTAAGATAACTGCAGCAAAATTCTTTAACCAGATTAAAACCGACAAAACCTTTAGTGACTATGTTTACTCATATTTACAACGTAGAATTTTTAAAACGTACCAATTACTAGTTGTTGACAATGTGCCAGTTTTTAGGAAGGAGAAGAATTTCAGTAATCTTTATCATGACCATCTTCTTAGGCTTTACCCCTACTCCGGAAAAATAACATTTAAATTTACTGTTACTCCTGACGAAACAAAATACTCACTTTCAGCATCGCATAATGGCCAAACTATTACTCTAAAGAATAAGAATGCGCAAATTATTTGTAACAACCCATGTATTATCCTACTTAAAAACAAATTGCTGCGCTTTGAAAATATTGACGCAAATAAACTGAAACCTTTCTTTACCAAAGATTTCATATCCATACCCAAAGCAACTGAGAAGAAATATTTTGAGTCCTTTGTTCTAAATACAGTCAGAAATCAGCATGTTGTTGCTGAAGGCTTCAATATTATTGAAGAAGAACCAACGGCAGAAGCACTCCTCTCTTTGGAAACCAAGTTGAATGGCGAGTTGGGACTCATTCTCTACTTTAAATACAACAACAGGCAGTACCTTAGCCATAACGCTCCGCAGAACGAGGTAAGGCTCCTTATAGAAAACGACAGCTACACATTCTATCGCTTTTCCAGAGATGCTGAGTGGGAAGAGAAGGTTAAGGATGATATAAAATCACTTAACCTTATCAATACGCAGGGTTCTGAATATATGCCAAAAAGTACAGAATCTGAGTACAACCTTATTGAGTGGATTAATCAGAATGAGGAGCTCGTTAGCAAAAAGGGAATACTAATTGAACAGAATGTGCATGGAGTTAAGTTCTACCTAAAAAAACTGGCAATTGATTTAAACGCCAAGCTGCAAAACGACTGGTTTGATGTTTACGGAATAATTAAGTTTGACGATTACGAAATCCCGTTTATCCTGCTTAAAAAGAATATAATAAAAGGTATCAGGGAGTATGTGCTGCCCGATGGTAAAGTGTTTATTATTCCTGAGGAATGGTTTGCCAAGTATAAACCGCTGTTTATTGTGGGTAAGGTTGAGAAGGAGAAACTAGCTCTTAGCCGCTCATCGTTTGGGTTTATTCAGCAAGCGGAGGTTGACTGCTCCGATGCAGCAAACCTTTTAAAAAGATTTGAAAAGGTTAATGTTGCCAATGAGGTTGCCATCCCCAATGGGCTTAAGGCCCAACTAAGAGATTACCAGAAATTGGGACTACTCTGGATGCAGATTCTGAATGATTGCAGCATTGGAGGATGCCTTGCCGACGATATGGGGCTGGGGAAAACGGTACAAACCCTTTCGGTACTACTACATAATCTCGAAAAAAACAGTAATGGGGAACAAAATATACCAACAAACGGAATTGCGCAAATGGGGCACACCTCCCTGCTGGTTGTTCCCACATCGTTGCTGTTTAACTGGCAAAGAGAGATTAGGCGATTTGCACCCGGGCTTTCTGTTTACCAGTTTACAGGGCCAAACCGCACCAGGGTAATAACCAAATTAGTGAATCACAACATTGTTCTTACAACCTATGGCGTTCTTAGGAATGATATTGACATGCTTAAGGATGTAAGGTTCAACTATGTTGTGCTGGACGAAAGTCAGACCATAAAGAACCCAACAAGTAAGGTTTACCGCTCGGCATTACTCCTAAAAGCAAAGCATTACCTTACCCTAAGCGGTACGCCCATTGAGAACTCACTTATCGACCTCTGGGCTCACCTGAACTTTCTTAACAGGGGCATGCTGGGCTCCTTACGCTCATTTAGGGAGGAATTTGTAATTCCTATAGAGAAAGGCAACGAGCAGGTGCAAAAACAGCTAAAACGCATAGTAAACCCCTTTATACTGCGAAGAGATAAGAAGGAGGTAGCACCTGAACTTCCTGAACTAAACGAGCAGGTAGTTTTCTGCAACCTTTCCGAAGAGCAGAAAGCAATTTACGATAGTGAAAAATCAATAATTCGTAATCAGATTATTGAAAATATTGATGGTTTAGGCTATAGCCAGTCAGCCATTTCAATTCTTAGGGGGCTTACCCGTTTAAGGCAAATTGCCAATCATCCTAAAATGCTTGATGATTACCCAGCGTGCGATTCGGGGAAATTTGAAGAAATAACCCGAACTATTGAAACCTTAATACAGGAGAACCACAAGGTTCTGGTTTTCTCATCATTCGTTAAGCATCTGAAGATAGTTGAGAAGTTTCTTAACAGGAACGAGATTGATTACCAAATGCTTACTGGCTCCACAACCAACCGCCAGCAAAAGGTTGACGATTTTCAGAACAACCCCTCATCGCAAGTATTCTTAATATCTATAAAAGCTGGGGGAGTAGGATTGAACCTTACAGCAGCCGACTATATTATGGTGCTTGACCCCTGGTGGAATCCTGCAGTTGAAAATCAGGCCATAGCAAGGGCTCACCGGATTGGTCAGGATAAGAAAGTGTTTGTATATCGTTTCATATCAGTAGGTACAGTTGAGGAAAAGATACAGCGACTACAGGAGAGCAAACTCTTACTATCGGAAAACTTTGTGAACAATGCCAATCCGCTAAGCGCAATTGGTAAGGAGCAGATTATGGAGATACTTTCGTAATCATTAACACAACACTCCTAAGCAATAGTTTGTAGGTGAAATTTAGAAGCATATAACTAAATCTTTATTAACGAGATTGCTTCGGACACCTGTCTCGCCCCTCGTGACAACTTTTTAATCCTAACGTCATTGCGATGACGAGGAACGAGGAAGAAGCAGTCTATTTCAAATGAATGAGATCGCTTCTTCATACCTACCAATGACAGATTTATGCAACTCGCATGTAATCATGTATTTATATATTGAACTACCAATGGCAGATTCGTAACTCGTCATTGCGATCC
>JBKHAH010000050.1:0-24818 GCA_046542995.1 Bacteroidales bacterium
CATTTATTAAACAGCCTCAGCTAACTCCTCTTTAGCTTGTTTGCCTTGAGATATCTGCTTCTCGCTTACAACCTGTCCGTCAAGTAAATTAATAATGCGGTGAGCATGCTCGGCATCGTACTGCGAGTGGGTAACCATAATTATGGTTGTACCCTCCTTGTTTAGCTCCGTAAGCAAAGTCATTACCTCCTTACCGTTGTTTGAGTCGAGGTTACCGGTTGGCTCATCGGCAAGTATTAGTTTAGGGTTGGAAACTACTGCACGTGCAATGGCAACGCGCTGCTGCTGACCACCTGATAGTTGCTGAGGGAAATGATTACGCCTGTGGGAAATCCCCATACGTCCCAGTGCACTCTCAACCATCTCCTTGCGTTGGGCTGCTGGCACCTTCTGATAAACCAAAGGTAACTCTACATTTTGATAAACCGATAGCTCATCAATCAAGTTAAAACTCTGGAAAACAAAGCCAATGTTAGATTTGCGAAGAGTGGTGCGATGACGCTCCCTAAAGTTGGTGACATCAATATCGGCAAAAACAAACTTACCATCGCTGGGATTATCCAGCAATCCCAAGATATTAAGCAAAGTTGACTTACCACAACCCGAAGGGCCCATTATGGCAACAAACTCGCCATCCTTCACTTCAATGGAGATATCATTAATGGCAGTAGTTTCAACCTCCTCTGTACGGAATACTTTCTTTAAATTCTGAATGCGTATCATGATAATAAATTTTATTGGTTTCTATTATCGCTAATTAATCACAATACATGCCAAAAAATACTATCAACTTCATATCAATACATTACATAACTTTCCATTTATGTTTTAGGTATAAAACATAAAAACATTATGTACAATATGGAACAAGGAGTGTTCGGAATCGAACGTTTTTAAAACATTTCAATTTTTCTTTTGAAATCTGAAAAATTGAAATACTTTTGCACCCGTTATGCATTTATTTGCATATTGAATATCTAACCAAAAAAAATACTACAAAATGAAAATGAGACAATTTAGCATTGCAGCACTTACCATGCTTATTGCATTTGGAGTTACAAACTGTAAGAAGGAGGAGCAAGAACCTCAAAAGAACATTGTAAAACTTGGAGCTCAGGATAATGAAACCCAAAAAGGTTTCTTCTCAGTTTCAGAGAAAACTACCCACACCCTTCAAGAAGCTTATGAAAATCAGGATAAAGTTGACATATTCTGTTTTTACTACGTTGAGGAGGACTACACAAACGAAACAGCGCTTGCAGGACCAGACTCAAAAGTTAAGGGTGTTTTCAGCGAGATTGATGCAGCAGAACCAAACCCACTTGACCCTCGTGAATGGGAGTTACAAAGGGGTACCCGTTTCCATATGGTTGAAGATTTAACCAAAGAGGAATATGACGCATTAACTAATGGTGACCAATTAATTGAAGACACCTATAGCGAGGATGATGGCAGAAGGGTTGTTAGCTTGCTTGAGGTTGATGATATTGTTGCATTTAAAACGGAGGACGGCACCTTTGGGCTCTTAATTGTAACAGAAGTAATCCCTGGTAACGATGGAGTGATTGAGTTTGAGTATAAAACAAGATAGATACTTAAAATATTTACCCACTTAACCCTGTAAGGGCATTCATCCTTTTGGGTTAATAATTTAAGAAATCCCAAAAATTATGCGTTGGAATATTCTACTAATAATCCTATTTATATCTCCATTTATTATTTCTTGCGAGAAAGAAGAAACAAACAGCACCCCTCCTACGATTGAGTTTCAAGATGGGGATTTTACGCAACCTAACGATTATATACCAATAGGTGGTAATCTTAAATTCAGAATTACTGCTACCAAAGGGAGCGCTCCCCTAACAAACTATAGGGTACAAAGGATTACTGAAAAGGATACAATAACCGAGATTGAACTTGGTATGTATATTGAAAAAACAGAATATACCCACACTATTACAGCAGTGAAATCATCTGAAGAAGAGGAGGAATGGGTATTTATGGTTATGAATGCCAACCGCGATACGGCCTATATAACACGCACTGTATATCTTGGTGAGGGTACATCTTATGGTCCAATCAAGCATTTCTCATCTATTAAAATTGGCATGCAGGATAATTCGGAATACCCTCACTTTTTAGATTTAAATACCGGAGAAACATACAATAACGAAACCATTACAGGCAACGAATCTACCGTGGATCTTCTCGGCTTTGTTTACCTAACAGGAGGCATTATGTCGCCAACTTTAAGCTGCCCTAACTACAGCTCCGTTACGGAGCATTACCCAAGCATAGCGGATTGGCCAGATAAAAAATCAACCATGTATGATTACAATGCAGTTGATAACGACCTTGTTGACCCTGACGAATTTGAAGCAGCTACAAACGATAGCCTCCTGATTAATTCTTATAGCCCTCAGAGCGTAAGTGGTAATTGCAAGTACTGCTTTACTGGCAAAATTGTTCCTTTCAAAACACATGAGGGTAAGTACGGGCTAATACGAATTATTCATGCCAATGAAACTTCAGAAGGTTACATGGAAGTTGATGTAAAAATTCAGGAATAGCAGAAATTGATTAGAGAACAGATTACTTAGCTTATAATATGAGACTATTACTTACTGCAACTATAATAATAAGTCAAATAACCCTTGTCTTTTCACAAGGTACAATTGAAGGTTTTATCAAAGATAAAATTCAGGACGAGCCATTAGCAGGTGCACATGTTAGTATAGGTAGGCGTGTAGTTGCTAGCGATGACAATGGTCACTTTGCGTTTAAAGATTTATCAGAAGGAGAGTACAAGGTAACCATATCGGCCATTGGGTATGTAAAGCAGAATAAAACAGTTAAAGTTGAAAGTGACCAAACCAAAACGTTAGAAATAATTCTTTCGGAAGACGATGTATATCTCGATGAGGTGGTTGTCTCTGCCACACGAACCGAAACAAAGATAAGCGATATACCCGGAAGGGTTGAAATAATAACCCCCGAGAAGGTTTCTCTATCATCGTACCAAAGCACCGATGAGTTGCTTGCCCTCCTGCCAGGAGTTCACACGGGTCGTTCATACGGCCTATTCTCATTCCGCTCTACCGTTTCAATGCGTGGTGTTAGTGGTAAAGAGCAAGCACGTACCCTTGTGCTGGTTAATGGAATACCAGTTAATAAAGCCGATGGCGGCTCTGTAAACTGGAACTTAATATCAACAGGTGAGATAGAACACATTGAAGTAGTAAAAGGTCCTGGTTCGGCGCTATACGGGGGAAACGCAATGGGTGGAATTATCAACATTGTGAATAAACAACCCACAAAGACCATTGAAGGTAGCCTTTCCGCAAGCTACGGAACTTACAACACAAAAGGAATTAATGCCAAGTTTGCAGGTAAGCTTGATAATGGTTTTTACTGGGCTGCCAACGGGTTGTTTAGAGACAGCGACGGTTACATTACCCAATCGTACGCGGAGCAACAGGCAAACCCTTACATCACTGAATCTACCTTTGAGGAGAAGGTGCTCCATTTTAAAACGGGTTATGATGGTGGCGAGAAATTCTCAGCCGAGGTAGATTTTACTCTTTTTGATGACGTACGAACAACAGGCGAGCAGGTTCATCAGCCCCTGGGTAATCTTCGTGAATATGATACTTACCAGCTACGTTCTGTATTCAAGGGGACTGCTGGAGGGATAAAATGGACCGCATCCGCATTCTTCCAACGAGAATTCTATAAGCGCCTTAGCGAGTGGGTTCGCGACGACTACACCTGGTACGATGTGCTATCGGAAAGAAGCGACTACGGGCTGCTTACAAGTGCCAACTACAAATACAATAACCACTCCATAACAGGTGGCATCGATGTTCGTTTAGGCGAGGTTGATGCATCGGATGTGTACTACACCTCAACCGACCAGGTTGATAACAAGGGTAATATGGATTTTGCAGGATTTTACATTCAGGATGAGATATCGCTTCTAGATAATAAGTTGAGGTTTACAGCGGGGCTACGCTACGACATTGCACGTTTTTACGATGGTGAATTTATTATCCACTCCCCCTCATTAGAAACGGACTTTATGAAAGAGTACCAGTTTAGCGATCAGGAGGATGTTTCCTGGGGTGCTTTTAGCCCAAGGCTATCAGTTCAGTATAAACCCAATAACACTTACCGCATCTACGCTAGCTACAGTAGGGGGTTTCGCCCATCGGTTCTCGATGATCTATGCCGTTCGGGGCGAGTACGCGGAGGTTTCAAGGTGGCAAATCCAAACTTAACACCCGAGTATCTTGACAATTTTGAAATAGGAGGAGATTACAAACCAGCCAAATGGCTTAGGGTGTCTGGTAGCGCATTCTACTCTTTGGGTAGCGATTTCTTATACTACGTTTCAACCGGCGAAACCATAGAAATGAGTTTTGGCCCAAGGCCAATTATGATTCGCGCTAACATTTCCGAAGTAGATATAAAGGGTTTTGAAACCGATTTTTCTGCCAGCCCATTGCGCTATCTTTCCGTTTTTGGAGGATATGCCTACGCATCATCAAAAATTAGCGACTACAAACCCATTGACCCCGATGATTTTGACCTTACAGGCAGGTATCTTACCGATGTGCCTATGCACTCATTTGTAGCAGGCACATTTGTTCGCACACAGTATTTCGATGCAAGCTTAACATCGCGTTACACCGGGAAAATGTATATTAACGATCAGAACGCATACGACGATTGGGTGCTAAGCAACCAGCTGCCCGCTAGATTTACTATTGATTTTAAAATTTCAAAAGAGATTTACAAACATGTAGATGTTTCGCTTAGCATTCAAAACATACTAGACAAAAAGTATTACGAAAGTAACCTGTCTGTTGGTCCAGGAAGATTTATTATGATGGGGATAAGGGCAAAGCTATAATAATAGGATTAGGTGATTGATTTGATAGTCGGCATTAGGCGAAAAATCTACGCGAAAACCTCCCAATCTTCCAATCAATCAAATTACTAATAACACATATAAGATGAGATTTAAATACATTATAATTTTTTTGACTATAGCAGTAACTGCACATTCCTGCAATCTGATTCCCGATGCCATTTCGGGAGCAACACGTGGCTATGATGCCAATGGTAACAGTTTTTACCACCGCACCAAAGAGACCAATCTTAAAACAGGAGAACTATGGATTGATGGCGAAGTAAAAAATCCGGGGAAAGTAAATCTCCGAAAACTATACAAACGTGAAGTGTTTTACAAAGAGGGAGTGCCAAACGATTCGGGCAAGATTGATTTTGTAGGAGCATATCGTTACCGCGGTTATTCACTATTCGATATTCTTAACCCATTCTTCCTTGAGAAGAAGAACGCTGCAGAGTTTGTGCCCGACACCGATGCTTACATTATCATTGAGAACGACAAGGGTGATAAGGTAGTTTTCTCGTGGGCTGAGATATACTTAACGCAAATACCCCATCAAATTATAATTGCCACCGAGCAGGCAAGCATTCAGCCCTACAAGCGTGAGGTTGATTACCCCAAGGATGAAATATGGAAGATTGTTGCAGCTACCGACCTATATGCATTCAGGCAGATGGAGAACCCAACAAAAATAACTCTTAGATCGTTCGACAAGAAGCACCTTCCTATTGATAGGGAACTTGAGAACCCATACAGCCCACAGGTTAACATTACACTAAACGACAACCTTTTAACAGTAGTTGACTCTAAGTATAAAAGCGATTGTAAAGTAACCTACAAATCGGTATTTTATGGCATGGGCATGGGTTATCACGACACGCCAACATTTACCGGTTACCCATTAGCACCAATAGTTTGGCAAGGTTTTAAGGAGAACGAATTTAGCTGGATGCGTAAAGGATTAGCACTTGTTGTTGGAAAGGACGGATTTAGAAACATTCTAAGCGTAAGCGAATTGTTAAACCGCGCTGACCAAGCTGAACCGATACTTGCAATACCACCCGATTATAAAAGCAAAGGGCATTATAGGCTTTACCTTCCGTGGGCATTTTATGCCGATTTTTCAGTAAGAAACCTTGCGGAGATATACTTTTTTACAGAATAAGAACTAGGTTATGGATGCGGTTTGCTATTCTCTTCCCAAAGGGAGGCTTATAACAAACTCCGCCCCTCCACCATCACGATTGGTAACCGAAATTGCTCCCTGATGCTTCTCAATAATGCCCTTGGATATTGGCAATCCAATCCCCAATCCAAACTCACCACCAGCAGCCTTTGTTGTAAAGCTGGGAGCAAATATTTTCTTTTTAAGATTGTCAGGTATTCCAGGGCCCGAATCGGCAATCTTAACCCAAACAGCATTCCCCTCTGATGATGTACCACATGATATGTAAACATCACCATTATCCTCCATGGCATCGCAAGCGTTAATAATAAGATTGGTCCACACCTGATTCAGCTCGCCAACAAAACAGCTAACGGGTGGTATATCCTGCAAATCGAGATGCACCCTTATATCCTTTAAACGATGACCCAAAATATGCAGCGTTTCATGAATCCCTTCTCGAATATCAGCCATCTCGGGCATTTTACCGGGCTGTCTGCTATAGCTTTTAAGACTTTTTACCAAGAATTCTATCCTACTGGTAGATAAACGAATACTATTCAAAAACACGCCCGACTGGTAAGCATCAAGCAGAAGCTGCAACGTATCTCCCTTACTCTCCTTTGATAAAAAGGTGTTAATGTTTTCAACTACGCTACTATTCATCTCTGATATAACCCTTAACGCACTACGTTTTAAATGTGGATAATCTTGACCCAGCTGCTTCATGCGGGCTCTCTTCTCGGTTGAATCAGCATACCTTCGTTTTAGTCCCGATTCAATCATTAAACGCACGAGCCCAACATCGGCATTAGCCGATAGCTTACCAATTATTAAGGGTAGGTTGGTTGTTAGGTAATCAACCGACCTAAGCAGTGCAGAAGCGGGGTTGTTAATCTCGTGAGCGAGCCCAGCGGTAAGTTCGCCCAGCGTTGCCATCTTCTCCTGCGAAATAAGGGCATTACGGGTACTTTCCAGCTCGCGGATAGTTTTCTGCAGCTGATTTCGCTCCTGCTCAAGCTCCTTGGTAAGATGAGCCACTTCAAGATGAAGCCCTACCACGCTTCGGTATCGCTCAGCAAGGTTTGAGAAGATTAGTCCTTGCAGCGTTCGACTAATTTCAGGGTATCTGTTTAGAAAAGTATCGAAACTTCCATGATTGAAAGCCAATGCAGTTACCTTTGAATGCGCTTTTATAGATAAGAAGATTGGCTCGCCCGTTTGGAATGAGAGCAACCCGCAAAAATCACCGGGACCAAGCAATCCAATATCAGCAGTAACACCCTCACCCTCCTTCTGCTGAGCAACCTCTCCGCTTAAAATAACATATAGATGCTCATTCTTTTGCCCCTCCTCCAGCAGCACATCGTTTGGCTCAAAAGTAACCAGCAGCTCTTTTAGCAGGGTTGAATCGGGAATAAGCTGATTGATATTGTGAACGAAGGTGTTCTTATCGTAGAGCGCCCGGGCAGCTTCTTTGATTACCTTGGGGTTATGAGATTTTTTGTGAGGTTTCATGTTTTTTTTTATAATTTAAGGCCAACGATAGTGGTATCGTCTATTTGATAACTATTGCCTTTCCATATTTCGAACTCCCTCTCAAACAATTCTTTCTGTTTGGTCATTGATACATTGTTAGTACTAACAATAAACTCCTTAAAACGCTTGACCCCATACTTCTTTCGATTTATTCCACCGAACTGGTCCGGGAAACCATCGGTTGCAAGGTATATTGTTAAAATTTTACCATTGAGGTCAATTTGATGATTGGTGAATGGTTTAACAGCTGGTGAATAGCCTACGGGCATATTATCGCCTTTTAACTCGCAAAGCGACAACCCATTAGCTGCTATGGTTTTTGATGAGCAGTTGAAAGATTCAGCATTCTTCTCACTGGTAACAAACCAAAGGGGTAGACCTGCTCCTGCAAATTGAAGCATCCGAGTTTTTACATTGAACACACATAATGCTATGTCCATTCCATCCTTATGAAGCTGTTCAGAATCATTTTGACCCAATGCCTCAATAACACTTTGCCTGAGATAACTAAGAATATCTGAAGGCTTGCTAATCCGATGCTTGTTAACTATGTCGTTAAGAGCAGTGATTCCCAAAATACTCATAAATGCTCCTGGCACCCCGTGTCCTGTACAATCGGCAAGACCAAAAACTTGGTAATCATCAAATGCAGCTGCCCAAAAAAAGTCACCACTTACAAGTTCGCATGGCTTCATCATCACAAAAAAATTGCTACTTATCTGCTGGAGTACTTTTTCAGAAGGTAGTATTGCGGCCTGGATGCTTTGGGCATATCGCAAACTATCTTGGGTTTGGATATTGGCCTCTTCGAGTTTCTGTTTCTGGGAAACTAACATGTCGCGCTGAGCTTCCACTTCATCGCGTTGTGCAATTATTTCGGCATTTGCCTGCTCAAGGGCAATGTTCTGTTCGTTGATTCTTTGGTTTTTTTTCTGTTTGCTCATGTATCCGTGTAGAATAAAAGATATTAGAATAACACATAATCCAAGCGCCACCCCAAATACATTTCTTATTGTTCTATCCTTTGTTGCAATCATTTTAGCCTTATCCAGTTCGAGCTGTTTTTGCTCTACTTGGTAATTGGTTCGAATATTTGTAACCTCGCGTGCCTTCTCTATATCAAATAGACTATCGTTTACAGCAATCAGCATGTTTTGCGTTTCAAGAGCCTTTTTGTAATCACTAATATGTTTGTAAGCATCAATCAAATGATTAAGAATATAGGGCTGTTGGCCGAGAGAACCAATTTCACGAGAAATATCTAAGCCTCTATTTGCCACCTCGATAGCTTCAGTAATTTTGCCATTAATTAAATACACTTCACTAATTGTAGTTAATCTGGTAACAATTCTGTATTGGTCGTTAATTTCTTCGCAGATTTTAAGCGACTCTTTAAAGTAGGGAAGTGCATGGTTAGGCTTATCCATTCGAAGGTATGCAAGTCCTATGTTGTGTTTTGTTGCAGCAAGGCCCTGCTTATCGTCAAGCAACTCGTCAATTCCTTGTGCCTTAGTAAGATAATTAAGTGCTACATCTGGCTTCCCAACCTTAATATACACATTAGCAATATTACAGTATCCTTTGGATAAGCTACGCTTGTTGTTTTGGGCAAGATCAATTTCTATGGATTTTTGATAAAACTCAATAGCGCTATCATAATCTTCCAACTCGTAGTGCATAATTCCAATATTGTTGTAGCAGGAACTAGTACCAGCAATATCACCAATCTCTTGGTAAATCGAAAGCGCTTTATGGTAATTCCTTAGGGCACTGGTTAGATCGCCTTGCATATCGTACCAAACTCCCAACACCCTCCAAGCATTTGCCAGAGGAACTCTACTTTCAATGTTTTGAGCAATCTCAATTGCTTTATTGATATCTTCCCATGCTTCTGAATACTTACCATAATCAATTTTCACATTCGCTATTCTGAGATAAGCCTGAGTTTCAAATGGTGTGTTTTTAGTTTCTTGAGCTAATTTTAAAGCCTTTAGGGCATACTCAAGAGATTTTTCAGGGTCTGAGTATTGAGCGTTAATGCTTTTAACTAACACCTCCCTTATTTCCTCATCATCGTTTTGGGATTGAAAAGGTTTCTTAGTATTGTCTGGTGATACTGAATTTGCACTCACATTATAATTAAACGTTGTAAACAACGAAACTACAAGAATCAATAAGGCAAATAAGGAATTTTTGTATGGGTTTTGCATATTTCAAAAAATTATAAATATAACATTCTAAGGTCTCTTCATACAACCAATATGTATCCTATCTGCCCTTTGTGGCAGGCAGGCATCAGGCAGACTAAGGCCACTTCCATATAAAAAAATTAGCCCCAGCCCTTAAGGACGAAGCAATATCAATAAGTGTCTTTTGAATACTTTGTTGGACACTAAACGCAAACTATATATATCCCTTCGCCCTAATGGCCTCCTGCAAACGCTCCTGATTTAGAACCGACATGAATGGCAGCAACTCCTTCTCATTCTCAATAACGTAGCTGGTTAGCTCATCAATAGCAACATCGAGAAGTTTTTCCGGTATCCATGGCTTTGAAATATATCGGTTAAGGCGAGCATTGTTAACTGCCTCCACCGTATCGTCCAAACCTGCCTGACCAGTTAGCAGTACCTTTCGAGTGTTTTTCGTAAACTCATCATTCTGCATCTCAACTAGTAAATCAACTCCCTTGTCGCCAGGCATTATATGGTCGCAAAGTATAAGGCCAATCCTGTTCCCTTCGTCCTTAATCACTTTAATAAGCTCCCTTGCCTCCTTTGCAGAATTTGCAACCTCAATGGGAAAGACATCTTCAAGTGGTTCCAAATCCCGAACAACAACATCCAGAACCTGTGGCTCATCCTCAACGCAAACAATATAGATATCAGACATAAAGCAAATGTTTTTTAATTTACAATTAATGGCCAGTATAATTGCGAAAGGATTAAGGCAGCAACAATACCCACCATGCCAATAATAATACCCACCTTTACCATATCAGGAGTTTTAATGTAGCCAGTACTCATGGCAATGGCATTTGGCGGTGTGGATATGGGCAGAAGCATTGCCATATTGCAAGCGGCTCCAATTACCAAGCTTGTAATTATCAGGCTAAAACCCTCCCCGCCAACTCCTGATGTACCCAAACTAACAGCCAGCGGAATAAGTAAAGTGGCTGTAACAGTGTTTGATAAAAAATTTGAAAGGGATAATGCTACAAAACCAAAGACTAAAAGCAGAAGCACCTGAGGAAAAACCTCCCAATTTATACTGGAAACCAACCACATGGCCAACCCTGTGTTTTTCATACTAATGCCTAAAGCAATACCACCAGCCATAAGCCAAAGCACCTCCCAGGGTAATGAGCGAATATCGTCCTGTTTCATAACGCTGGTAACGGTTAGACCAGCAATAGGGAGAAACGCAACCATTGAGCCGGGAATACCATGCTGTGCTTCTGTAATCCAGAGAAGAACTGTAATGGCAAAGATAGTATAAAGGATTAGGGCTGGGCGAGACCTGTTGAATTTACCTTCAAGTGATAGTTTAAACTCTTTAACTGTTGCAGGGAAAAGAAGTCTCATTGCTCCCCATGCTAATACGAGAAGTAGAACTACAAGCGGGAGCATTAGCGCTATCCAGCTACCAAAGGTAATACTAACATCCTGCTGGCTTAGATTGGCAATTACGATGGCATTGGGGGGGGTACCAATGGGAGTTGCCATGCCACCAATGTTAGCAGCAATGGGAATACTTAATGCCAGCATTATGCGAAACTTATCGTCCTTGGCAACCTGTGCAGCAATGGGTATGGCAACGGTCATCATCATGGCGGTGGTTGCAGTGTTGCTCATAAAAGCCGATAGAATGGCTGTAACCATCATTAATCCGAGTACTATAAACATTGGTTTTGATCCAAAAGGCTTTAGCAGAATATTTGTTAAATTCCTATCTAAGTTATACTTAACTGCTGCACCTGCAAGCATAAAGCCGCCCAAAAACAAGATAATAATTGGACTTGCCAATGTGCCCAGAAATGTGGAGAATGAAACGGGGTTATAACCTATCAACTTATGATTAGCATTGCTAACCACTTTTGTTTCAGAGGTAATTTCATCGCTCTTCACCTCAAACCAATCTCCACGTTTTACAATTTCTACATCCGCAGCCTTATAGTTCTGATCGTTCTCTACAATAAAAATTTTATCGTCATCAACGGCCGATGCAGGAACCATCCATGAGCCTGCTGTTTGCTGTTTCACTCTTACCTTTGGCAAGCTGGCATCGGAATAAACCAACCCCTGCTCACTTAGTAAAACTATTTGAAGAAAAATAACCAGCATGGATGTGGAATAAATGGGGATGGTCTCGAACATCCAAAATACCGCAGCCAGCAGAAATATGCCAAGGGTTATATGACCTGCGACGGATAGCCCACTGAAATTAAGCATAATGGGCAGAAAAAAACCAACTATTCCTAGTAATAATCCAACATAAAATTTTAACCTATCTGCTTTCTTTTTACGTTTTAAAGGCATGAGTGATTGCTATTTGCTGATTAGTGATTTTGTTTTAAGCAATCAAAATTACAAAAATTCGAAATAGCATTCTATGTGATATTAAGGAATTATTCCTAAAAAGAAGGCTATTATTAAAATCAACCAGATAAAAAGGTTGATACATATATCCACACAAAAGTTTATACTGGTATGCCTACAAAAAAGCCTGAACATATTAGTACAGGCTTTAAAAAGTTTAATGTATAAGAGAATTTTTTACCTTAAATCTAATTCACTTTCTGATGTCTCTGCCATCACAATTTCACCTTTAATCCTTACCCTTAGCATATTGCCATTGGCAGCATTTGAGTAAGCCGTAACGGTTCTGCTAATACGTTGAGCACGTGGGGCAACCCTAAAGGACACCTCTATTGTTCCTTTCTCGCCAGGGGCAATTGGCTCGGATGGCCACTCCTTTACCCTTGTTCCGCAACAAGCTGAAACTCTATTTAGAATAAGCGGTTTGGCTCCATCGTTGTGAACCTCTATATTAACCTCCCCCAAATCATCGGGCATTTCATCAACTGTGTGGGTTCCTAGCTGCACTTCAGTAGGTTCGAAACGTAAAAACGGATGCTCTTTTTTCAGTTCTTCTGGATCAGAAACCTGAGCAAATGCACTGTAGGATAACACTGTGGCAATAATAAAAAGATATAATGTTTTCATGTCAATAACTGTTATTTTGTTTGCAATGTCCAAAATTAAAAAAGATTTTAAACTTGAAAGCTTATTAATCGTGTTTTTATTTAAAAACAAAAAGT
The DNA here is from genome assembly GCA_046542995.1 of Bacteroidales bacterium. GTDB lineage: Bacteria > Bacteroidota > Bacteroidia > Bacteroidales > Tenuifilaceae > Perlabentimonas. The sequence continues at coordinate 12,937 of JBKHAH010000050.1, forward strand.
AAGCCAAAACTAGCTATTTAACTAATATTCTTGGGATATTCCCAGGAAGACGAGCGAGCAGCTGGTAATTCAACAGTTCACTCATTTCACAGAAGGAGGCAATACTTATCGTTAGCCTTTTCTGCTTACCAACTAAGACTACCTCGTCACCTTTCTGAACATTAGGCAAGTCGGTTACATTCACACTCATAGTGTTCATTGTTACCGTTCCAACTACTGGTACACGCTTGCCACGGATAAGCACCCTGCCCGTATTGCTTAAAGAACGGCTAAATCCGTTGGCATAGCCAACAGGAATTATTGCGATTTTCGTTTTCTTATTCGCCATAAAAGAAGTTCCGTACCCAATAAAATCACCTGAATCAACCTCTTTGACCGTCATGACCTCTGACTTCCAGGATATTACCCTTTTTAAATCAGAATCGCGCGCCTGATTCCGCTTGAACTGGTAAATAAAAGTTTCCTGGCTTGGCCAAAACCCAAATTGTGCAATACCTACCCTTACCATATCCATTATGGTTTGCGAGTAGATTAAGGTAGCCGCCGAACCTGCTGTGTGTTTATAATTAGGGCGCAAATCGTGCCGGGCAAAATATCTTACAAACTTTCTGTAAAGCTTAATCTGATTAACCACCCTGTAATAATTACTTACACTCTCTGCTCCTGCATAATGAGTACACAAACCCTCAAAGATAATATGCTTATCATTATTCTTCATCAGGTTAACCACCTCAAGAAGCGAATCGTAATGAAACCCTGTACGATGAAACCCTGTTTCCGCCTCAATATGGATTCGGGCAGGCTTTTTTATCACCTTTGCTAAATCAATTGCCTTTTCAAGGCGTTCTATATCAAAAACATAAAACTCAATGCAATTCTCAATTGCCCAGGCTAGCTGGTCATCGCTCATATACCCCATTATCATTATATCCGATGTTGGGCTTGTCACCTTAAAAACATCCTTTGCCTCAGCAGCAGAGAATACGGCAAAATGATTCACCTTCGCTTTCTCCGCAATTGGTACAATATTCTCAACTCCATGACCATATGCATTACCTTTTATTACGGCTGAAATTCGAACATCTTTACCAATTATCTTTCTTAAATACTTAATGTTGTGCTTATACGCCGACTGGCTAATTTCAATGTATGAGGTGTGGTTCATCCTATATTAATCTTCTAAAATTTGGGTAACTATTCTATAAAAAACCTTTACAGCTGGTTCAATAATATCATCTGGAAAATCATAATCCTCATTATGTAGCTGCGGATGATTAATGCCAGACCCAACGCCAAACAGGGCCGCTTCTCCATTTTGAGTGAAATGCCCAAAATCTTCGCTCCATCTAAAAGGTGAGTCAAGGTCGTTGACCTGAATATTATTGTCCTTTGCCGATTGACGAATTAGCCCTACACAATCGGAACTATTGCTGGTGGCAGGGAACTCTTCTGTGTATGAAATATCAAAATTAATTTTATTCTTATGGCAAATATTTTTAACAAGCTCCTCGGCCTGCTGCCTCAGACTATCCATGTCGGAGTTAAGATATGTTCTTAAGGTAGCCATTACAACAGCATTGCCAGGTGTTGTGCCAAAAGCAACCTCTCCTAGCTTTGTGTGTATTACCGTAAGTAAAGTAAAATCATTAAACTTATTGCTATCTGCAATCAGCTCATTTAAGCCTATTACAATATTTGCCATTGTTTTGTCAGGGTTATTCCCATCCTCAGGGTGCGCTGCATGCGACGATAGCCCCTTGAGTTTAATAATCATTCCTGTTGAGGCGGAGGCAAAGGTTCCTTCCCTAACAAACACATCCCCACGCTTAAACCCGGGTAAATTATGCAGGGCGAATGCAAAATCGGGCTTAAATTCAGGAAACTTAGGGTCGTTGATTACCTGCGCTGCTCCCTGTCCGGTTTCTTCAGATGGCTGGAATAAAAGGACAACCCTACCCCTTGTTGGGGGATTAACTTTTAGTAGGTGCCCAACCCCTACAATAATTGCAGAATGTCCGTCGTGCCCACAAAGATGCGCCACGCCCTCTACAGCAGAGCGATAATCGAATGTATTAGATTCCTGAATGGGTAGTGCATCCATATCGCCCCTTAAAAGAACGGTGGGTCCCTGTTTTCCTGAATCATAAATGGCAGCTACACCATGCCCCCCTATTCCTGTTAATATTCTGGTTGGGTTAGTTGATTCTATAACATCAACAATAAGTTTGCTAGTGGAGTTCTCACATCCCGAGAGTTCCGGGAAACGATGTAAACGCTTTCTAAACTCTATTAATTTATCAGTAAACTCTTCTATTTCAACCATCTATATTTCATTTTTTAAAGTTCGCAAAGTAATATTTTTTTCAAAGAGTACCAAAGAGTTAAGTGAATTCAAGGTTTCGGATAAAATTTATACCTTAGCTTAAAATGGTGACTTTATGCAGAAAGCAGTAATTTTTGACATGGATGGTGTTATTGTGAACAACCATCATTACCATGTAAAAGCATGGAGAGAGTTTTGTGCTAAAAAAAACATTCCTTTCAATGAGCAAGAGTTCAGGAAGCGATATTTTGGTAAAAACAATCACGATATACTTTCTGGATTACTAAATAAAGATGTTTCTGATAATGATGTCATCTCGTTAGGTGAAGCGAAAGAAGCGCTTTACAGAGAAATATATCAACCACACATAAAGCCTGTTGAGGGTCTTGAAGAACTACTGAAAGCATTAAAAGATGCTGGGATGTCGCTTGCCGTTGCCACATCGGCACGAAAACCAAATCTGGATTTTGTGGTAAAGTCTCTAAAAATTGAGCATTACTTTGATGTAATGGTTGATGCATCTATGGTTAAAAAATCGAAACCTGACCCTGAGATTTTTCTAAAATCTGCGTTTCAAATGGATGTAGAGCCACATGATTGTATCGTTTTTGAAGATTCTGTGTCAGGCATTAATGCGGCAAAAGCCGCTGGAATGAGGGTGGTGGCACTCCTCACTACCCATAATAGGGAGGAGCTACCTGATGCTCCCCTCTTTGTAAAGGACTTCACTGATAGGAACCTATCAAACTTTTTAAATATCAATCTATAATGGACACTAAGAGTAGCATTGTTGAGTCGCTTGGCGGCAATACAGAAGAGATTTTGCCATACCTGCCATACTTACTAAAGGATTTAATTGAAATTGGTACCGATCCAAATGAGGTGAGCCAATTAATCCAGAAATTTTTTAAAAAACCTGAACTGCTCAAGATTCTTGACATGGGTTGTGGGAAGGGCGCTGTATCGGTTAGATTAGCAAAAGAGTTTGGGTGTAAAGTTGTAGGAATTGATGCGCTTCCAGATTTTATTGAAACCGCGAAAAAATTCGCTCTGGAGATGAGTGTTGACCACCTTTGCTCCTTTGAACTGGGCGATATGAGAGAACTCTACTCAAACTACAAAAACTTTAACCTAGTTGTTCTTGGTGCAATTGGGCCCATTTTTGGAGATATTGGCAAAAGCCTTGAAAAGGTAGCCCAATGTATAAAAACTAATGGGCATGTTTTGCTTGATGATGCCTATATCGCCGATGGGAGCAATCTAAAAGATAGCAACTATATTAATCAATCATGTTTTTACAAAAAAATAAATAAGGCAGGATTCACTATAGCTTCAGAAGTTATTATGAGTCTTGATAACATGAAGAAAGTGAACGAGATTATATTCAAATCCATTGAGAAGCGCGCCAATGAGCTTATTAAATTACACCCAACAAAAAGTCAACTATTTAAAGATTATCTTGATGAGCAGAGAATTGAAAACAAAGCCCTTGAGAACGACCTTACTTGTGGCGTTTGGCTACTTAAAAAACAAGCTGACTAGCTTGATAGTTTTTCCAGCTCATTTACAACTGTTGCAAAAACATCACTCCATCCCTCCCACTCATTAATTCCCGATAGGGATTCATTATGCCAAACGGTCACGAATTCTCCGCCCACCTCCTTAACCCTTATTGCTAAATCCAGAGTTCTATTCACTGCCTCTTGGGCAGTTAGGTTTAACCCCTGAAGCAATGCCCTATCCATTACCTGAAAAGGAACCATCTTTATTGGAAGTACCTCATTGTTTAACAAATCGAAAAACGGATATGGTGTGCAGGTACTTGCCCTAAAGCCGATTGCGTTGGAATAACCCATGGAGTAATCTTCCGTAATGTCAATAGCACTTAGCAGATGGTAAGTTTGGGGTAGCTGTACACGTAAAAAATGCTGGCGGCTCTGCGTAACCATTCTTTCAATTATTGCAGATAATATATCAGTCTCACTCTTAACCCTTTCATATACAACGCCCGATCCATACGATGGGTGAACACCAACATTAAACCGCTTATCAACATCCTTAACAATGCGCTGCATTGCCTTTTTTTTAGGGGATATATGCTTATCATACTTTCCGTATTTTCCTCCTAGGAAAAACCAGATTGCTTGTGGGTGATTTTTAAGAATACGGAACAACTCCTGATACGTATCAAACGGGTCGCTCTTTCTACCAGAGTAAACGGCAAATCTTTCGTATAAATCAGATAAATTCAAAAGAAATAAGGACTTAGCCGTAGCCAATATTGATCGAGCCAAACCTTTGTGCTTAAAGGCAAATGCATTGTCAATATCAATTGTTGGCATGAAATTAAACGCTCTCTTCCTTTTCTCAACCTGAGGAAATTTTTCTGAAATAATTTGCCCTAGCTCACGTACCCATAAATCTACCAGCGGAATATCTAAAAAATTATTTTTAAAAGCTACGCTTTTACTGTAAGGGAACCTTCCATGCTCATCCATATTACCCGGGAAATACTCCTCGTATCTTGATAGCAGATAAAACGAAGCGGCAAAGATATCGAAAGGAATCTGCCCATCTGGATTTGTTGAAAAGAAAGCAGGAAGCGATCTCCATTTATATACCTCAATCGACTGTTCGGTAACACCTGCATAATTTAATAAACCATGAGGTTCAACGCAAACTGCATCTTCATTATGTTTGGCTTTACTTGAGTAAGATAACTTTGGTCCGTTGTAGTTTTTTAAATCATCATTCCTTTGGGTGATCCTAACATTTAACCCCAGCATATTTCCCAGAATATGTTTTATAATATACTCCGCGCGCTTTGTAAAACTATCTGTAAAAACCAGAATGTGCATGGGTAGATTTTTACAACGAAGTTATTTAAATTTATGTTATCATCAATACAAATGTTGAGATAACCTCAGTATATGAAGTGTTAAAACCAATGTGTTGAAAATATGGCTAATACATTCCTCAAAATATTTTAGAACAAAAAGACCCTGCCCTGTAAGGCCGTTTAAAAAAATAAAATTACTTTTGCAGTCATAATCAAAATAATTCTAGCAATGGAAGAAGACCCTTATCCTAGTATCAGAGAATTAGATTACTAACCAATCTGTAAGGGCTTCGTAGTTTCCTTACGGATTAAACATTGTAAGGAGGCTAACATGACAGAAATTATATTAGATTTTCAGGAGCTTATTGAGGAAAAGCAATGGAAAAGGATTAGGCAAGAGATTGTTGAGTACGATCCTGTTGATGTTGCAGAGATTATTGAGGATTTGCCTGAGGAGGATGATGTGGTGCTTTTCCGGTTACTCCCTAGAGAGCAGGCAAAAAGCACCTTCCAGCTCCTAACCTACGAGAAGCAGGAACAAATTATTGAGGGATTAGCCCAGAATGTTCATAAGCTATCAGGCTTACTCAACGATCTGGATCCCGATGATAGAACCGCCTTCTTTGAGGAGCTGCCCGGCGAAATTACTCAGCGACTAATTCAACTACTAACACCTGCCGAAAGAAGCGTGGCCATTAGGCTGCTTGGCTATCCGGAGGATAGTATTGGTAGATTGATGACACCTGAATTTGTGGCTTTAAAACCGCACTATACTGTTAGTCAGGCTCTGGATCACATCCGTCGTTTTGGTCACGATACTGAAACCCTAAACGTACTGTACATTGTTAACAACAGCTGGCAACTTATTGACGATATCCGCATTAGAGATATTTTACTTGCCAAGCCTGAACAGAAAATTGAGGATTTGATGGACAACAGGTTCGTAGCCCTTAGCGCGTACGACGACCAGGAGGTTGCTATCAGGGTATTTCAGGACCACGACAGGGTTGCACTTCCTGTTGTTGATACGGAGGGGATGCTGCTTGGCATTGTAACCTTCGATGATATGATGGATGTTGTGGAGGAGGAAACCACCGAGGACTTCCACAAATTCGGTTCATTTCAGGATGCAATTGTTAATCCGCTAAAGGCAAAAATAACGCACCTATATAAAATGCGTATTTTTTGGCTAACTGCGCTTGTTTTTATGAACGTATTCTCAGGAGCAGCCATAGCCAACTTTGAAGAAACAATACAAGCTCACGTTTCGCTTATGTTTTTTCTGCCGCTTCTTATTGCCAGCGGAGGAAATGCAGGGGCACAATCGGCAACCCTTATGATACGCTCGCTTGCAACAGGTGATGTTGAAATAAAGGATTGGCTAAGACTATTGGGAAAAGAGTTTTTCGTTGCTATGCTACTGGGTATTACCATGGCTATTGGAGCCAGCTTGATTGCCTCTTTCAGGGCACCTGAAATTATAACTATCGTTTCAATCACAATGGTTCTAACGGTGCTGGCTGGCAGCCTCATTGGCCTGCTGCTCCCATTTATTTTCACAATCTTTAAGCGCGACCCAGCATCGGCAAGCGCACCGCTGGTAACCTCTATGGCCGATATAACTGGAGTGATTATCTATTTCTCCATTGCTACGTGGTTCTTTGGATTGTAGTATTTGTATTTATTTTGCTTCACACATATACTGATAAGCAATGTATTGGTCTTTTAGTAACGTATAAACCACCTACTTTGCTAAAAATTAGTAAAGGCATATTTCAAGAAACAACGTAATAAAGATATGTTAATTACGAAACCTTTATGAACGTAAAGTTGAAAATATCTACAGCTATTTTAATTACTGTAATATGTGTAAATTTTAAAGCATTCTCGCAGACCAATTTTACAATTGGTATTAGTAATGGGATGCATAATAGCACCAGGATAATAAATCGCTTCAATTCAAAATTATATTATGACTATAGAAATGAGGAAGAAAGCTCATTGGGCGAATCTAACTTTAATCTCTTTATTAAATACAACATAAAATCAAATGGTTTTTCAGTGGGGTCAGGTGTGGGGCTAACTAGATTAGGTTACGAAATAAATGAAAGAAAGCTTATTGACCCATGCTTTTCTCCTGCTACCTGCGGTTATGAATCGATACTTTATCGGTATAATTACGATTTGCTTCGAATTCCATTTAATATAACCTATGAAGTAGGCTCTAATATTAAATTCTATTTAACAACTGGAAGTTCAATTTATTTTTCTTTATCAGAGTGTATCGATTTAATTTTAAGGAAAGAGTACGAAGATTCAAGAAATCAAGAAATTGAAACCAAAAAAAATCAAAGCAATTATAATAAAATTAATTTCTCGTTTGATTTTGGAATTGGCATTGGGTATGAAATAATTGAGAGATTTTATATTTATTTACAACCAGAATTTAGTTACCTAATCCTTTCTTATGAAAACACAGATTTAAGAGATAGAGTCTATAATATTAGTCTATTCGAAAACGAAGATAAAACTACAACTGAAAAATTATTATCATACGGAATTTCATTAAAACTAGCATTTGATTTTTAAAAACTTTGACTAGTAATCGACCTCCACTATCGTGATGCCAGAACCACCAAACTCAACATGCTCATCGGCAAAGGATTTTACGAATGGCATGGTTTTTAGAAACTTCCTTATTTCCTGACGGAGTATGCCGTTGCCCTTGCCATGGAGTATGCGTACACGACCAATGCCAATCATAGCAGCCTCATCAACCAAACTCTGAACCTCCTCAATGGCCTCATCGGTTCGGTAGCCCCGTACATCAATATCGGACTTGAAATTAAGGCGCTTCTTATGTAAGTCGAACCCAACTCCGGTTTGGGGTGTGCGAACAGTCCGCTCTTCACGTCGGAACTCATTTATACCAACTTTTTCGAGCTTACTAACTTTTACAGTGGTTATCATGCTTCCAAAGGCCACCACGGCACTCTTGCCGCTTAGCTCCATAATATCGCCAACAGCATCCTGCCCTTCAATTCTAACTTTATCTCCCTTTGTCAGGGGGGGGGACTCAATTTTCGATACTGAAGCCAGGTTGGTGGGCTCGCCCCGTTTTTTCCTTCGCTCCGCGTTTCGTTGCTGCCTCTTCTGAATCTGCTCCATCTTTTTAGCAATGGCAGGGGCCTCTTCTACATCGCTCTTTTTCACCTTCTGCTTGTGCTCTTCCAGCCCCTTGCGTACCTTACGCGTTTGCTCCTTATCGGCCGATGACTCCTTAATCTCCCTTATTGTGTTCTCAATAATTCTATTTGACCCTGCTAAAATTTCCTGAGCCTCCTCCTTTGCTTTGGATAAAATTTCCTTACGCTCCTTCTTAATTGCTTCAAGCTCCTTAGCAAGTTCCTCCTCGTAACCCTCTGCTTTTTTGCTTGCTTTCCTGATGTTGTCGCGTTTCTTTTCCCAGTATCGTTTATCGCGCGAGATTACCCTTAGGTGCTTTTCAAAGGTGGTGTAGTCTGAGCCCGTTTTACTCTCAGCCAGCTTCAGAGTCTCTTCGGGGAGGCCAATCTTTCGGGCAATTTCAAAGGCAAAGCTACTACCCGGCTTACCAACCTCCAACTTAAAGAGAGGCTCAATTCTTCCGGCATCAAACAGCATTGCGCCATTAACAATTCCATTTGTGTCGGCAGCAAAATGCTTTAGGTTTGAGTAGTGCGTGGTTATTACCCCGTAAGTTCTTAGCTCTGCAAACTTTTGAAGAATCGATTCGGCAATTGCTCCGCCGGCAACAGGCTCTGTTCCAGAACCAAACTCATCAATCAAAACTAAAGTCTGATTATCAGCGCTTTTAAGAAAATGCTTCATGTTGAGCAGATGCGAACTGTATGTACTCAAATCGTTCTCAATGGACTGCTCATCGCCAATATCAATAAAAATTTTTCCGAAAATTCCCATTTCGGAATTCTCCAAAACGGGGGGCAAAAATCCGCACTGGAGCATGTATTGTGATATGCCAACTGTTTGTAAGCAAACAGATTTGCCACCAGCATTTGGTCCGGAGATAAGTAGAATATGATTATCTTCATCCAGTTCCATATCAAGAGGCACCACCTCCTTCCCTTCACGTTTTAAGGCTAAAAACAGCAATGGATGAACTGCTTTGCGCAGATATAGCTTAGGTTTTTTATGCAGAATGGGCTTTGCTCCGGCTACATTGGTGGCAAACAGTCCCTTGGCACGTAAAAAATCAATATCACCAAGAAAATTGTACGATTTTAGTAGATCTGGCAGGTAGGGACGAATGGTGTCAGCAAACTCAACCAAAATTCTCATAACCTCTCGGCGCTCCTCGTACTCCAGCTCACGAATCTCGTTGTTAATTTCAACCACCTCAACAGGCTCAATAAAAACCGTTTTACCAGTAGCCGATTCGTCCTGAATAAATCCTTTAAGCTTGCGCTTATTGGCAGCACCAACCGGTATAACAATCCTGCCATCCCTCATGGATGTTGTTACATCCTTCTCAACAATTCCATCGGCCTGAGCAGCCTTAAGTATAGAGTTTATGCGCTTTGATACGGAGGCCTGCTTACGGAAAATATCGCCACGCAATTGGGCCAGCTCAGGAGAAGCGTTATCCTTAATTTTCCCAAACCTGTTAAGGATTTTGTCAATCCTTTCGGCCACAAAGGGGAAGTATTCAACATCCTTTGATAGAGCTGTAAGATGAGGATACTTTGGGCTATCGCCCCTTTTAAAGAAGGAGAGCACTGCTTTTATGGTATCGAGCGAGCGTCGTAGGTTGAATAGTTCTGTTTCATCTAGCCAGGTACCCTGCTTTTTAACTCGTTCAAGAAAAGGGGTTGTATCGGAATAGCCGTCAATTGGAAACGATGTTTCCATTTGGCATATTGTTTTCATCTCGGCGGTCAATTCAATCTGCTTGTTTACATTGCTAAATTGAACTTCAAAATCAGCATCTTGCACCTTACGTTTACCAAGCTCGCAAAGGCACAAACCGGCCACCTGACCTCGAATTCTGTCGAAGCCAATTTTTTGCTCAAATGTATTTGGATATATACTTTGCATTACAAAACAAATGTTTGGCGCAAAGATAGCTAGAGTTTAGGATTATTATAACTAAATAATTAGAAGCAACTGAATCAAGAAGTGAATTGCAAACCTAGCTAGCTGTACTGGTTGATTTTTTCGTTACAAAGGAAAAGTAATTTTTACTCCATCAGTATAGCATCGTGATTTTGCCCCAGAAAGCCGGCCATATCTCCCGTAAGGGTATTAATTTCTATCTCGGCAGCCTGCGCACTCATCTGGGCAGATATTAGGCGCGTTTGTGCATCCAATAGTTTATTCTGGCTCTCGCGTAATTCCAAATCCGATATGGCTCCAAGCTGGAAACGCTCCCATGCTGCCTCCGCATTTCGCTGTGCTAAAACCACCGACTTCTCCTCCACTTTCACCAGCTCAATTGCCTGATTCAGCTCATTAACCAGCTTAAAAGCGGCATTCTTTAAACGCAACTCCAGCTCTTCGCGATTTAATTGTTGATTCTCAGCTATTATTCGTGCATTCTCTATACGACGGGTAGCATTAAACCCATTGAACAAGGAAACCGAGGCCCCTATGCCAAACGATGGACCATTGGTTATATAGAGTTGCTGCTGTGCATCGGGGGTTCCGGTGCGGGCGAAATTATAGGCACCTGATACGTTAACTGTTGGGTACCGTGCACTTCTGGCCTCATCATATTCAAGTTCACCAACCCTTGTTTGCAATCGGGCATCGAGCATGGCTGGGTTATTCTCTTCAACTTTTTTGTATATTTCCGTAACCTCAATGTGGTTTGGCAGTGGAATTCTTGGGCATACCTCAAATTGCGCATTGGGCTCCCTCCTTAGTAGCCTATTCAAATCGGCTTTTAGATTTATAAGTCTGTTACGCTGACTTACAAACTGAGCGCTATCTGCCCTGTAATCAACTTCAGCTTGCAGTTCCTGTAACTCATACCCAACGCCAATTAATGACTTTTCTTTGGCAACCATTAATCTCTGGCGCGAAAGCGACAAGCGTTCCTCAAAAGAATCAAAAAGTTTACGATTTAATGCAATATTGTAGTACGTATAAACAATATCGGCTATGGTATTCTCCACCTCCATTCGAAGGTATAGTTCGCTCTGCTCCTGGAACAGTTTCAACTTCTCTTTCCGAATAAACATTGCTAACCCATCAAAAACAGTCCAGTTAAGCTGAATGGCCGAAGTGAGATTATATGATGGGAACATTGAAGTGCTGGAGTATGTTCCATCAGCATCGCGCTGGTATCTATCCTGATAAGCATTGGACTGATTGGCATCGATATTGATATTAGGAAGGTAGCCAGCATTGCCGATGGTATTATTATTGCGAGCAATGCTTGAGTTATTCTGAGCTATTTGTATTGAGTAGCTATTCTCCAACCCTAACCTTATTGCATCATCAAGCATAAGCGTATCCTGACTATGGCTAATTGATACAAAAAACAGGGATAAAACTATGTATATCAACGCACTTTTTCTATTCATCCTCATTGTGTACAATATTTGCAGTTCCTTTTGAAATGTATGTGTACATGGCAGGTACAATATAAAGTGTAAGCCCTAATGCAAAAAGCAACCCCCCAATAATTGTTATACCCATTGGGATACGGCTGGTTGATGC
>JBKHAH010000051.1:0-24703 GCA_046542995.1 Bacteroidales bacterium
GATAAGATTTTGTAACTAAAAAAGAGGGTGCCAGTTTATGGACACCCTCTTTTCTCTTTTTACAGCCAATATAACCTAATTAATGGCCATTCTTTTTAAGAAAATCCCTTTGCGATTTTAGCACATTTACTGAATGTAAAAGGATGTTCTTTGTTTCTGTAAGGAGGTTAAAAACTATAAGACTATTTTTAGTTCCAACTTTCTCAGCCTTTATAAGTTTAATCTGCATCCGCTTTATCTTTTCCAAATCATCAATAATACTAGTACTTAAATTAATAACTACGTCCAACTCATTGAAGGCTCCAGTTCTTGTTATTTCTTTAATCTCCATAAAAAGGTTACTGATTTTACCACTTACATCTAAAAGAACCTTCTCTTGCTCTGGTATAGTTGTTGGATGGTTATTCTCTAAATGCTCATAAATTGGTTCTGTTATAAAATTCAGGCAATGAGCAATTTCTCTTAAATAATCGAGTATCTGTACGTAATGATGGCCAGTATCAATTGAATCCTTCTTGAGTTTCTTGAGGGTTAGATAAACGTCCTTCTTAAGTTCCTTGGTATATTTATTGATCTCCTTTACCCTTTTACGGGTTTTTTTTAACCGTTTCCTATCCTCGTGTATAAAACCAACTATTATATCGCTAAGCGATTCTGCAACATTCTCAAAGGTTCTTGAAATATTGCCAGAACATTCCTGCATAACACCCTCCTCAGTCCACTCTTTGGATAGCTTTTGCTCCTCGTTTTTCCTCCCCTCGCTCCTACGTTTATGAATTAGGGTGGTTTTAATCATAAGTGCAAAAGCAACAACAATTGCCACAACAGCAACAATTAACCCTCCCCAACTAATTAGCAGAGCTATTACAAATGCAATCGTGAAGGCAGTAAAGGCAGTAAAAAACCATCCTCCAATAACAGTTATCACTCCTGTAATTCGATACACAGCGCTATCCCTCCCCCACGATCTATCGGCAAACGACGTTCCCATAGCCACCATAAAAGTAACATAGGTTGTAGATAGTGGCAACTTAAATGATGTAGCAAAAGCAATAAGAATACTGGCAACAAACATGTTTACCGACGCGCGAAGCTGATCAAAGGAAGAATCGTCCTTTTTAATGCGCTTTCGCCTTTTGTACAATGAGTCGTCAAACCTTTTATCGATAAATTTGAAAAACCTTTTTGGAAGAACTAGCTTTAAAAAGTTGGAAATATCTCTTGTTTTCCGAACCAGAGTGCGTGCAAAAAGAGAGGAAGGGAAACGCTCTGAACCCTCATTCTGTCTGGCCAAATCAACCTCAGTTTGCGTTACTGAATGAGCTTTCTTTGAGAAAATCAAAGCACCAATCATTATTAAACCAGCACCAGCCAGAAAGTAGGTTGGGGTACGAACAGGATCAAGCAACGATTCCATTGTATAGGAATTCGGATCAATTGTCGCATCTGCCATGAAAAGTTTAAGAGAATCGAATCCGGCTAACGGAACCCCAATAAAATTAACCAGATCGTTACCAGCAAATGCCATGGCAATGGAGAATGTTCCAATGAGAACAATAACCCTAAATATATTCACTTTAAAAAGTGAAATAAGTAGTTGGGATATTATGGCAAACCCTACAAAACAAACAGCAAGTATTAAGGTGGTATTACTTCCAATCCAGTCAATAACATTAGGGGTCATAAACGATGCCCCTTTTGCTCCTTTCACCAGGAGGAAATAAACAATTGAGGTAATAGCAATACTCCCCCAAATTGCACCAAAGTATGGCATGTTCCTCTCAAAATTAAATGTAAACAGAATTCGAGATAAGAATTGAACCAAGGCACCCACGCTAAACGCAAAAACAACTGACAAAAGAATTCCCGATATTATGGTTAGCGTTCTGGCTGAGTTTATATAATTCCCCAAATCCTGAACAGCATCGGGCGATGAATAAATCTTATATAACGAGACGGCCACTGCCGCTCCAAGCAACTCAAATATTATTGAAACTGTTGTAGATGTTGGCAACCCAAATGTATTAAAAGCATCAAGCAGAATAATATCAGTAATCATTACTGCCAGAAAAATCACCATTATCTCGTTAAAGTAAAACTGATCGGGATGAAAAACTCCGCTTCGTGCAACCTCCATCATTCCACTTGAGAAAGTTGCTCCTAACAATACTCCTACCCCAGCAATAGCAAGAATTACTTTATACGAAGCAACTTTTGATCCTATGGCCGAATTTAAAAAGTTCACTGCATCATTTCCAACACCAACAATCAAATCGGAAATTGCCAGAATAAATAATGCAGCAATAAAAAACAAATAAATATTATCCACTTCCTAATAATTAACTTAAATGAAACGATGGCAAAAGTACCACCTGTATCTTAAATTTCAATTAACCTAGTGTTATTTTAATGTTAACTTGCGGCCTACGAAAATCATTACAACCCTATATACATGAGAGTTATAAAACGCACAGAATAAAGCAGCGTGAAAATTAATTCTATACATTTTGAAAACAAATCACAATGTCGTATGTTTGCGACATTAAACATAATGGCCATGAATAAGTCAGATAAATTTAATGAAGAGCTACAAGAGCTGGCAAGGTTTGCAAGGGTTATTTCACACCCGGCAAGGCTTGCTATCCTCAAATTTCTGTCTGAATCTCAAGCCTGCATTTCTGGTGATATCTCAGAATTCCTCCCTCTGAGTCGAACTACCGTTTCTCAACATCTTAAAGAGCTAAGGGATATGGGGTTAATACAAGGAAGCATTGATGGTCTTAAAATTAACTATTGCCTTAATGCCACAGGTCTTAAACGCTTTTCAAACCTTTTCAACCTGTTCTTTTCTTCCATAAATTTTGAGGAATCTCTCTGCTCCTCTAAAAAGGATTGTTAAATAACAAAATAATATAACATGAAAATTCTAATTCTTTGCACCGGAAACTCCTGCCGCAGCCAGATGGCTGAGGGTTTTCTAAAATCGTTCGACGATTCAATTGAGGTTTATTCCGCAGGAACCGAGCCCGCAAGTCAGGTTCACCCTTTGGCCATTAAGGCCATGGATGAGACAGGCATAGATATTTCAAAAAACAAGCCCAAAAAAGTTGACCAATTCCTAAGCGAGTGTTTCAACTTTGTAATTACCGTATGTGGTGGAGCAAACGAAAGCTGCCCTGCATTTACAGGCAAGGTTGAGAATCGTTGGCATATTGGTTTCGACGACCCTGCCGATGCAACAGGTACTGAGGAGGAGCAAATGGAGGAGTTCCGTCGCATTCGCGATGAGATAGCCGAAGGCTTTGCAGGATTTTACAAATCTCAAATACGTAAGAGCGATGGATGCGGATGCTGCTGCGGATAGCAACAGGTTAAAACAAATAGTGAAAGAGAAGTACTCTGGTATCGCTCTAAAAAACCAAAAATCTGGCTGCTGCAACTCATCCGGCTGTTGCAACGAGTCTGGCTTTAGCATGATTGGCAATGAGTATAAAAACATAGAGGGTCACAACCCCGATGCCGACCTTGGCCTGGGATGTGGCATACCAACCGATTTTGCTAACATAAAAGAGGGTGATGCCGTTTTAGATTTGGGCAGTGGAGCAGGCAACGATTGCTTTGTAGCTAGCTATATTGTTGACGAAACGGGGAAAGTAACCGGCATCGATTTTTCCGAAGAGATGCTTGCCAAGGCAAATGAGAACATGAAAAAACTGGATTACAGTAACGTCACATTTGTTAAGGGCGATATTGAGGAGATGCCTTTGGATAGTAACCAGTTTGATGTTGTTATTTCAAACTGTGTACTTAACCTGGTGCCCGACAAAAAAAGGCTTTTGCCGAGATTTTCAGATTGTTAAAGTCAGGTGGGCATTTCTGCGTATCGGATGTGGTGATAAAAGGTGAACTACCCAAAAAGTTAAAAACCGATGCCGAGATGTATGCTGGATGCGTGTCGGGAGCATCATCAATAGATGAGTATCTGGAGATAATTAAACGTTCAGGTTTCTCAAATATTTCTGTTCACAAGCAGCAAAAAATTGAAATTCCAGTAAATATCCTTAGAAATTATCTTGATGAGTCTGAAATTAAAAGTTTTAAATTGGACGATATAGGGATTTTCTCAATTACAGTAAGTGGGAAAAAAAGTAATTGCTAACCCAAACGCAAACTCATTTCTAACATTTAAAAAAGCAAAAAATGAGCGAAAAACTTAAAGATGTAGTAATCACCGACAAGCCCAAAAAAACCATTGGGCTATTCGAAAAATACCTTACCATTTGGGTAGCACTTGGCATTCTTATTGGCATTGCCATTGGTCACTTTGCTGGCGATAGCATAGAAGTAATTAGAAACTTGGAGATTGCAAAGGTAAATATCCCTGTGGCAATCCTAATCTGGCTAATGATTTACCCCATGATGCTTCAGGTTGATTTCTTAAGTATAAAAAAAATTGGAAAAAAACCAAGAGGTGTAGTGTGGACCCTAATAATCAATTGGCTTATTAAGCCATTCACCATGGCATTCTTTGCATGGCTTTTCTTTACCCAATTGTATCAGGCATGGGTAAACCCTGAAGAGGCTTATTACTATATTGCAGGAGCTATTATTCTTGGAGCGGCACCCTGTACCGCGATGGTGTTTGTGTGGTCGTATCTTTCCGATGGCGACCCAAATTACACCCTTGTGCAGGTTTCTGTTAACGACATAATTATTCTTGTGGCATTTATTCCTATTGTAGGTTTGCTTTTGGAGTTAACCGGAGTAATGCTGCCCGATGTGGAGAAATTTAAGGTTCCCTATGATACTTTGGCTGCAAGTGTAATTGTTTTCGTGGTTGTTCCGTTGCTGGCGGGAGTTATAACCCAACGTGTTTTGTTAAAATCTCGTGGAAAAGAATGGTTTAAAAATGTGTTTTTACCAAAACTCAAGCCAATTAGCATTGCAGCACTTCTGCTAACCCTTGTGTTGCTGTTTTCTTTTCAGGGATATAGAATAGTAGAACGCCCGCTGATTATATTGTTGATAGCTGTACCCCTGATTATACAGACCTATTTTATATTTTTTGTTGCCTGGTACGGAGGGAAAAGACTTAGGTTGCAGCATGCTGTGTGTGCACCAGCAGCAATGATTGGCGCAAGTAACTTCTTTGAGTTGGCTGTGGCTGTTGCCATTGCTCTATTTGGATTTGATGGCATTAAGGGAGGGGCAGCATTGGTTACTGTAGTGGGTGTGCTTGTTGAAGTCCCAGTTATGCTCTCGCTGGTGGCGTTTGCCAATAGAAAAAAGTACTAAGCTTATTAAATACCGAACTATCATAAACATTTTTTGTTCCTTTGTAAGAAAAACATGACTATGAAAACATCAGAGACACCTAAACACCAAGACTTTACGCTACAAAACGTAAAGCATTGCGAACCAAATGAAGCTGCAATTGCCCTTGCCAATTCTAATGCAATACTTGTTGATGTTAGGGAGCAAGAGGAGTTGGATATTATACAGTTCGACACGGAGCAGATTAAACATTTCCCTCTTTCAAATATTGTTGACACATTCGAGCAAATACCAAAGGACGTTCCACTTATTATTGCCTGTAACAATGGTATTAGGAGCGTAAAGGTTGTTAATCTTCTGCACATACAAGGTTTCAATAACGTAACTAATCTCGATGGTGGTATTTTACAATGGCACAGAGATGGATTGCCATTAATTTTAAGGAAGGATATTGTTGATGCGGGCGAACACTGTGGCGATGGCAGTTCCGGCTGTGGTTGCTGCGGAGGGCATTAAGAAATGATTAATGTGTAAGGACTAATGATTAATGAGAAATGAATCACAATCAACAAAAAACTTAAAATGCCAACTTTCTACTGTAAACCCTGCGACTTAAGGTTTGAAGCCCAAGGAACTAAACAAGAATGGAATGACCCAACCTACGGCCCATGCAGCAAGTTAACTGCTAATTGCCCTGAGGATGGTAAAGAGTGCAACGAGTATCAACCTCCAAAGCAATCAAAAGAAACAACAATGCCTGCTGCTCCAGCATGTGGTATGCAGGGAGGATGCTGCGGGTGCTGAGAGTAGGAACAAAGAATAACGAATCCTGAACTCAGAGTCTTGAACATAGAAGTGGAACTAAAACAAACAATCTTTGGAGGTTAGGAATAGTAAAACGATTGGGAAAGTAGAAACTTTGAATCGTTATATATCCTAGCCCCACCTACTTCATCATTCGAGATTCGAGATTCTTCATTCAAACACGTTTAATCAATTAACAAACCCACAACTATGGAAATTATAATTCTAGGTCCTGGCTGCACCAACTGCCTTCGCCTTGAAGAGATGTGCCGTGAAGTTGTAGCCGAACTTGGCGTTAATGCCAATATTCAGAAAATAACCGATGTTAATCGTTTTGCCGATTACGGCGTATGGTTATCACCCGGTTTAATAATTAACGGTCAACATAAACTACAAGGGAAAATGCCTACCTTAGCTACTCTAAAGGGATGGGTTAAGAACGCATAAAATGGACAAAACCAAGCAGCAAGAGTTTGAGGCATTAATTGCTAAGGAGATAGAGAAAACGCTCAAAACCATTGAGGATTATAAGCAGATGACTCAGCCCGTAGCACCCGATAATGCCATTGGCAGAGTATCGCGGATGGATGCCATAAACAACAAATCAGTTGCTGAAGCTGGGCTCAGGCAGGCAAAGGAGAAGCTAAACAAGTTGGAGTTTGCCTTAAGCAAAGTAGATTCCGATGAGTTTGGAATTTGCCGCCGTTGCGGAGGCGATATACCTCTCGGCCGTTTGGCTCTTATGCCACAAAGCCTATTCTGTGTAAAATGTGCAAAATAATGTTTTTTTATGTCTAACTATTTCAACAACTACGGTTTTAAAGTTAAAGGGATGCTTCATCTTTCTCCTAAAGAAGCTAACGAACTCTGCAAAAATGGGGCAATACTTTTAGATGTACGCCTAGAGTTGCTACTAAAAAGTAAACTCTTTGATGTGCCAGAGTGCCTTTATTGCCACAACGAGGAAATAGAAAACTACTATCAACACCTACCCACTAACAGACCAATAATTGTTGCCGATGCTGTAGGTATTCACAGCAAAGAGGTTGTGGAGTTTCTTCATAAGAAAGGCTACACTAATGTAGCCAACCTGGCAGGAGGCATTCACGATTGGGAGAGAGATAACCTACCGCTTGTTATCGACAAGGATGAAATAATGACCGGTGGCTGCATGTGCCAGCTACGTACTTGGAATAAGAAGGATAAGCTTGGCAACAAGATGGATTAGGACAAATTAAACCAAGGCTCAACTATTACCGTTTTATCCTCAGGCTCATCCTTGTGCCTAAACTCGTTGGTGTGCTTGTTATAAATATAATCTTTGCCCCACTCGGCATGGTTCTCAGAGATAGCACGAATGCCCTCTATCAAAACATCCAGCTCCTTGTCCGTCATGGTTGGATGCAGAGAGGCTCTAATCCATCCCGGCTTTTGCGATAGGTCACCATGATTTATCAGGTCGGTTATCTCTTTTGATTTTTCATGGGTTACATTTAACAAGAAATGGCCATAGGTTCCTGCGCAGGCACAACCACCACGTACCTGAATGCCATACCTGTCGTTCAATAGTTTAACAACCAGATTAAAGTGAATATTCTCCAGATAGAAAGAGAGGACGCCTAAGCGGTTCTCAACATTATCGGCCAGAATTTTTAACCCGTCAATTTTACGAAGCTCCCTAAACGCTTTACTAACCAACTCATGCTCACGCTTTCTAATCAAGCCTGTATCCATCTGGTTTTTTAAATCAATGGCCAGTGCCGTTTTAATGGCTTGGAGGAAACCGGGCGTACCACCATCCTCCCTTATCTCAATATCGTCAATATATTTATACTCTCCCCAGGGATTTGTCCAGTCAACGGTTCCTCCCCCCGGGTTGTCGGGCGTTTTAGTCTTGTAAAGGCTACGGTCAAAAATAAGCACTCCTGAACTGCCTGGCCCACCCAAAAATTTATGGGGGCTAAAGAATATGGCGTCAAGTTTCATCATCTCATCATCCAGAGGATGCATATCCATATCAACATACGGTGCCGAGGCAGCAAAATCAACAAAGACAACGCCACCGTACTCGTGCATAATCTTTGCCATCTCATGGTAAGGCGTTTCAATACCGGTTACATTGGAGCAGGCGGTAAAAGAGCCAATCTTAAAGTTTCTGTCCTTATATTTTTCAAGTTGATTTCGGAGCTCATCCAAATCAACAAGCATCTCGTTATTTGGCTGAAGCACCACAACATCAACATTGGCCTCAAACCAGCTGGTTTGATTAGAGTGATGCTCCATGTGGGTAAGGAACACAACGGGCTTCTCCATTTCCTTCAGGCAGTCGGATTTATGCACCATCCCGCAATTCTTCAAACCCATTATCCTAAGCATCTTGTTTATAACAGTTGTCATACCCGAACCAGCAGTAATAATCACATCATTAGGACCAGCATTCACATGCTTCTTAATAAGCTGCTGAGCATGATGGTAGGCTTTGGTCATCAACGTTCCCGTTTCGCTGGTTTCGGTGTGGGTATTGCCAACAAATGGGCCAAAAACCTTCGATATTTGGTCTTCAGTGGGTTTATAGAGTCGCCCGCTGGCAATCCAATCGGCATAAATCATCCTTTTCCTGCCATAGGGTGTTTTAAACTTTAACTCGTTGCCAATTACTCTTTTTCTGAATGGTTTAAAATGATTTTCAAGCCTGCTCATGGGTATATTTATTACAGTATCAACCTAATATATTTTCAACTTAAAACGTTTGAAAGGTTTTAAATAGCTAAGCAAATGTATAAAATGTTTTTAATAGATTAGAACATTTCTTTAACATGCCCAGCGCCTTACCAATATTCCGCTTGTTAAACCATTCAAAGGAAAAATATCTAACTAAAAAAAGATATTAAGCATGAAAAGAATTTGTCTCATTATTACTTTCTTAATTATCTCCCAAATCATTCTTGCTCAAAGCTACCCAAAAGAGATTATTAATACTGCTCACAATATCTCAAGCCATAAACTTATGGAGCATGTAAATGAGATGTGCTTGCCAAGATACGAGGGGCGCGGAGCTGGCTCGGCAGGCTACGATAGCATTGCCAGCTGGGTTGTAAACAATCTTATAAATTGGGACGTAAAGCCCGCAGGAGAAAATGGCACATTCTTTCAGGAATTTAATCAGCCATACACAAAGGTTCATTCACCTGGTGAGATTGAGCTCATTTTATCAAATGATGAAGACACATTAACAAAAAAATACTCGATTCCAGAGCAATTTTTCCCTGGTAGCAACTCCGACTCGGGTGAAGTCACCGCCGAAGTGATTTTTGTGGGCTATGGCATTACCGCTCCAGAATTCGGCTACGACGATTATGCCAATGTGGATGTTAATGGGAAAATTGTAGTATTCCGCTCTGAGTCACCCGCTGGCAAGGACCATCCCGATGTGGAGAAGTGGGTGCCATATAGCTTGCACGAATACAAGTTTAACAATGCTAAGGAGCAAGGTGCTGCAGGCGTACTTTACATTGGAACCTTAGCCAACCCAAGCATTTCGTTTCAGGGAGGGATGATATATGCACATATTGGGCAGGAGGTAGTTGATGATTTATTCTGGGACTCAGGCCAAGAGTACAGCGAGGTTATGGAGAAAATCAGGACCAAGATGAAACCATCATCAACGCCCCTCAACAAAAAGGCAAGAATTGTAACAGACACAAAACATTTCCCCAATAATACAACAGCAAATATAATTGGTGTAATTGAGGGCAGCGACCCAAAACTAAAGGAAGAGGTAATACTTGTTGGAGCCCACCTTGACGGGCAAGGTAACCCTGGTGTTCTTTTACCCGGTGCGCTGGATAATGCCACGGGAGTGGCAAATATTATGGAGGTTGCCAGAGCACTGGCTAAGCTACCCGAAAAGCCAAAACGTTCGGTTGCTTTTATTTTTATTGGCGCTGAAGAATGCGGTCTTATTGGAAGTAAGCACTATGTTAACAACCCAACCATACAAAAGAATAATACAATATGCTTTATTAATCTCGATATGGTAGGTAACGGAACGGGGTTAGCCCTTTGGGGCGGAGAGAGCTACCCCGAAATACTAGAATCATTCCAAAAGGCTAACAACGATTTTGTTCATCGGAACTTTTCATCGTCGGAAGCACGAATTCCACGCACTCGGCCACGTAGCGATGCAGCCGTATTCCTAATGGAAGGTTATAAAGCTTTTAGCGTTGGCACCACCAACTGGACTAACCCTGTAAACTATCATCACCCAAACGACAAGCCCGAGATAACAATTACACCCGAAATAATGGAGGATGCCTCCAAAATGCTATTTCTTGGGCTGTGGGATTTGGCGAACAAATAAATGCAGCATTTATTCTGTATTTTACTAAGTAGTTTTACGTTGATTCTAAAAATTATTTGCATTTCTTTTTTTATTCAGATTTTCTTTTCTACTTTTGCAAACCCAAAAAGTATTGAAAACAATTAATATCAAAGTATAATGTACGCTATTGTAGATATTGCAGGACAGCAGTTTAAGGTGCAGAAAGATCAGAAGATCTACGTTCATCGCCTTGAGGCAGAGGAGGGCACCGACATGGATTTTGACAAGGTACTACTTGTTGATGACGATGGGAAAGTAACCATTGGATCCCCAACAGTTGAGAACGCTAAGGTAACAGCCAAGGTGTTAGATCACTTAAAAGGTGATAAAGTAATTGTATTCAAGAAGAAGAGACGGAAAGGATACAAAGTGAAGAATGGCCACAGGCAGCAATTCACTCAAATTCAAATTGGAGAAATAGTAGCATAACCGCATAAAGTTATAAACAAATGGCACATAAGAAAGGAGCTGGTAGTTCCAATAACGGACGCGAATCGGAAAGTAAACGCTTAGGTGTTAAACTTTTTGGTGGACAAACCTGTAAAGCTGGCAACATCATAGTTCGCCAAAGGGGAACAAAGCATAACCCAGGGCTAAATGTTGGCATGGGTAAGGATCATACATTGTTTGCACTTGTTGATGGAGTGGTTTCGTTCCGCAAGAAAGCTGAAAACAAGTCTTACGTATCAGTGGTTCCTTCAGAAAGTTAATTTTCTCATAATAGAATACTATTGAGAATCTCCTGCAGCTTACCGCAAGTGTAAGTTCAGGGGATTTTCTATTATTACACTTATAGTACATGGCTCTTTGCTTTTTTAAAAGCATTGTGGTTTCTTTGCAGTAGCATTTCAACTTGCTCAAGGCAAAAAGTTTCAAGGTCAGATTAACCCAATTAACAAACTTCATAACACTACACAAAATGCTTACTTTAAGGCAACTAAGAGAGAACAAGGGGAGCATCGTAGAGCTTCTCACCATAAAAGGCTTTGATGCCTCAAAACTAGTTTCTAACATTATTGAACTAGACGATAAACGCAAAACTATTCAGGGCAAGTTCGACTCAATTCTAGCAGAACAGAATAGTATCTCTAAAGAAATTGGGAAACTCTTTAAAGAGGGTAAAGTTGATGAGGCGAACAGCGCCAAAGAGAAGGTTTCAAACCTAAAGGAAGAATCCAAACAGCTTAACCAGCTTATGGTTGAAACCGAACAGCAACTCAATGACCAGCTTGTTCAGATTCCAAACATACCACATCCTTCGGTTCCTAGAGGAACTACCGAAGACGACAACGAAGAGGTACGCTCTGGTGGCCAAATGCCATCAATTGCCGAAAAAGCCAAACCACATTGGGAGCTTGCCAAGGAGCTTGATATTATTGATTTTGAGCTCGGCGTAAAAATTACGGGTAGCGGATTCCCTGTTTACAAAGGCAAAGGCGCAAAGTTGCAAAGGGCTCTTATCAACTTCTTCCTTGATGAGAATATAAATGCTGGCTACCATGAGTTTATGCCTCCACTTATGGTGAATGAGGATTCAGCCTACGGCACGGGTCAACTACCCGATAAGGATGGGCAGATGTACCATGTTCAGGCTGACAACTACTACCTTATTCCTACAGCCGAGGTGCCTGTTACAAATATATTTAGAGATACAATCCTTAGCGCAGCAGACTTCCCTGTGAAGTTAACAGCCTACACCCCATGCTTTCGTCGTGAGGCAGGCTCCTACGGAAAAGATGTAAGGGGGCTTAACCGTCTTCATCAATTCGACAAGGTAGAGATTGTGCAGGTTCAACATCCTGACCGCTCGTACGACAGCCTTAACGAAATGATTGAACATGTTGAGAGCATCCTCAAAAAGTTGGAGCTACCATATCGGATACTTAAACTTTGTGGTGGCGACCTTAGCTTTACCTCCGCACTAACATTCGATTTTGAGGTGTACTCTGCAGCACAGGAACGCTGGTTAGAGGTGAGTTCCGTTTCAAACTTTGAATCGTTCCAGGCAAACAGGCTAAAGCTCCGCTTCCGCGAAGAGGGCGAAAAACGGAATCAGCTGGCGCACACGCTTAATGGCAGCGCTTTGGCTTTGCCAAGAATCCTGGCAGCACTGCTTGAGAATAATCAAAGCGATGGAAAAATAAAAATACCCAAGGCACTTCAACCATACTGTGGCTTCGACTTTATTTAGAGATACTTTCAACAAATTTAACCGACCCTTTTCTTCGCTTTGTTAACAAGTTAAAGGGTCGGTTTGCTATATTTGCATTATTAACTTGCAGCCAATGAATAGCAAAAGTAAGTCGTACCTCTTTGCCGGACTAACAATCCTGTTCTGGGGAACAGCGGCTTCCGCATTTAAGTTCTCGTTGGGGTACTTAACGTATATCCAGCTGCTTGCATGGGCCTCCTTTTTCTCCACAACTCTTCTTTTCGCTATCATCATTATAAATGGGAAGATACTTGAGCTAAAGAATACTCCTGTAAAGAAAATTCTCCCCTCAATATACCTTGCGCTGCTCAATCCTTTTGCTTACTACTTTATCCTACTCAGGGCGTACGAGCTACTCCCCGCTCAGGTAGCCCAACCATTAAACTTTATCTGGCCGCTGGTTCTGGTTCTGCTTTCAGTTCCGTTACTTGGTGAGAAAATCAAACTGAAAGGGATTGTATCGCTGCTGGTAAGTTTTATTGGGGTAATATTTATCTCGTCGCAGGGGGATATTACCAATTTTAGCATTGAGAGTCCCTTGGGTGTATTTTTAGCATTACTCAGCTCCGTAGCATGGGCACTCTACTGGATATTCAATCTGCGCTCACCAAAAATTGACCCGGTAATTCGACTATTTTTAAACTTCCTTTTTGCAACTTTGTTTTCATTTAGTGCGGGTTTGTTCTTTGCCGATTTTTGGGATATTAATCTCATGGGCATACTAGGAGCTGCCTACGTGGGTTCTTTTGAAATGGGCATAACATTTGTTCTTTGGCTAAAAGCTTTAAGCATGGCCGAAAGCAAAGCAAAACTAGGAAATGTAATTTACCTTGTGCCTTTTGTATCGCTGGTATTCATTCGCTTTCTTGTTGGTGAACAGATATACTGGACAACCATTGTGGGCCTAATTATAATTGTTAGCAGCATACTTTATCAGCAGCTTAGTAACTCAAAAATAAGTAAATCAACATAAGATGAAAAAGAATATTTTTGGCATTATTGTAGCAATTACTATTGCAGTAGTACTATTTAGTTCTTGCAAAAAGGATAAGGAAGAGAATCCTAATCTGGATGTTAACACGGAGTTCCTAAACACAATGGAGTACTGGTACCTTTGGTATGATAAGCTTCCTGATGTTGACCCTGGCGCCTATTCATCTCCTGCACAATTGCTCGAGGCCCTCAGGTACTCCGAGCTAGACCGATGGAGCTACATAACAACAAAACAGGAGATGGAAGCATACTATGAAGCGGGTGAGTACATAGGGTTTGGCATGGGAACCGCTTTTGATGAGGAAGATAATCTCTGGATAACATTTGTTTTTGATGATTCACCGCTTAAAGAGTTTGGCGCAGACAGGGGCTGGCAAATTACCAAGATTGACGACACAACTCCTACCCCAGAAAACATCAGCGACCTTTTAGGCTCTTCTTCAGAAGGGGTAACCAAATCATTCACCGCAAAAAATAATGAAGGCAACAGCGTTGATTTTACTGCCACCAAAAGGGTAGTTACAATGAACACCGTTCTGCTGGATACTACATACAATGGCAACAACTCAAATATTGGCTACCTTGTCTTAAAGGGTTTTATAACACCAACCAACAATGAACTCGACGAGGCATTCAGCAAATTTCTTTTGGAAGGTGTAAATGAACTTATTGTTGACCTTAGGTACAACGGTGGAGGAAGCGTAGATGCTGCCAATTATATGGCAAACCTTATAGCCGGTCAAACAGCGGACAATGAGATACTTGGGGAGTATGTTCATAACGATAAGAGATCGGAGAATGATGTTGCAATTTACATTGAGAATGAAACAAATTCCCTTATTATCAACAGGGTAGTGTTTATCACAACACGAAATTCGGCATCGGCGAGCGAGCTGGTTATTAACGGTTTAAAACCACATATCCCCATTACTTTAGTGGGAGAAAACACCTATGGTAAACCTGTTGGCATGTATGGTCTTGGCTCTAACCTTACCGATTACGCCTACGTTCCAGTTTGCTTCAAAATTCTTAATGCCGATGGATATGGTGACTACTACGAAGGCATTCCTGCTGACATAGAGCAGATTGATGGGATCAACTATCCGTTTGGTGACCTAAATGAACCGAGCCTAAACTCAGCAATTACTTTCATTGATAGCGGCGAGAAAATAAAAGCAACCCACAAAGCGGGCGCAATAACCTATCCTAATTTCACGGGGCTTCAGGGTGAGATTGGGGCATGGTAAATTCAAAACTCTCAAATTGTGTTAATGCCATCTTTTCGCAATTACTATTTGCTATCTTTGCAGTAAACATTGCAAAAAGTTACGCGTGAATCAGCAGGCAGAACGTATCATACTTGGTATTGACCCCGGAACAACCGTTCTTGGTTATGGCATTATCCAAACAAAAGGGAAGAACCATGCCGAACTGATAGTGCTTGGAGTTATTGAACTGAAGAAGTTCAAAGATCATTACCTCAAGCTCAAGGCAATTTATGAGAGGGTGCAGCAACTGGTTGACCAGTACCTACCCGATGATGTGGCAATTGAGGCTCCATTCTACGGCAAGAATGTGCAGAGTATGCTTAAACTGGGTAGAGCACAAGGAGTAGCCATGGCAGCAGCACTTTCGCGCTCAGTGCCTATATTTGAGTACGCTCCACGCAAAATAAAAATGGCAATTACGGGTCAGGGAAACGCTTCAAAAGAGCAAGTTGCAGCGTTACTGAAAAGCATACTAAAAATTAAAGATTTTGAGGTAAACAACCTCGATGCAACCGATGGATTGGCAGCAGCTGTTTGCCATTTTTATCAGCACAAAATTGAGAGCACCCAGGGTAAAGCCAACACCTGGAAAGATTTTATCAGGAATAATCCTGAAAGGATTAAATAGTATGGCTGCTTCTTATTGCATGGCAAACTAATAGAATATTAAAACGAGAATATTAAAATTAATAAATATGGGAATGATATCGTTTTTCAGAACCCCACGTCCAAAACAATTTAAGTACACTCCAATTTTTTACGACCCACAAAAGGAGGCGCTTAAGGAACGGGAGAAGCAGATTAGGCAGGAGATGGGCATGGCAGATGAGAACAGCCCAAGAGTATCGTTAATAAAAGGACAGATACGTGGACAGTACGAGAGGAAAATTAAAGGGCGAAGTAAATCTAAAAGCAACCTCAGGCTGATTGTAATCTTTATTGCTCTTTGCCTAATTGCTTACTATCTACTTTACTACTAGACACTCATTTAATTTATGGCCGATATTATCCATCTTCTTCCCGACTCGGTTGCCAACCAGATAGCTGCTGGTGAAGTAGTGCAAAGACCCGCCTCGGTAGTAAAAGAACTACTGGAGAACTCTGTTGATGCGGGTAGTAAAAACATTCAACTTTTGGTACGCGATGGTGGCAAAGCATTAATACAGATAATTGACGATGGGTGTGGTATGTCCGAAACTGATGCCCGCCTCTCATTTGAGCGTCATGCCACATCAAAAATAAAAGAGGCAACCGATCTATTTGCCATTAAAACCATGGGATTTAGGGGCGAGGCGCTTGCATCGATAGCCGCTGTTGCTGAGGTGGAACTTAAAACATGCAAGCAGGGTTCACAACTCGGAACAATAATCCGAATATCAGGGTCAGAGGTAGTTGAGCATGAACCCACAGCAACACCCAATGGAACATCCATCAGCGTTAAGAACCTCTTCTTTAACATACCTGCACGCAGAAAATTTCTAAAAAGCTCATCGCTTGAGCTAAAACATATAATTAGTGAGTTTCAGCGGGTAGCCCTAGCAAACACAAACATAGCATTCTCGTTATCGCATAACGGAGCCAATGTATATAAACTTCCTGCCAATGGATTAAAGCAGCGTATTGTCCACCTAATGGGTAAGAACCTTACCCAGAACCTGCTGGATATTAGCATTGATACCACTGTGGTTAACATTAGCGGATTTATTGGCAAGCCTGAGAGCGCGAAAAAAAGTCCAGGGGAGCAGTTCTTCTTTGTGAATAATCGTTTTATGAAGAATCCATATCTACATAAAGCGGTTATGAAAGCCTACGAGAAGCTACTCCCTCCCGACTCCATTCCACCCTACTTTATCTTTCTGGAGGCTGACCCGCAGAATATTGATGTAAATATCCACCCAACCAAAACGGAAATAAAATTTGAGGATGAAAGGATGGTGTGGCAAATTCTAAATGCCTCGGTGCGCGAGACGCTTGGCAAGCATGCGGTTGTACCATCAATCGACTTTGATAACGAGATGGTTATTGACATTCCGTTCTTCCCAAAGAGTGCACCTGTTAGCCCGCCCGAAATTGAGGTGAACCCTGATTTTAATCCATTTGATAAGGATTACGTTAGCCGCTCCTCTACCCAACATGCAGGTGGTAAAGGAAAGGGCTCGGTTAAAGGTTGGCAAAATATTTTCCATCAGGAGAGGGGCAGCGGTTTTGATGAAACACCAGACAACCAGCCAACTGAACTATTCGATGATAAAGAGCAGGAGCCCACCATGCCATCGGCAAAAGAGCGCTTCTTCCAGTTTAAAAATAAGTACATCCTCACATCAGTAAAATCGGGGTTAATGATTATTGACCAAAAGCGAGCGCACGAGCGTGTCCTCTTCGAGAATTACCTGGTAAACCTATCAATGGGACCAGTTAGCGCGCAGCAGGAGCTTTTCCCTCAAACCATCGAGCTAAACCCCGCAGACTACACCCTCCTTTCGCAAATGGTGGACGATTTGGGCACGCTAGGAATAAACATTAGCCTGCTGGGGCAAAATACAATTGCTGTTAACACGCTGCCAGCCAATGCAAAAAACTCAAGCCCCGAGCAGCTTGTGCAGGAATTTATTAATTCATTTAAGGAGAATACTAGCAATCAGGAGGCTGATATTCATCAAAAATTAGCCATATCGCTTGCTAAGGCTTCGGCAATAGCTTACAATAAGCAACTGGAACCCATTGAAATGCAGGATTTAGTTGACAAACTTTTTGCTTGTCAGCATCCTAACATTTCTCCGGATGGCAGACCCGTTATTTCGATGATAGAACTAGGTGAGATTGAAAAACGTTTCAAATAGCCGGTTGATTTTGTATCTTTGGGTTTTGAAACGCTCCAGTAGCGAGTAAACAGACTAAAGATTATTTTGTTTAACCTATTATTAACTGAATTTTTATAACAATAGTTAAAGATGAGTTTTAGCGGACAATCACCATTTTCGAATATACCACCAGTGGTAAAGAACTTGATTATCATCAATATAATTTTACTGCTGGCTGCATTCGTTTTTAAAAGCATGGGTATTAACCTGAACAGAACGCTGGGCCTATTCTACCCTGCTTCTCCAAATTTTCAACCCTACCAGTTTATAACCCACATGTTTATGCACGGGGGCATTGCACACCTGTTTTTTAATATGTTTGCCCTGTTTATGTTTGGTCGTGTACTTGAACAGGTTTGGGGAAGCAAAAGATTCTTTATCTACTTCTTTTTCACTGGTATCGGAGCTGCTTTGTTACATACATTCGTTCTATACCTTGAGGCAAAATCGATTATGGCCAGCCTATCGCTTGAACAAATTGAGCAGGTACGGCAGCAAGGGACAGAACTATTCCTTAGGGGAAGGCCATTCCCAAATACAAGCATGAGAGACTTGCAAATTCTTTTTAACATTCCCACGGTAGGAGCATCGGGTGCGGTATTTGGAGTGCTGCTAGCTTTTGGTATGTATTTCCCAAACACTCAGCTTATGCTGCTTTTCCCTCCTATACCCATTAGAGCAAAGTACTTTGTAATTATTTATGGTGCTATTGAACTCTACTTAGGATTTACTCAGGCAAACAGCAACATTGCCCACTTTGCCCATTTGGGTGGAATGCTTTTTGGCTTTATACTAATTAAAATATGGGCACGTAAAAGGAATACTTTTTATTAATATGAATAGTATAATTGACGAAATAAAGCAATCATTTAAGGATGGCGGCACGCTGGTAAGACTAATATATATCAATCTTGGTGTATTTCTGGTTTTTAACATACTTAAAGCCATCTTCTTTTTAGGTGGGGTTGACATTGGTTTTTCCCTATCACGTTACCTGGCTGTTCCCGCAGATTTAAGCAACCTGACAAACAGGCCATGGACTATCTTCACCTACATGTTTTTTCATGAGGGCTTTATTCATATCCTTTTTAACCTGCTCTGGCTATACTGGTTAGGCAGAATATTCCTCTCGTTCATGTCGGAGCGAAAAATGATTGGTGTTTACATCATGGGAGGACTCTCAGGTGCCTTCATGTACATACTATTCTTCAACGTTTTCCCTGCATTTACTGATGTTTTACCTGTTTCTTACGCTTTGGGGGCATCTGCATCGGTGCTGGCTATTGTTTTTGCTGCTGCAACCTACGCCCCTAACCTTACCCTAAACCTTATATTTATTGGCCCGGTTAAACTAAAGTATATCGCTGCTTTTATGGTTGTGCTGGATATTATTAGCATTGCTGGCTCAAATGCCGGGGGGCATATTGCTCACCTAGGCGGAGCAATTTTTGGATATCTATACATTTACTCTCAAAAACAGGGGGTGAACCTAGCAAAGCCTGTTGATTGGTTTATTGATGCTTTTACCTCTAGCCCTGCAACCCAGCGAAGAAAGAAGATGAAGGTTGATCATAAAAAACCAAAGACCGATTACGAGTACAACAAGATGAAGGCTGAGAAGCAGGCCGAAATAGACCGAATACTTGACAAAATATCAAAAGCAGGATACGATAGCCTAACAGCCGAAGAGAAGAAGACTTTATTTAAGATGAAGAATGAATAAGGCAACCTACATCCCATTTGAGAATTACAAATTTTAGCTTTTAACCTTCTTGCAAATTGCGAAAACTAATAAATACAAGCCTAACATCCCTCTCAGTGCTATTTGGCTTGGCTCTGCTACTAGCCTACCTATCGGTTTATATTAACCCAAAAGCTTTTTGGTTCCTGGGAATGGTGGGGCTAATGTATCCTTTACTGTTACTTATTAATCTGGCATTTTTAGTTTACTGGATTGTTAGCTGGAAATGGTCTTTCATTATACCACTCCTATCAATACTCATTGGCGTCTCCCACTTTTCTACCTTCTTTCAGTTTCCGTTTGGGAAAGAGAATGTTATTGATGAAAATGATATAAAAGTTATAACCTTTAATGTGAATCTATTTAACTTACACTCATGGTCTGAGAAAAGCCCTACCTATAACGAAGTTTATGCATTTCTAAACCAACAAGATGCTAACATCATTACTTTGCAGGAATTTTACGTGATAGATGACGAGTTTACAGAGAGCATGGCCAAGGAAATGATGCCCAACCATTTCTCACATATTGATTACATTATCGAACGAAGTAACTCTGCTTTTGGCATGGTAACTTTCAGTACGTACCCAATAATTAATACTGGTGAAATTAAGTTTGAAGATACAGCCAATACCTGCATTTTTACAGATATTGTTGTTAATAATGATACCATTAGAGTTTATAACAGTCACCTTCAATCACTCAGGCTAAAAGAGAGGAATATGAACTTCC
This sequence comes from Bacteroidales bacterium, assembly GCA_046542995.1. Classification (GTDB taxonomy): domain Bacteria; phylum Bacteroidota; class Bacteroidia; order Bacteroidales; family Tenuifilaceae; genus Perlabentimonas. Next base: position 20,267 of record JBKHAH010000051.1, read on the forward strand.
TGCATAATCAGAAGTTCAGGAAAGATGCTCAGGCCATAGACGAGATTAAGGATATCTCGTTCAGATATCGTGATGCACTTAAGAAAAGGGCAAGACAAGTTGAAGTATTTACAAACCACATACTAAGAAGCCCCTATCCAGCTATTGTTTGTGGAGATTTTAACGATTCTCCAATATCTTATAATTACAACCAAATGCGAAGAAACCTGAATGATGCATTTGTTCAGGCAGGTAGCGGAGTGGGCTATACCTATCAGGGGTTATTCCCTTCTTTCCGAATCGATTACATTCTTTATAGTCCAACTTTTAAGGCAACCAGCTACCAAAGCCCCAAGGTTAACTACTCAGACCACTATCCTGTAGTTGCCACCCTAAGAAAGAAATCTGTATCTAATTAAACCCTCACAACTTTCCAACCATCTTGCTGGGATTTACCCATTGGTCAAACTCCTTTTCACTCACAAAACCAAGTTCAACGGCCGCTTGCTTTAGCGTGGTATTTTCTGAGTAAGCCTTTTTGGCAATTTGTGCCGATTTTTCATAACCAATATGCGGATTTAGAGCGGTAACAAGCATTAATGAATTCTTCAAGTTATCGTTAATTCTGCTTATATTGGGGGCTATGCCCCTTGCACTGTTCTTGTCAAAACTTAAAATTGAGTCGGCAAGCAAATTAGCCGATTGAAGGAAGTTGTATATTATCATGGGTTTAAATGCATTCAACTCAAAATGGCCGCTCATGCTTCCTACCGCTATGGCGGTATCGTTACCCATTACCTGTGCACAAACCATAGTTAGGGCTTCAATCTGCGTTGGGTTTACCTTTCCGGGCATAATGGATGAGCCCGGCTCGTTGGTTGGCAAAGAAATCTCACCTATCCCGCTCCTAGGTCCCGATGCCATGACGCGAATATCATTTGCAATTTTCATAAGGCTTATGGATACCTGCTTGAGTGCGCCGTGGGCTTCAACCATAGCATCGTGCGATGCTAGGGACTCAAACTTATTCTTTGCAGTTACAAAGTTATACCCTGTTAATCTTGATATTTCCCTAGCAACTTCCAAAGCGTAATTAGTTGGAGAATTTATACCTGTACCAACAGCTGTACCACCCAAAGCGATTTCCAATAGATGGGGTAAGGTGTTTTCAATGGCTTTTATAGCGTGCTCAAGCTGCGATGCGTATCCGGAAAATTCCTGCCCTAAGGTGAGGGGTGTTGCATCCATCCAGTGTGTTCTGCCAATCTTCACAATATTACTAAACTCTTCACTCTTTAAATGTAAGGTTTTATGAAGCTGGCGGATTGCTGGCAGGATCTTCTCATAAACAGCCGAGTATGCGGCAATACTCATGGCGGTAGGGAAAGTATCGTTGCTGCTTTGCGAGAGGTTCACCTCATCGTTTGGATGTAAACTCTTTCTAGAATCATCTAGTTTCCCTCCTTTTAAAACGTGAGCCCGATTGGCAATAACCTCGTTAAAGTTCATGTTTGTTTGCGTACCCGAACCCGTTTGCCATACCACAAGGGGGAACTGCTCATCTAGCTTCCCTTCTAAAATCTCATTGCACACCTCAACAATCAGGTTAGCCTTCTGCTTAGAGAGAACGCCCAGCCGATGGTTTGCTATTGCTGCAGCTTTCTTAACTATGGTGAATGCCCTGATAATCTCTGGTGGCATTAACTCGTTTCCAATCTTAAAATTTTGTAATGACCGTTGAGTTTGTGCTCCCCAATACTTATCAGCAGGAACTTTAATCTCGCCCATTGTGTCAACTTCCAATCGGTACATGGCTTCTGTTCTTTTCTCAATACGATGTAAGCATTCAACCTCAATTTATTGACGCAAAAAAAGGAGAAAGCCTTAACCCTCTCCTTAAATAAACAACCTAATTACACTATTTGTTCTTTAAAGAACCCGAACCAGAAATTTTTGTATCTACCAATGGGTTGCCGCTATAGGTAATATCACCGCTACCTAAAATACGTGCTTCCAAATTTTCCTTTGCAACAATGTAAGCATCGCCCGAACCAGAAATGCTAACCATGGCATCTTTAAATTCAACACCTTTAACGGTAACATCGCCCGACCCGGTTATTTTAACACTTGCATCCTCTGCACTCACTTTACCAGAAAGATTTATATCGCCAGAGCCAGTTACAGATGCATCAAGCCTTTTTAGGGTTAAATCTGAAATTAAAATATCGCCACTCCCCGTAATTTTTGTTGATAGCGCTTTTGCCTTAATGGGTGTAACCGCTTTAATATCGCCGGAGCCAGTTACCGACAATGTTTCAACATCGGGCATGGAAACATGAATCTTGATGTTTGAGTTACCCCAACTATTCAGCCGGGTACCTCTCTCGGTTTTAATTAGCAAGGTGCTACCGCTAACTTCGGTCACTATCTTATCAAGAATCTCCTTATCAGCCTCAATGGTAAGGCTATGGTTATTATCTTGCGTAAGATAAACGTCAGCAGCAATGGATAAGCTAATTCCCGAAAATCCTTTAACACTCCTGGTTTCCTTTTCAATCTCTCCACTTAAGCCGCTTGTACATGACGATAATATTAAGCTAAGGCTAAGGGTAAATATCAATAAAACGCCTTCTACAATTTTTCTCATGGTAATTTGTTTTTTGATTAAACTACCATAAAGACGATTTCTGAATTGGTATTGCTGCATGTGAATTGTATTATATTAATAATCCGCTCCGAATTGCATTAGGAATGCTTTTATAAATCCATTTATCTCGCCATCAAGCACATCGCTAGTATTACCCGTTTCGTAGCCTGTTCTAACATCCTTTACCAGTTTGTAGGGATGTAAAACGTAGTTACGTATTTGAGAGCCCCACTCAATTTTGAGCTTCTTCCCCTCTACCTCGGCCTGCTTCTCTTTGCGTTTCCTAATTTCTAACTCATATAGGTGCGCTTTAAGCAGGCGCATTGCATTCTCTCTGTTCTTATGCTGCGAACGGGTTTCTGTGTTCTCAACAACAATCCCCGTTGGCTCATGATACAAACGCACACCTGTTTCCACCTTATTAACATTCTGTCCACCAGCACCCGACGAGCGATAAGTATCCCACTTAATATCCGCTGGGTTGATGGTAATATCAATAGAATCGTCAATAGCAGGTGCAACAAATACTGATGCAAAGGAGGTATGACGCTTTGCGTTGGCATTAAAAGGTGAGATACGTACCAGCCGGTGGACTCCGTTTTCACCCTTCAGAAACCCGTAAGCCATATCGCCCTCATACTCAATGGTTGCTGATTTTATGCCAGCCTCTTCACCCTCCTGCATATCGGCTAGCTTTGTTTTAAAGCCATTACGCTCGCCCCAACGAACGTACATTCTCATAAGCATCTCGGCCCAATCCTGACTGTCGGTTCCGCCTGCACCAGCATTAATTTTGAGGATTGCCCCCAACTTATCCTCCTCATGGCGAAGCATGTTCATCATCTCCAAATCCTCCACCTTAGAGAGAGCTAGCTTGTATTGCTGGTTCACCTCTTGCTCTGTGGCCTCTCCCATTTTTGAGAAATCGAACAGAACCTGAAGGTCATCAACCACCTCCTTGGTACTATTGTACGAGGTTACCCAATGCTTAATTTCAGCTATAAGCTTAAGCTGATTTTCTGCTTCGGTGGGGTTGTCCCAAAACGTTGGGTCATGGGTTTTCTGCTCCTCCTCTTCTAGCTGTAAAATTTTACTATCGACGTCAAAGATGCCTCCTCAGCGCATCCAGACGCTTATTCAAATCTTTTAATTGTTCTGCTGTAATCATATTATGTTTATTTTTGATTTGCAAAGGTAACGAAATAAAGCCATAGCAGAGTTCTGAATACACTATTGCTCGTTATCAGACTCAAGAATGGTATGAAGTATTTTTTGTATATCATCGTACTCAAAGCCTCTTGAAACGCCAAAACGCAAGAGTTTCATTTTTAAATCGTAGCCATTCTTATAATTAACAGATTTGGCCTTTTTAATCAAAAGTTCTTTTAGGGTTTCCATATCGAATAGCTCGCAAGCCTCCTCAAGTGCCTGGTTAATATGCTCATCGGTAATGCGCTTAGAGCGTAAGGCATACTCAATTTTTTTTGGTCCCCACTTATTGAAACGAGCTTTCTCGCGAGCAAAGGTTACTGCGTATCGTTTCTCATCGATAAATCCATCGTTTAGCAAGGAATCAATTACCTTCTGTATGTCATCATATTCAACACCCCACTGAGCCAGTTTCTTCCTGATATCGAATGTACATTTTTCCTGCTGGCTACAAAGCCATTGTGCACGGTCTGTTGCTTTTTCCAGGGTTATTGGCTTTGGCATTCCACTTGTAATCTACTGCAAAATAACTTTTAGTTTTATTGATAACGGCTAGCGTATGACCAGTTGCGGGTTTACGCCAATCCTACTCGTAAAAGTAA
>JBKHAH010000138.1:0-4910 GCA_046542995.1 Bacteroidales bacterium
CAATTTGACGGAAATAAGCAACCCCATACTCATCAAAATCCTGATAAAAAGCACCTGACATGGTAAGTACAACCAACTTATCATTATATTTTAAAACGCTATTTACTACTCCACGAATACCAGACTCCTCAGAAAACCTGCCAATTGGTGAATGGATATCGGCACGGGCAATACCAACGTTCAATGGTAGCCACAATGGATTTCCTGAGGCTTCTGTGTGGTTATTCTGATAAAGGTAAGTAACAGTCTCATCGAGCAGCCCTGTCTTTTTACTCAGGATCCTCTTTGGAATACCTGTAGAATCTAACTGAGCAAAGCCAATATTCTTATCGAAAAGGTAAGAAATTCCAATATCTGATTTGTTTACTCCTAAGCTATGGTAGAGTTGCACCTCGTTATCTAATGTCTTACTAAAAAATTTATCATTATGTTCTAGCTGAGCAGTTTCCCCTGATACCTGATTGTATTTAAATAACCCGTTTGATGTGACCATCGTTGCGGTTGAGTCAGATGAAGGAACCATTCCCCAAATATTATTCTGTTCAAAAAAATCGCCATTGGGAGCAATAACCAATGAGGTATCAATTAATTCACGTAATCCATACGTAAATGAACCTACGTAATACCTTCTGTTTGAAAGGAATGATAAAAGGTTGTTATACTTTCTTTCTGGATTAATACTAATGGCATCAACCTTCTGTCCATCGTAAATAAAAAGATAACTCCTATTAAAAAAATAAACTTTATTATTGAATATATGGATTTTATAAATATCGGAAAAGGCTCCAACTGAATCGGTTAGTAAATGAATAAGAGAGTTATAACGCAAAGTCCCTAACTCGTCGGGTGCTAAATAACCAAAATCGCTAACAGTTCCAACATAAACGGTACCTGCAGAGTCCACACCAAGGGAGCGAACAGTGGCATTCTGTGGAACAGAAATTTTTCTCCATGATTTGCCATCGTACTCCAGAACGCCATTATCGTTATTCCCAAAATACATCACGCCTCTGTTATCCTGCACCGCGGCCCAGTTCTGATCGCTTGCCTCATACTCTTCAGGAGGATAATTTTGGATAATGGGTAGGCCGTTGCTATTTATTTGGCTAAACAAATTTATTGATGCCAAAACTAAGGCAACTAGCATTAACCCTTTTATATTAACTAATACAGGAATCCTAACAATATACATTATGAATGAGCAACTTATGAATAAAATAGGTTATAAAAATACGCTTTTAATTTTAAAATTAAGTGGATCCTATTACTTTTTCCAAAAAAAATAAATGTAAATATTAATAGCCTGCTGCTTGTCCGTCCTTTCTTGACTCAGATGCCCCGTAGTAAACACCATTATCTTCATCGAACATAATTGCCTGATAGCCACCAAAACCACCCAGGTTCCACTGTATTTTATGCCCTTTGCCAATAAGCGCACGAATGGTTTCCCAGTCAAACCCAGTTTCAAGAAGAACGGTTCCTCCATCAGTCATCTCTTCACCTGTTGGCTCAGATGAGCCAATATGCTGAACGCGTGGCGCATCGCCAGCCTCCTGAAGGTTCATGCCAAAATCAATCATGTTAACTGCAATCTGAACGTGCCCTTGCGGTTGCATCCCTCCGCCCATAACACCAAAGCTAATGTAAGGCTTGCCACCCTTAGTAATAAAGCCTGGAATTATGGTGTGGAATGGGCGTTTACCCGGTGCGTAAGTATTAAGGAAACCCTCCTTTAGGTTAAACCCTTCGCCCCTATCCTGAAGCACAAAACCCAGTCCCCAGGGGGTCATTCCCGAGCCCATGCCACGGTAATTACTTTGAATTAAGGAAACCATATTGCCATCCTTATCGGCCACAGTAAGATATATTGTACTGGGAGTATCCATGCTGCCCGGCTCGTAGCTCCGAGCAGAACGATTGGGGTTTAGCAACTCTTTACGTTCTGAGGCATACTCTTTAGATATAAGCCTTTTGAGGGGTACATTTGCATGCTGCATATCGGCATAATGATGGGCCCTATCCTCGTAGGCAAGTTTTTTAGCCTCAATAAAATGGTGCAAGTAGTCGGCGCTGCCAAAACCCATTGAGGCTATATCAAACCCTTCGAGAATGTTCAGTATTTGCAGGGCCGCTATTCCCTGTCCGTTTGGAGGTAGCTCCCAAACATCGTACCCACGGTAGTTTGTTGATACAGGTTCAACCCATTCGGATTGATGCGAGGCTATATCCTCATAGGTAAGGAAACCGCCCTGCTCCTGAATATAGTTAGCAATAGTTCTTGCAATATCGCCTTTGTAAAATTCATCCCTTCCCTTTTTTGCTAAAATCTGATATGTTTTAGCAAGATCGGGATTTTTAAAAATTTCACCCTTAGCAGGCATCTTTCCATTGGGCATGTATGTTTCCTTAAAATTTGGGTATTTGCCCAAAAAACGGCCTGAACGTTCAAGATAGTAAGCTATAAGCTCCGTTACAGGAAACCCGTCTTGCGCATATCTAATTGCAGGTTCAAGGATGTCATCCATAGGGATCTTCCCAAACTTACCATGAAGCTCAAACCACCCATCAACAGCTCCGGGAACAGTTACAGGCAGGGGGCCGTATGAGGGTATTTTTTCGTATCCTTCTTCTTTTAAGTAATCAAGGGTCATATTCTTTGGAGATCTGCCGCTGGCATTAAGACCATGCAACTTTTTCGAATCAGCATCCCAAACAATGGCAAACAGGTCGCCTCCAATACCACAACCCGTTGGCTCCATTAGACCGAGAACGGCGTTGGCTGCTATGGCAGCATCAACGGCAGTTCCTCCCTGTTTCAATATATCAAGTGCAACTTGAGTTGCAAGTGGATGGCTAGTTGCGGCCATGCCGTTTTGGGCAATCACCTCCGAACGGGTAGCAAAGCTGTGCCCTGTTATTCTATCCTGAGCAAAAAGAGCAACTCCACCTAGAAGACAAATTAAAATAATCGCAAATCTTTTCATATTTTAGGTTTTTAGCATTTTGAGTATGATAAAACTACTGTTTAAAGGTTTACTTTTTCGTAAAAGAAAGAATTAGGGGCAACTATTTAACCTTTAAACATAGGGTCTGCTCCAATTGTTCCAACAAGCGACTGGAGGTACTGAGGGCTTTGCACTCTTTTAAGCTCAGCCTTGGCGCGCATTAACTTTTCTGCTAAAGATAATTCCTCTGCAATGGATGCATTAATATCATCGCGCAGGAAGTTCTCAATATAGGCAATATGACGTATCCAAAGATCAATGTCCTTCTGTTGTTTTAGTTTGAGCCTCTCCTTATACCACTTGCTATTGATGACATGCTCCCTATCAAATAGCATTCTAATTTCAGGATCAGCTAAATTCATATTATCGTAATTACCATGTGCCATTATATGAAGCAATGCTTTAAGCGGAGGGATAGCCGATTCAACGCTACTATCCTCAAAATACTGCAAAGCAACCTTTTTTTGTGCCTCGCAAATATTCTTAATTCCATCAACATAATCCTCCAGCGACTGATTTTCTGGCCTAAGAACTTCCTCTGAGAAGATGCTCATGGGCTCTTCAAAAACTCTACCCAAATACTTAAAGGCGAACGCCTCATTAATTCTGTAACCTAACCTACTGGCAGGTATTTTTTCGCCTTTGTACTCAAAATCCTCAATTTTATCGAGCACCCCCTCCTTTATCATGTGTTCAGGTTGCTTTTCGTGAGTATCAAGCCTGCACCAAATCTCAGGTATCAGGATGCTAATATCGTGATCGAAACGCTTATTTGGTCCAATATGGCCCGCAGCCGTAGAGAACGCATTGTAGCCAGTTAGGATGAAAGACAGCAGCGCATTGTTCAGGTCGGTTGTTGGCACCAGCATGTTGAAAGGGCCTTTTGTTAAGGCACCCTCGGAACCAGCTCCTGTTGTAGATGGCGATTTGCCAGTTAGGCTACAAATAAAATCCATGAAGAGTTCTGGCAGTTCCTGATAATGAATGGGTGCATAAACACTTAATGGCCGAATACCTTTGGCTTTGTCGGATGGATTGTTTCTTCTACCAGGCAAAACATCATTTACAGGGAATTGCGTTGGTTTATCCAAAGGTATTTTACGTGCAAAGCGAACGCCAACATGAGCTAGATACCCATCGGCTGGGTTATTAAACTCGGGACGTGTTTGCAAATACCTAGGATTCTCTGAAATAGATCCATCCTCTAATTTGCGTGGGTGTGACGGGGAGATAAAGTAGTACTCTTTATCGTCTTTAGCTCCTTTTGTAATAAGGTCTTTAATGGGCTGAGTGAACTTATCGAACTCAATGGCCTCCTCTACAATCTCCTTCCCATCCTTTGGCGTTAAGGGCTGATAGTTGGTTGTGAAATTATTTAGCTGGGATAAATCGGCCTCCGCCTGCTTGTCGTACCCCTTGTTAATGGCCTCATCGGGACGTTGGAAAAACAGGTATTCGCAATTCTCAACCAGCTTTACGCTTTTGTTTGGCAGTTTTGGACGCCTATACTCCAGCTGACTAGCTGGGACGGTAATGCTGGCGGATATGTCGTCCTCCATTTGCACCTTGGCTGCTGCAATAAAATCTGGTCGTAACGAGAAAACATTCCACGAATCATTCTTACCAAAACCCACCCTTAAGTAGGAGGTGATTAGCTTACGATTATTATACATTAGAACGTGCCCTTTTCGCCCGTTAACAACATCCACAGAAAAATTCTCTTTGATCTCTTTTCTACCTTCACTTGTGAGACTTAGCCTTTTAAGGTACACGACCAGAGCTTTAACATGATCGGGGATGCTTTTAATAAAATTGTTATACTCTGAAGTGTACTTACGGTATGGCGTTAGAAGCTTTATTACCGAACCCAATGTTCGGGTGGGATCCATCAAGCTGCGTTTGTCC
>JBKHAH010000139.1:0-4753 GCA_046542995.1 Bacteroidales bacterium
TTTGTTTTTACCTGTCATATCCCCATTATGCCAAAAAAAATTTGGGTGGGTTTTATCAATGCTATAGTTCGTTAACTTTCATTTTTCGACTTCACTTCGACAGGCTCAGTACAGGCAACTCAAAATGACAAACACCACAACAACAGCAACTTAAGTCATGCTGAGCGAAGTCGAAGCATGTGCTGATTATTGGACTGTTATAAAAACTTAACGAACTGTTAATCAATGATCAATCAGGATTAAAGAGGAAAGAGCCAATTAATAAAAAGGTTTATCAGCATGTTACATACTAATAAACCTTTTCCAAAATACATTAAGAAGCGTCTTTGAAATTTACATGATAATTGTAAATACAAAAGAACTACTTATCATATTTCTAATTATCTACAGTAAAACCAATGTGTCCTTGCCCTGAGAAAGATAATGTCTTTCCGTTATCACTAATTTCACCTTTGGAGAAAACATCGGGCATGTACAAGTACTTACCATTCTCAAAGGTAATCTCAATATTCCTGTCAAAGTCTTTTTCCTTTGGGTGCCCTGGAGGGACATCAGAATTATAGCTGGTTCCTACAACGCGAAGCGTTATTTTTTTACCATCAATACTCTCAACAGTTGCTGTGCCCTCGGAGCGCGATACCATTGAGGCAGTTTCGTACTTAAACTTTTTGTTATTGATAAAGAAGTCGGGCGTTTGGCTGGCATGAGGGGCCGATACGATAAAATCGGCAGCATACTCGCCTGAGAAGCTAAGCTTTTTGCCATCTTCTGATGGCTTTCCTGGGGCTAATCCTCCTGGGTCGTAGATGTACTTACCATTTTTATACTCAATCTTTAGCTTGCTGTTTTTATCAATGTTATTTAGGGTAATGATGTTACCGTTTATGCTCTCAACAGTTACTCTGCTCTCCTCTGATGGGCCAGCTATGTAGGAGTTTTTTAAAATGAAGTTTTTGTTATCAATAAAGAAATCGGGGGTTTTGCTAACGGGTTTTGGCACAAAGGCCTTTTTGGTTTTCACATCAATAAGGTACCATTCCATCCAAGGGCCATTGTGGTTCTCCCAAATATGCACATTGGTTCTGTTGGCATTTTTGCGACCTGCCAAGCATATGGCTTTACCGCTGTTTCGATCGTAAATCTTAAAACGACCATTGCCCAGATGCTCAAAGAGGAACTTTTGATTACTCTTGTTGTTCCTTTCCCATGTTTTTACGCTGGTTCCATTATCCTTGCCTGCTCCTTGTATGTCGATTCTTGACCTGGGTGTGTTCCCAATTTGAATTTCGTAATACCCCTCGTAGGGGAAGTGAAAAATGAAAGTACGGTCGTGCCCCTCATCTAGGTCGTAAACCTGAATGTTGGAGCCCTTTTGGATTTCTTTCGGATAGCCTGGAACATCCCAGTAGCCACCGTTGTTCTTGCCATAGTTCATGGCCGATTGGATATAAAACTTTTTGCCTGTGGGCATTTCGGTTGGGGTTTGCGCTTTTGCCGATGCCATTGCCAAAAGCAATGCAATGAGTAATGTAAATGCTCTTTTCATAATCTACATCTTTTTAGGTTTAATATGTTATTATTTGTTGCATTATATCTGTTTACTTGAAAAGTAAACTTAACAATTCCCAATTTTATATAATATAAGAGGAATGAAGGATTCAACAAAATAGGCTGCCCAACTGACTTGGACAGCCTTCAGTATTTTTGTTGTATGTCAAAAATTTACTTGGCGCTATTCATCTTTTGCTGAATGGCGTTAACCTTGTTTTTCAGATTGGCATCGGGCTCTTGAAACTTGCTGAAATGTGCTGTCATGATAGCCTTTACCAAGAAAGGAATTTTTTTGTATTTCACATTCTCGAGTTGCGTGTAGATATGCCTACGGGCATTCTTGTCATCGTTTTTCAATACCGAATTCATTAGGGTTACCACTACATTTACCTGATCTGCAGCATCAAGCTTATCCATAGCACCTCTTATTGATCCACTATCGTCGCTAGCAAGCTGTGACGATGAAACATCTTTTAAGTAGTTATCAATTACGGTAGTGTTGTTCGATGATATCCAGCTTGCAAAGTTGGCTTTTGATTTGGGGATAAATGGTCGTCCGGTATCGGAATCAAGGAGGTACCATTCCATCCATGGACCATTATGGTCGTCCCAAATATGAACATTGGTTCCGTTGGCATTTTTGCGTCCAGCTAAGCATATGGCTTTTCCGCTATTGCGGTCGTAAATTTTGAAGCGGCCGTTACCAAGGTGTACAAACTTGAACTGCTGGTTATTGGCATTGTTTCTTTTCCAAACCTTAACGCTGGTTCCATTATCCTTTTTACCTCCCTGAATATCGACCCGCGAAAGAGTTGTGTTGCCAATCTGAATCTGATAATATCCATTGGATGATTTCCAAAGCGTAAAATTTCGGTCGTGCCCATTATCGATGTTCCACACCTGTATATTTAGTCCTTCCTTGATATGGCTTGGTTTGCCGGGAATATCCCAGTATCCACCCTGATTTTTGCCGTAGTTCATGGCCGACTGGATGTTGAACGTTTTGCCATTGGGCATTTCGGTTGGCGCTTGGGCCATAATAACCATTGCAGTGGTTAGCATAAAAATGCATATGGTTAATAGAATCCTTTTCATAGTTGTTAGTTTAATTGTTTACTCTTTTAAACGCAGTGTTAGATATATTAGTGGTGAAATGAAAATTTTTGATTTTAAAAGGTATTCAGCCTTTAGTCTTTTATGCAGCGAACTGAATATCCAGATGATTTAGGGGATTCGAAACGTCCTGCATTCGGATGATTCTTACTGTTGTAGTTAGCATTCCAAAACCAAGCTTTTTCGTCACTATTCTCTGTGGATGTCCACCAGTTAGCAGTAAGACCGATGCCACTACCATACCCAGTATATCCTAAACTGCCTGCCGGAAGTGCGGAAAAACCATAAATATCAGTACCGTTGCCGTTTTGTTTCCAGCCGCTTTTACTTTTGAGTTTGATACTTGATTTGTCCCCCAAAAAATCTACGAGCTGTTTCCAATCGGCATCGCTTGGTAGGCGCCAACCATTGGGTGCAAGGCCACGTGGGTCATTCACTGCATACCAATTGTATAGTTTACCATACTTTACACCATTAGCTGAATCGAGATTATAGTAGCACGAAATAGGCTTTTTCTCATTTGTTGCCTTTAGATATTCAGAATAAGTTTGGGCAACGGGAATGGGATCGCCATTACGAAATTGGGATACGTTCAAATTTTCGCCCATCCAAACCTGTTCGCCAATTTTTACTTCGGTAATTTTTTGTTTCGATTGGCTTGGCTCATAGGCTTTTTTTGTTTCCACATCAATTAGGTACCACTCCATCCAAGGGCCATTGTGGTCGTCCCAAATATGCACGTTGGTTCCGTTGGCATTCTTGCGACCTGCCAAGCATATGGCTTTACCGCTATTCTGGTCATAAATCTTAAAGCGCCCATTACCAACGTGATGAAGCAGGAACCGCTGGTTGGTAAGATTTGTCCTATCCCACACCTGAACGCTTGAGCCGTTTGGAGTTCCTGGACCCTTTGCTCCTTTTATATCAATTCTAGAATTGGCTGTGTGGCCCACCTGAATTTCGTAGTAGTCACTTACATTGGATTTTACTAGAGTGAACTGCCTATCATGGTGGGCATCCAAATTCCACACCTGAATGTTGGCACCTTTGTTAATTGCCCTGCTGGGTTGGTAAACCCCAGGAAGATCCCAGTAGCCACCATTGTTCTTGCCATAGTTCATGGCAGATTGAATATAAAACTTTTTGCCCGTGGGCATTTCTGTAGGAGTCTGGGCGTTAAGATTTAATATTCCGATAAGCATAAGTAAACCTACAACTAGAACTACTCTCTTCATAGACTTTATGATTTTAGGTTACTAATTGTTAAACTATTAGTGTTTTAACAAGAAAGAGGCTGCCACCCATAAGCGAAGCAACCTTTTTCAATAGAAATATTAGCTGAACAAAATAAACCTATCTCCTTGAGGAACCAGTTCTCTTTCTAGTACCGGATGGTGTTCCTGATGGTCTTCCTGTAGGTTTATTTTTTGGAATATATGCTCTTTTAGTGTTAACATCAATCAAATACCACTCTACAGAAGAACCGTCATGATCGTTCCATATATGAACGTTCGTTCCATTAGAGTTCTTGCGACCCTTTAGGCAAAGAATTTTTCCGTTCCTGTCATAAATTTTAAAGCGTCCATTGCCTAAATGATGGAATTTGAATTTTTGAGCATCCGCACCATTTCGCTCCCACACCTTAACATTGGTACCATTATCTGCACGTCCATTGTCAATATCAACCCTAGAACTTGTTGTATAACCAATCTGTATCTCGTAGTAGCCATTTATAGACGATCTAACTAAAGTGAACTGCCTATCGTGGTGGGGATCCAAATTCCAAACCTGAATATTTCCGCCTTTTTTAATAGGGTTATTGGGTTGAAAAACACCCGGAATATCCCAATACCCACCATTATTACTACCGTAATTCATGGCCGACTGGATATAGAACTTCTTGCCGGTTGGCATTACAGCGGCCTTCTGTGCATAAATGTTTAATGCCCCTGTGAGCATCAATAAGCTAACAACTAGTGCAATTCTTTTCATGGTTTTTATTTTATGTTAAACAAATAAGAATTTTTAATTAGTTGTTAAAAAAATGGAAATTGAAAAATAAATGAATGTTTTATTAATAAAAAATCAA
>JBKHAH010000052.1:0-23831 GCA_046542995.1 Bacteroidales bacterium
ATTCAATTATAAAAAATTACCCATTCTCGAACAAACACCTGTTATTCATGTTAATTATACAGAATAAATTCCAATAAATTTAAATGATATGTTTGAGATAAAAATGCCAAAAATGGGCGAGAGCGTTGAGCAGGCAACTATCACCAAATGGTTTGTAAAGGAAGGTGATGTAGTTGAAGAGGATGACAACCTGCTTGAGATTGCCACTGATAAGGTTGATTCTGAGATACCTTCGCCAGTAGCTGGTACCATAAAAAAGATTCTGTTTAAAGAGGATGAGTTGGTGCCAGTTGGAGAGGTGGTTGCAATTATTGATACCGAAGATGAATCTGACTCAGAAAGCCATGAGGAGACAGAAAAACCTCAGCATTCTGAAAATGCTGATGAAAAAAAGCAGAAAAAAGATGACGAAATAGTTGATCAGCCGGAGATTAATTCTACTAACAATCGGTTTTATAGCCCGTTAGTAAAGAGTATTGCCGAGAAGGAAAATATTAGTCAGGAAACCCTAGATGAAATTGAAGGAACAGGCAATGATGGGCGTGTAAGAAAAGAAGACATTCTTAGCTTCATTAAATCATCCAGCGGGAAAGCTGCTGCAAAAAGTGAAAGTAAAGAGCAGACCGTTCAAGCCTCCGTTAGTGCAGGCGATGAGATTATAGAGATGGGGCGTATGCGCAAGCTTATAGCTGACCATATGGTTATGTCCAAACAAACATCGCCGCATGTTACAAATATGGTGGAGGCTGATGTGACCGCCTTAGTTAAATGGCGCACAATGATGAAGGATACCTATAAGGATAAATACAAGGTAAAACTCACCTATATGCCTGTTTTTACCGAGGCGGTAGCACGTGCCTTGCGCGACTTCCCTATGGTTAACTCCTCGCTAAACGGTGATAAGATAATTGTTAAAGGCAAAGTGAACATAGGTATTGCTGTAGCCAAACCCGATGGTAATTTAATAGTACCTGTTGTTCGCGATGCTGATAAGTATAACATACCAGGGCTTGCCGCTACCATTAATAATTTGGCTGATGCAGCACGAAACAACAAACTCTCTACTGATGATATTCAGGAAGGAACGTTTTCCATTACAAATTTTGGTACATTCCGTAATGTAATGGGCACACCCATTATTTCGCAACCACAGGTTGCCATATTAGCAACAGGAACTATTGAGAAAAAGCCTGCTGTTGTTGAAACGGAGCATGGTGATATTATTGTACCAAGACATAAAATGTTTTTGAGCCTCTCGTATGACCATCGAATAATTGATGGTGCGCTTGGCGGTGCATTTTTAAGGAAAGTAGCAGACTATCTTGAGCAGTTCGATGCCAACAGACAGGTGTAAAACAGGGTAAGGTTTTGGTATTAAATGCTGACAAACAAATTACAAACACATTAACTTAACAATAATGACTTATACTAGAAGAAACGATAAACAGTTTGGTATTAAGCAAACTCCTAAAGAAAAACTCGAAGAGTGGTTTTACCTACTTACATTAGGACGGGCACTAGATGAGCGAGCCCCTAATTACTTGAAACAAGCCATTGGATGGAGCTATCATGCACCCTATGCTGGTCATGATGGTATTCAGTTAGCCATTGGGCAGGTGTTCGATAAAAAAAACGATCATCTGTTTCCCTATTACAGGGATATGCTAACAGTACTATCGGCAGGCATGAGCGCTGAAGAGATTATACTTAACGGAATATCAAAAGATACGGATCCATCTAGTGGTGGCAGGCACATGAGCAATCACTTTGCAAAAGCAGAGCTAAATATTCATAACTCATCGAGCTGTACCGGCAACCATACCCAGCAGGCTTCAGGTGTTGGTAGAGCTTTTAAGAGATACAATCATAAAGGTGTTGTATTAAGCTCACAGGGCGAGTCATCGGTTTCGGAGGGCTATGTTTACGAAGCCATAAATGGTGCGTCTAATGAGCAGCTACCGGTTGTTTTTGTTTTTCAGGATAATGGCTATGGAATTTCTGTTCCCAAAGAGGATCAAACAGCAAACCGTAAGGTTGCAAACAATTTTTCAGGATTTAAAAATCTGAAGATCTTCCATTGCAACGGAAAGGATGTTTTTGACTCCATGAATACCATGGCGGAAGCTAAAAAGTGGTCTGTTGATAACCAAAAACCATCTATTGTTCAGGCTAACTGTGTTCGTATTCATTCGCACTCAAACTCTGATAGGCATGAACTATACAGGGATAAAGGAGAGATGGGGTATGTTGAATGGGCTGATCCGCTGGCAAAGTACCGCCGTATGCTCATAAAATACGAACGATTCACTGAGGATGAGCTTACTGTCGTTGAAGAGAAGGTGAAGAAGGAGGTTAAGGCTGCCCATAAGGTTGCAATGGCTGCACCCGATCCCAGTCCAGATTCAATACATAAATTTGTTCTACCAGATCCTTACATACCCCAGAAGTTTAAGGAAGGTACACATAACGAGAAGGGAGAATCTAAAAAATTTATTGAGGCGTTAAATACTACATTAAAGGAGGAGTTTAGAAATAATCCTGACACATATATGTGGGGGCAGGATATGGCCAACAAGGAAAAGGGTGGAATATTTAACGTATCAAAAGGGATGCAGCAAGAATTTGGCAAGGATAGGATCTTTAATGGCCCAATTGCTGAAGACTATATTCTTGGTACAGCCAACGGCATGAGCCGTTTCTCGGATAAGATACGCGTTGTCGTTGAAGGTGCAGAGTTTGCCGATTACTTCTGGCCAGCCATGGAGCAGTACGTTGATTCATCTCATGATTACTGGAGAAGCAATGGGAAGTTTGTACCCAATGTAACCATCCGACTTGCGAGCGGTGGTTATATTGGAGGTGGATTGTACCATTCGCAAACCATTGAGGGCGCATTATCAACAATACCTGGTGTGCGTATTGTATATCCATCGTTTGCCGATGATGCAGCAGGTTTGCTTCGTACCAGCATCCGATCGAAAGGCATGACACTTTTTCTGGAACCCAAGGCTCTTTACAACTCACCAAAAGCAGCAACACCAATTCCCGATGATTTTGAAGTGCCCTTTGGTAAAGCAAGAATTAGGCGGGAAGGCGAAGATATGTCCATTATTACTTTTGGTAACACAACCCACATGTGCTTGGAAGTAGCTAATAAATTGGCCGATGAGCATGGGGTTAGCGCCGAGGTGGTTGATATACGCTCAATTGTTCCTCTTGATACAGATACCATTTTAGAGTCAGTAAGAAAGACAAGCAGGGTGCTGGTAGTTCATGAGGATAAGATTTTTGCCGGATTTGGCGGAGAAATTGCAGCAATAATAGCAGAGCAGGCTTTTGAAAGCCTCGATGGCCCAGTGAAAAGGGTAGGGGCAACCTTTACACCGGTTGGATTTAACCGAATTTTGGAAGGAGCAATACTACCCAATACGGAGAAAATTTATAATGCTGCTGTAGATCTTGCAAACTATTAGAATTACTTTAATTACAAACAAATAATTTAGCCATGAAAATTGCATTAATATATAGCCACAAGTCGAATAAAACATCTCAAGTGGCAAAATTGATAAATGATTTTTCAAAATCGAAGGGTATTGACAACTTAGATAATGAGGAGATACACCCAAAGAAGTTGGAAGATTATGACCTTTTGATAATTGGAGCACCAACATGGTTTGATGGTGAACTTCCACCATACTGGGACGAGATGGTGCCTGCATTAGAGGATTTAAACCTCAAGGGAAAAGATGTTGCCATTTTTGGGAATGGCGATCAGGTTAAGTATCCTGAGAATTTTGGAGATGCTGTGGGGCTTCTTGCTGAGGTGTTTGAAAGTGCAGGAGCGAAAATTGTAGGTCAAACATCGTCAGATGGTTATAGTTTTGAGTCGTCTAAAGCTTTAAGGAAAGAAAAGTTTCTTGGGTTGATATTAGACTTTGAGAATCAGCAGAAAAAAAACAAGGAAAGGGTTAAGAATTGGGTCAAAGAAATTGGCCTTTGATACTTCCTCTGAATTTTTGCTGTTTTTACTTCTAAAAAGTTATTATAATTTGCCATAACAGGTTTGCTTATTCATAACTTTAGTTGTAAATTTGTTTATGGAGAAAAAATATTTGAAAATCCAAAATAATTTTAACCTAATTGCAAAATGGAAGTACTAAGCATTAAGGGAACGCATGAAACTCCTGAAGTTCTCTTCGATAAGGAAAAGGGTGAGTTTTCAATATCCGGAAAATCATTACCTGAAGATGTGAAAGAGTTTTATAGCCCGCTTATTAAATGGCTTGAAGATTATGTTGCCTCACCAAATCCTGAAACGGTTTTTAAAATTAAGATGGACTATTTTAATACGGCCTCGTCAAAAATGATACTAGAGATTTTTGAGAAAATTAAAGAACTGCATGATGTAGGGAGAAAAGTAGCAATTGATTGGTACTATCAGGATGACGATGAAGATATGCAGGATGCTGGTGAGGATTACGCTGATATTGTAGAAATTCCTTTTAATTTTATTAGTTATCAGCCAATATCTGAATAGGGTTGGTGTTTTTTTTTATTAAACCATTAATTAAATGGATATTATTGATATTGCCCCAACGGAAATTACGCCACGGGTATATTTAAATAAAGAAACTGACGATTTTTTAATTGAGGGGAAGAGTTTACCCGAAGATGTGAAGAGTTTTTATAATCCTTTAATTGAGTGGTTTGATGAGTATCGAGCTGCGCCAAATCAGAATACCCACTTGGTGCTCGATTTCGATTATTTTAATACCGCCTCATCAAAAATGATTTTAATAATTCTTTCAAAAGTTAGAGAGATATATAAATCGGGTAATTTGGTGGAGGTGACATGGAAATATCCACAGTTCGATGCCGAACTCGAAGAGGCAGGGGAAGAGTTTTCGGATTTGTTGAATATACCATTCAACTTTATTCCCAAAGTTGAATAAACCATAATAATTCACTATGAAAAAGTTACATATTAAACCAAGAAAGGATTCCCCCGAGATTGTTTTTGACCCCGTTAAGGGAGTTTTTACAATTAAAGGTATTTGTCATCCAGAGAATGTAACAAAGTTTTTTGAGCCAGTAATGGCTTGGCTTGACGATTATAAGACTTATTTAAAAAAGACTAGTGCTATTAAGGAACTAAAAGTTATCTTCTTTTTCCGATATTTTAATTCTGCTACATATAAGTACCTAATTACATTGCTGCAAAAAATT
The DNA here is from genome assembly GCA_046542995.1 of Bacteroidales bacterium. Taxonomy (GTDB): domain Bacteria; phylum Bacteroidota; class Bacteroidia; order Bacteroidales; family Tenuifilaceae; genus Perlabentimonas. Next base: position 5,227 of record JBKHAH010000052.1, read on the forward strand.
AACGAGTACACGGAAGTTGGTGTTTCAATATTTGTAGAATGGTATTACGAAACGGATGATGAAGAGATGAGGGAGTCTGGCGAAGAACTATTTGAGTTCAGCGGGTTAGAAATCCCTCATAAGTGTATTGAATCGGATTTTTAGCGCTTTTTTCGTTTAGTAAAGATACATTGGGGTGCTCTCTTTTGAGGTACCCCAGTTAACTATGTGGATTACTTCTTTTTTCTTTTGCTCTTTGTCGATTCGTCATCATCGATAAAATCGGTGATGTTATGCGCAATTTTGAGTACCTTAATTACTTTATGATTTTCATTAAATATTGGTGAGTATGTTTCAATAAAAGTGTAAACATTGCCGCCTAGTTTAACTTTACTTGTTTCCTTTTTAATGTTTCCTTTTATTAAGGTATCCCAAAAGTTGTTGTATTCTTCCAGCTGCTTTTCATCCAAAAGCAGGTTGTCTGCATGGTGTGTGCCAATAATTTGGCTGGCCGACTGGTTGGTTAGCTGTAGGTACGCATCGTTAACGGAAATTACCTTGCCCTTTTCATCGTACTCAATTACGTAACTCGATGCATTTAATGCATTAATCAGACTCTCCATTTCGGCAGTTTTACGTGCAGCCTCCTCTTGCGTAGCTTGAAGTTCCTCCATGTTTTGACGCATCTCTTCCTCTTGCGATGCAAGCTCCTCTGATTTAATTTTCGACTCCTCTAGAAGTTTAACTGTTTTAAGGTTTATTTTAACTGTAGAGATTGTGGCGGCAATGCTTTCGCCAATCTTCTCAACAAAATCAATAATATGCCTAGCAAATACTTCTAAGCTTGCCAACTCAATTACGCCATAAACCACATCGTTAAGTTTAAGAGGAACCAGGAGCAGGCTTCTTGGATTGTCATAACCAAGACCTGATCCTATCTGAACATAGTCATCGGGAATATCTGTTAAAAATATGGTTTCCATCTCCTGTGCGCACCTGCCAACCAGCCCTTCGCCTTTCTCCATGCGTTTGTCAATATGTTTCCTTCGCTCGTATGCATAAGATGCTACTAATTCAAAATGAATATCCTCCTTGTTATCATCGTTATATAAGAATAATGCGCCAATATTTGCATCTACATATTTTACAAGATTGCTTATTAATTGGTAGGAAAACTCTTCCATGTTATCGTTGTTTTGCCTAAGTATTTCAGCAAATTTTGCCATGCCTGAAGTTGCCCAGTTAATTTTGTCATCCTCAAGTTTTCTTAGCTCTTCCTGCTCTTTTGCGTGAATTAAGCTTTTACGCATTTCAAGCAACGATTCACCAAGCATGTCGTTATCACTAAGCTTTTTAAAATCAACTTTAAGATTTCCTTTGCCTATTTCATTTGCAAAACCAGATGTTTTGGAGAGTCCATCTATCAGCGTATTTATTGATTTGCTGATATCTTCTACCTCATCGCCCGTATGGGCGCTAAGTTTATCTTTAGAGTCAATTCTACCTAAAGCCAGCTTCCGTAGTACGTTCCTTGCTTTTGTTAATGGCACTGTAATGCTGTAGGCTATAAGCCAAAGTACAACAGCCAAAACTCCTAAGCCAATAAGGCTAAGTATTACTGAATTTCTTGAAACGGCTTTGGCTTCACTAACCAGAACGCTTGTAGGTACCTTTATGCCAAAAGACCAAGGGTTGTTCGTTTCACCAATTGGGATAGAAGCAAATGTGCTATAGTATTCCTGCCCGTCCAACGAATCTGTCATTACAAAAGAGAAATCTTTCCCGTTGAAAATTTTTTCTGTGATTTTAAACTGTTCATCTAAATACCCAAAATGATCAGCAAATTCATCACCAAGAAAGTCATCGTTTGGATGCCCCACAATAGTTCCATTGTGCGACAGCATAATAGAAAGGCTGTTTTCAAATGGTTGAATTGAATTAGTGATTGATTGGTAATGGGATAATTCTATATCAAGACCAAAAAGTCCTGCAAAATTTCCGCTTGAATCTAAAAGCGGAACAGCTGTGCTCGATTCTAAAAGAAGGGGGCTGTCTTCTGTATAGGAAAACCAGTAAGGATCAATCATCGTCTCTTTCTTGGATAACTTCACGTTATGATAACCACTGCCAACATCATCCCCATCGGTATTTATAGTTTCCTCCTTGTATAATAAACTATCATTCTCTCTATAGTATGTGTATCTATACCTGCCGTATGGGTTTGTATAAGTGCTGTCAAGCATGCTTATCTCCCAACTTCCCCAAACTGAAAGAATATCGGGGTTCTCAACTGCAATCCCATGAATCATATCCACAAAGTATGGCACCCTTCTTTCCTGAGGCATGTTCTGAAAATCCCTAAAGGCATGAACCATGGTTCTAGAAATATCCATGTCTTTATTAAGGAAGTTACGAACCAGGTTGGCACTTTCTTTTGCTGTCAAATCAGCCTTTTCATATGCTTCACGGAGCGAAATATTATAAAGTTTCACTACAAGATAACCCACCGTAATTGCATAAGCAATTGCAGTTATAAGTAAGATTGACAGCATTAATTTGCTCCTAATTTTTAACCTGATTCTCATATAGCTAGCTTTTCAGAAGATTTGAATACTTTTATTGAATAATCAATTAGCTTGTGAAAATACGGCATATTTTTTATTATCACAAACTATATTTCTTAAATATACTTGATGTTCGGTTACCATTAAACGACTTAGGTAGTTGCGAGTCTAAAACAAAACTTAACATTTAAAAATTATGAAATCAAATCACCTTTTGTTTGTTAGGCTAATCGCCTACCTTCTGCTTTTTATTCCTGTTGCAACGTTCTCTCAGTCTGACGATTATTCTGATTATCAAAAAATTAGAGATGAAGGGTTTAATAATTCACGCATACAAGAGTTAGCAATTCATTTGACTGATATTATTGGTCCTCGACTTAGTGGTAGTGAGGGGTTTAATAATTCTATTCGTTGGGCAGAGGAAAAACTTAACGAAATGGGACTAAATGCCAAGGCTGAACCTTGGGGAGAGTTTGGTCATGGGTGGCAAATGGAAAAATTTTATATTGCCATGTCAAAACCATACTATCAGCCTCTTGTTGCTGTTCCCCAGGCTTGGTCAGGAAATACTGATGGTTTTACAAATTCAGAAGTAGTATTGATTAATGCAAAGACTAAAGATGATCTGGAAGAGTTTACGGGCAAATTAGCTGGTAAGATTGTTGTTACTCCGTATGAAGAAGAGTTAGAGGTTTCCTTCAGCCCCCTTGCCACAAGGTTCACCAAAGAGGACTTGGAGCGATTTGTTAATGCAACAGAATACAAAGCTGATTTAGACCCATTTTTGCAGGAACGTAAGTATTCTTATTCATCGGATATTGACTATTTATCATACTCCGATTTTAAAGATTTTTGCGAAGAGGAAGGAGCTGTTGCGCTAATTGAAAAATCAGGCTCATATGGAACTGTAAGGAGCGTAGGTGAAAGGCATGGTCGGCATCTTGATGAGTTGGGATTGCCGATAATTGATATGACACACGAACACTATGCTCGTATGGTAAGGCTTATTGATAGGGATATTGATGTTCAGCTTGAATTGGATGTGAGGAATACCCTAGTTAAAGAGGATAAACTTGGTTACAATGTAATTGCAGAGATAAAGGGTGCTGACCGTAAATTAAAAGAAGAAGTTGTGATGATTGGTGCTCATATTGATTCCTGGCATGCTGGAACAGGTGGTAACGACAATGGCTCAGGAGTTGTTGTGATGATGGAAGTTATGAGAATTCTTAAAGAATCAGGTGTGAATCTTGATAGAACTGTTCGTTTGGCACTTTGGGGAAATGAGGAGCAAGGATTGCTAGGTTCAAGGAGTTGGGCTAAGGAGAATGTTTATAATTGGGATACCAACGAGAAAGGTCATGAATTCGATAAGATTTCAGCATATTATAACTTCGATTACGGAACAGGAAGAATTAGGGGAATCTTTTTACACGATAATTTTGCCTTAAAACCAATCTTTGATAAGTTTTTTCAGCCAATTGAGGACTTAGGCGTTAGTATTACTTCTATGCGAAACCCAGGCAGCTCTGACCATGTTGTGTTTAATAGGTTGGGAATTCCTGGTTTTGCCTTTATTCAGGATAGGATAGATTACGGTAGAGGTTACCACACCAATATGGATACCTATGAACGAATTCGGCAGGGCGATTTAAAGCAGGCAGCCATTGTAGTTGCCTCACTTGTGTATCAAACTGCTAACTATCCAGATAAGTTACCTCGAAGGGATGTTTTTTTGGAAGAATAGCGGTGCCTGTTAATAGGTATTATCATTAGGAACATGGCATTTACCTGTTTGTAATTTGATTTTCAATTTTAAATATTCTTTTTTTAACTTTGCCTTCGAAATCAACTATAAAAACGTATAATATGAAATTACTCGAAGGAAAAACAGGTTTAGTTACCGGCGGTGCGCGTGGCATTGGTCGTGCTATAGCCATAGCTTTTGCTAAGCAGGGTGCCAACGTGGCATTTACCGATATGAATGCTGATGAGAACTTTAAAAATCTTGAGAAGGAACTTAACGATCTTGGCGTAAAGGGTAAGGGCTACGTTTCTGATGCTAGTAAGCTGGATGCCTCGCAGGCCACTGTTGATGAAATTGTGAAAGAGTTTGGCAGAATTGATATACTTGTAAATAATGCAGGAATAACTCGTGACACCCTTTTGATGCGCATGACTGAAGAGCAGTGGGATCTTGTAATGAACATAAACCTAAAATCTGTATTTAACCTTACCAAAGCGGCACAGAAATATATGCTTAAGCAGAAGTCGGGTTCAATCATTAACATGAGTTCTGTTGTAGGCGTATCTGGTAATGCGGGACAATCAAACTATTCAGCATCAAAGGCCGGAATTATTGGCTTCACCAAGTCAGTGGCAAAAGAGTTGGGGTCAAGAAATATACGTTGTAACGCGATAGCTCCGGGCTTTATTATAACAGAAATGACACATCAGCTTCCCGAGGAGGTTCGCAACGAGTGGGTCTCAAAAATCCCCCTAAAACGAGGTGGCACGCCTGAGGATGTTGCAGATGCAACTGTGTTTTTAGGTTCAGATATGTCAGCATATATTAGCGGACAGGTTATTAATGTTTGCGGAGCAATGAATACCTAGTACTATGTAACTGACTTTTCGTAACAGATTAGTCAGGAAGCTTTTTTTCAAAGAAAACATGAAACTCTGGCAGGAAAGATAACTTGTCAGAGTTTTTAGCTTAACTTCTCAAATTGATGATCAAGCATCCTAACAAGTTCCTTTACCTCAATGGGATTTAACCCCCCTGTTGATTTCTCAAGAACTGTCTGCTCAATATTTTTCAGCTCATCAAAGATACTTTTAGCGTAATCAGTTAGCACTATTTGAAAAGAACGCTTATCGGAAGCGCTCGCAACTCTGTTCGCTAGATTGTTGCGCTCCATTCCATTTAGAATCCTTGTGAGTGCTGCATTATCTTTGTTGGTTCTTTTTGCAAGAGTACCAATGGTAATATTATCATCTTCCCACAGCCATTCAATTACGATCCAATAGTCAGGTGTAACATCGGGGAAGCCCTTTGACACAAAATTTTGTGCAAGTTCAGTTCTATATCGAGTCGCAACTCGTGTAAGTAAAAATGCAAAAGACTTTGGCAATGAGTACATTGTGATTTTTATGAATTTAGTAAGAAAAAAGGTAAAAACATCTATTAAATTATCCCATAGAATTTTATGCTGGTAAAAATTGAAAATTAAAATAATAATTATTATCTTGTCCCTTCAAAATTAACCAAACTAACCAAACAATCTAAAAAAAAAAGCTATGAAAACAACATTGAGATTAATTTTAGTTATTGTAATGGGTATTGCAATTGCATCCTGCGGGGGTCAGAAGGAAAAAACTACTTCCGAGGACGTAAAAAAAGAAACTAAAGAAGCAGTAGAAACAACAAAAGAATATGTTTCTGACAGTTTCGATGAGATGGTTGATAAGTACGACGAGTTCAAGGCAGACGTAGATGACAAGATTAAGAAGTCTAAAGTAAAGGCTGAAGAGCTGGAAGGCGATGCAAAGGTGAAGTATCAAGAGCAAGTTACCAAGCTAGAAGAAAGCTATGATAAGCTCAAAAACAAGATGGATGAGTATGAGAACGCTGCTGAGGATGAACAAGAAGAGATGGAAGAGGAGATTATGGAGCTTAGAAAAGAAGTCAAAAAAGACATGAAAGCTTTTAAAAAGGATAAGAATGGCGACGACGATGGTTGTTAAACTTTGCCTTTAGTTCTTAATTGTTAGCGTACAAGCAACGGTTTTTGGAATTAAAATGTACAGCAGTTGTCATGAAGATGCTTTCATGCCAACTGCTTTTTTTATAAAATGAGGTTCTACTACCATTATCGTAAAATGAATTAGTAATGGGTTAACTTGAGTTTAATATTTGGGTTATAAGTTAGAAATAAATTGATAGAAGTGCCATTCCTTCAAGTTTCAGGCTTCACACCAGTTTCTGGCGTACTTTTAATCCCTAGTTCTAAAACGTTCCACTAATAATGCAGTAGTGCCTAAAACAATAAATATGTCAAGATTTAAAAGAATTGGGGTTCTCACTTCTGGCGGAGATGCACCAGGCATGAATGCGGCCATAAGAAGTGTAGTACGTACAGGTTTAACCAAGAACCTGGAAGTTTATGGTATAATGCGAGGATACCAAGGGATGATTGAAAATGAAATGAAGCGAATGGAATCGCATGACGTAAGCCATATTATTCAGCGGGGAGGAACCATTCTTAAAACTGCACGTTGCCCCGCTTTTAGAGAGGAAGAAGGGAGAGCTAAAGCCTACCGGAACCTTAAAAAAAGGGATATCGATGGGCTTGTTGTTATCGGAGGCGATGGGTCGTTTGCTGGTGCCAGTATTTTGGCAGAAGAGTATAACTTCCCTGTTATTGGAGTGCCAGGAACAATAGATAATGACCTTTACGGCACAGATTACACCATTGGTTACGATACAGCATTAAACAATGTGGTTGAAGCCGTTGATAAGATAAGAGATACTGCCAGCTCGCACAATCGGCTTTTTTTTATTGAGGTGATGGGGCGCGAAGCGGGATTTATTGCGCTACGTAGTGGTATTGCCTGCGGTGCCGAGGCCATTCTTATACCTGAGGTTGATGGGCAGATAGCAAAGTTGAAGGAATTTTTAGCAACAGGCGGCAAGGTTAAAAAATCGAGCATTGTTATGGTTGCTGAGGGAGAGCGAGAGGGAAATATTATTGATATTGCCAAAATAATTGAGAACGAGTTTGAAGAGTACGATGTAAAGGTCTCAATTCTTGGTCATATACAAAGGGGTGGAAGTCCAACTGCATTCGACAGGGTGACGGCAAGCCGTTTGGGGGTTGCTGCTGTTGAAGCACTGCTAAGCAATCAGAATAGTTTAATGGTTGGTATTGAGAATAATAAAATAACCCATGTGCCGCTAAATAAAACTGTAAAGCAGCACAAGGGGTTAAATAAAGAATTGCTCGATATTGTTGATTTACTTATTTAGAAGCGAGCTATTCTATTCTGCTTTTAGAATTGCTTACAATTGAAAATATTCCGTATGCAATGGCATAAATACCAATGAGAACAACGGCAAATTGTGAGCTCTCAAATGGATTTAGAATTATAATTACACCCAGAATTGCAGAGATAATTCCCGTTATTAGATGGAAACTTTTTAATGAAGAGGGAAGGGTGCTTTTGTAAAACGAGTAAAAAAAGACTGCTCCAATAAATAAAGCCCAAAGTCCAATTACAACCATTAGGAACTTTGCTGCTAGCTCGGAGCGTGAAAGAATTACAATACCTAACAGAATTCCAATAACACCCTCAAGCATCATCAGTTTCCAACTTTGGCTATATTCTTTAATTCTAATAGCATTAGCAATTAGCACGGCACCTCCAATTAGCACTGCAATGGCAAAGTAAATAGCAAGCGCTTTTATAGTTAGGCTGGGAAAGAAAATAGCAATACAGCCGAAAATTAGCACTAGAATACCATTTAGTGAGGATAATCCCCATTGACCAAGTCGATTAATTTTCATGTTTTTTTATTTTATAGTTCAGATTTTATAAATCGTTTACTTGAAGAATGACGATAGTTTATAGTAACCCTCTTTAAATGTATCGTAAGTTGAGTTAAAACTGTTTTTGTGCTCTTCCCAATCATTCTCAGATGCTCCCATAAGCTTTAAAAACTTAGATTTTAGTTCATGTTTCCTTTTGTTTAATTCTTCTATTTGCTCATGGTAGCTGTTTTTTAGATCATCCGAAACCAGATCCTTCTTTTTATCAAGTTCATCAATCTTGGTAAAAAGATCGTCTAGCCCTTGTTTGGCTTTCTCTTTAAATTCTTCTCTCGTCATAATTTTACGTTTTAAAGTTTAGTTAATTTCCAGATTAGTAATTTCTTTAGTTATAGTAAAATCATATTCAGGGTATTCATATATAGGTAATCTTGATTCTGTTTCACCAATAGAATATCCCCAAATGCTTTCATACTCGGCAATATCTTCACCAATCTCTTCAATTTGCCTTAGGTACTCACTAATTGATTTGCTCTCAATAATAATCACCTTACCCATTTTATGAATAATAGGACTATGTACGCGGGTTTGGTCGTGGTCAAACTCCAGCACCCTGCGACCGTAGCGAGTGATGCCTATAACTCTGTATGTTAAACTCTTGCCTACACCAGGCAGATTTAGCACGTTGCGGTCGGTAGCCAAGAAAGGAAGCCCGCTGTGGTGCATCATTTTAGTAAGGTTCTCGTCCATGTGATGTGGGTCAAGCGACACCTCTTTTATCCTCTCAATATTCTTGTCGCTTATTGTACCAAAGGCTTTCTCCTCAATTTGCTCTTGTACAGCACGAGCATTGGTAGCAAAGTTGAAGTAGTTCTCCATGTATCCTTTTACAGAGAATGTATAGTATGGGAGTACGCCTATTTCGTTTAGCACCTGCCTTAGCTTTGCCGTGTGCCCCCTTCGTGATGAAGCTGATGTGAATACATGCTGGTTGGTAATCATCCAGCCTGATTGTAAGAAATTCTTAACTGCATTTTTTACCTCTGGAGTTATTTCCATTGGGGATTCGAAGTGAGTTTGAATAACAAACTGCTTAATACCAACCTTTACAGCCTTCTCCCTAAAATCTCCTAAAACTTTAACAAGTTCAGGGGTAATTCTTTGTGGTAAGTAGGCTGGTAAGCGCGTACCTAGTCTGATGCGAACAATCTCTGCATTCTTTTCGTTCTCGGGTAGCTTCTTGTTTCGCTCTTTTTTACGGATGGCCATGGCAAGCACAGCATCAAGAATTTTTTCCATTGATTTGCTTGAACTCATTAGCGCATCGCCACCTGTAATCAGAATATCTCTAAGCTGGGAATCGTTCTCCCAGTAGTCCATAATTTTTTCCAGTTGGCTATCCCAACTTTCAGTTGGTTTTAACTTGTCGAGATTGAAGTTAAGGTTTCCACTCTGAAAATCGTACATTCTTTGGCACGAAGCGCAAAGCCCTCCGCAAGCACGCCCCATGGTTGCAGGGATTAGAATGGCAACCTCGGGGTACCTTCTGTGAACATTGTTATGAGTTGGCAAAATCCAACCTGCAGCGTTGGGTTTCCCTAGCACAACCTTGTCCTCTTTCTCCCATGCAACAATATGACCAAATTCATCCACCAGTTGCTGGCTGTAAACCACATAGTAACGGATTGCCAAATCGGCACCAATTGCAAAGTATGGAACCCTAACATGCAGTAATGAAAGGTAATATGGGTTTACAAAGAATGGAATGCCTGCCTTCTCGGCATCGTAAAGCACCTTCATGGTGTCGGGGTCAAGCGAGTTGCCTAAAAGCTCGTTAAGTAGTTTTGGTGAACGTACGGCAAAAGTAAGGTGGAACCTGTAGTCATCCCACCACTCCAGCATTTTCAAAAACTTTTGCTCATGCGACATTTTTGATTCGAAAGAGAATCGCTCGCTCTTTACTTCCCCTTTGTCTATCTTTTCAATTAAAATATTAATAATTCGCTCACGGTTTTCCTCCCTGAGCTTTACAATACGTGGATCCAACCCACTTGGGAAGCGCTCCATCCAGTCGTGAAGCATTTCCTTCGTTGGCAACTCTCTTTTATACGTGCCAGCAAACTGCCTGAAAAGATAGAGCATGTCCTCAAAAAAGTAGGGTTTTGCACCACCTGTTCCAAAGTTTACTGCCAACCAAATCAGTTTTACAGGGTTGCTAATGGCTATTTCTCCCCTAATGTTTGGGTCTTCGTATTCACGACCAGCGTTATCAATGTAGTCGAGTATTCTGATAGCGGCATAATCCTGCCATGTTAACTTCTCAAACCATTCGCGGCCCTCCTTATGCCCCTTGTAAAAATCGTAAGCAATGGGCTTACCTTTTAAATATGCTAAAACCCAATTGCGAACGCCAACAAGGGCCTCGGTCTCGTTACGTGCACTCCGCATTATCTCCTCAAGCTTAGGATTCTCCTTGAGAAGCTTCTTTAGCATTTTATGCGATTTTACCGTAATGGCAATCTTATCAAGTTTTTGATTTTCAGTCATAACGTCATATTGATGTAAACTTTTCAACAATTGTATTATACAAATTTTTTCTCAAAAAATCAAGTTTTATCATTGTGTTTTTATAGTAAATGGTGCTTAATTCTTGATTGCCAGATGGCTTGTAAGATTTTAGTTCGCTAAAGTTTGTAAAACCCGCCTATGGTTGGATTGCCTGCCCTTTTTAAACAATCCTCAAATCAACCTTTATCTATTTTAAAAATGCAACACTATCCATTTTTTTATGTTTAGATTTAGTTACTTTGCAGAATATTACTAAATAACAATACCAATATCAATATTATAGAATCATGGCTTTTATAGGATTTGCAATAGTTACAACAGGTAACAACTCAAAAACGGAGGGTAATCCTCTTCTTTCAGATTTTAACACTCCATACCTGGCACCTCCTTTTGACCGTATTAAAAATGAGCATTATCTTCCTGCTATAGAATCAGCAATTACTAGTGCTAAAAAAGAAATTGAAGCCATTGTAAATAGCGAGGAGGATGCAACTTTTAAAAATACTATCGAGGCATTAAGTTTTGCTGGCAAAAAGCTTGATGAAGTTGCCTCAGTAATTTTCAATCTTAACTATGCCGAGACGAATCCTGAGCTTCAGAAGGTTGTACGTGAGGTAGCCCCAATGCTTACCGATTTCTCAAATGATATACACCTTAATGCCACCCTGTTTAATCGCGTTAAAAGCGTATATGAAAATACTGAAAGCATAGAGCTAAACCCAGAGCAACAAACACTGCTGAAAAAGACATATAAGGGGTTTGTAAGAAAAGGAGCAAATCTTAATGAGAAGGATAAGGAAAAGTATAGAGGTTTAACACGAGAACTCTCGGAACTATCGTTAATATTTGATGAGAATGTGCTGGCAGAAACCAATGGTTTTTTCCTGCATTTAAACAAAGAAAACCAGCTGGCAGGGCTTCCCAAAAGTTTAATAGATTCCGCTGCCTTAGCTGCACAAGAAAAAAAGTTGGATGGTTGGGTTATAACCTTACACATGCCCATGTTTCTTCCCTTTATGAAATTTTCCGAAAATCGTGAACTTCGCGAGAAGATTTACAAAGCATTTAATAAACGTGGGTTTAATGGTAATAGTTATGATAATACCAAGCTGATAAAACGGATTGTGAACCTAAGGCTTAATGTAGCAAAACTTTTAGGTTACAATACTTATGCAGATTATGTTCTTGAAGAGCGAATGGCCATTTCAGCAGATAAGGTGAATGGATTTTTAGAAAAGTTGCTAAATGCCTCTTTGCCTCATGCAGAGAAGGAACTAAACCAGGTGGAGGAGTATGCGAAAACGCTGGGTGTTAAGCATAAGCTGGAGAAATGGGACTGGGCTTATTACACCGAGAAGTTTAAGGATAAACTTTTTAAGCTTAAAGAGGAGGAGCTAAAACCATACTTTCCTCTTGACAATGTTAGGAATGGGGCTTTTACACTTGCCCAAAAACTTTATGGTTTAAAATTTTTACGTACTACAAAAGCTCCGCTTTATCACCCGGATGTTGAGACCTACGAAGTTTTTGATGGCGATGGTTCTTTCCTTGCTTTACTTTATCTTGATTTTTTTCCAAGGGAAGGTAAAAATGGTGGCGCCTGGATGACGAGCTACCGCGACCAGTATAAGTGTAATGGAAAGGATGTTAGGCCTATTATTTCCATTGTTACCAACTTTACAAAGCCAACAAAGAACGAACCCTCGTTGCTAACCTTTAACGAAGCAACAACCTTTCTGCATGAGTTTGGTCACGCTCTGCACGGAATACTTTCAGATGTAACTTACCCAAATCTTTCAGGTACATCTGTTTACAGAGATTTTGTGGAGTTGCCTTCGCAAATCCATGAGAATTGGGCACTTGAGAAGGAGTTTCTTGACTTGTTTGCCAAGCATTACAAAACGGGCGAACCCATCCCGCAAAGCATGGTGCAATCAATTATTGATAGCAAGAATTATCTCGCAGGAAATCTGTCAATACGACAGCTAAGTTTTGGATTGGTTGACATGGCTTGGCATAGTCTTAATGAGCAATTTAATGACGATGTGGTGGAGTTTGAGCGAGCACACATGAGTAGGGCAGAGGTTATGTCACCAACTGTCGGAACAGCCTTTAGCACTGCCTTTAGCCATATTTTTGCCGGTGGGTATGCTGCTGGTTACTACAGTTACAAATGGGCAGAGGTGCTTGATGCTGATGCCTTTTCACTTTTTAAGGAGAAAGGAATATTTGATTCTGAGACTGCAAAGGAGTTTCGTGAGCAAATACTATCCAAAGGAGGTAGCGAGCACCCTATGACGCTTTACAAGCGTTTTCGGGGACAGGAGCCAAAGGTTGATGCTTTACTTGAAAGAAGCGGGCTAAAGGGATAAACATACTAGAAACACGTTTCTGATAATATTTTTTTTATACACCAATCCTAAAGTAGGACCAGTAAAAAATAATCCTTGCTGCATACTCTGCAATAACAAAAAGTGCAAATGAATATGAATATACTTTAATGCCAACAGGTTTATCCTGAGGTTGCGGAAAAATTTTTCTAATGAGAAAACCTAATCCAAGAACCCAAAACCAAGAAAGGGCTCGTAACAAGCTAGGAATTTGGTTGTTGTAAAATCCTATACTATCATTGGGTTGTGCCCCCCCCCACTAATTGCATTTGTTGCCAGCTTAATACCACAAGCAATTATGATTACGAATAGAAATTCTTATTCCAGTTTAAACGGTATTCTATTCTTAACCCTAAATTAAGCAATTGGATTTTTTCTACTGCTTAACCTATCTGGATGATGTTAACGCCGACGCTATGCGCGTCCTCTAATGCAGGCTCTTAATTGGGGGTCTGAAAGTGTATCAGTTGGTCTGTCGTCGGTTTCTATTCGTGTAACTTTTCCCTTTTTATATGGAGTTTTAGCTAGCATCTGCCGCCGCAATTATGACCAGGGCAGGCTGCACTTATAATGGTAACATCACCTTTTTGTTCTAATACTTCAACAAGAATTTCCTTGGTTCCATTAATGCATCCCAATATTCCTCCCGATAGAACAACGCCTCCGCCAAGAAGGGTGCAGAGTTTAAGAAACTCCTTTCTATCAATATTATTAGACTTGGATTTAGGGGTTATACTTTTATTTAAAGATTTGTCTCCCATAAATGCAAAAAAAATTTTCAAAGTCAAAAATAACTAAAAATCTTACATTGTTCTAGTTTAAATTACCTTATGCTACTGACTTTTTGGCTTGGTATTACGCTGCTATGCCATATATTCATATTCTTTTGTAAAATATGCTAAAAAACATTATATTTGCATGAATTCAACTAAAACGCTGTTGCATTGCTCTATTAAATAAAACTCTTCTTGTTTGTGTAGCAGCAACATGTCTAACTTAAAATTATATTATGTTAACAGTTAAGCAAATTAACTCGGAGAAAGAATTTGATGGTGTAACAAGAGATGAGATTATTGATTTTTTGTATACTCACCTGGATCGCTTCCGCGATGATAAAGTGTCGATTGGTAAATGTTTAGACTATGCTTTTTCAAAGGAAGAAGGTAAGGGTGGATATATCCTTACAGGTCACTCTGATGGACGCCTCGTGGGAGTAGTTGTAATGAATAATACAGGAATGGAAGGTTTTATTCCTGAAAACATATTGGTTTATATTGCCGTTGATGCATCGCTCCGCGGTCAGGGTATTGGTCGCCAGTTAATGGAAGAGGCTATTAAACGTTCAGAAGGCGATATTAAACTTCACGTTGAGTATGATAACCCAGCTAAAAGATTATACGAGAGGGTAGGATTTACATCTAAGTATGCAGAGATGCGTTATATAAAAAAGAAGTAATTAATGGCTCAGCTGGTAATTAAATCTGGAAAAATCATTCAGAATATCGAAAAATTAAATCGTATTCTGGATAAGCAAAACGTTGAGTGGAGTTTAGTAGTTAAAGTTTTATCTGGACATAGGGAATTTCTTAAAAAGCTCCTTTTTAATCCGGTAGTAAAAAAGATTCACAGCGTTGGAGACTCACGTATTTCTGGATTAAAGGTGATTAAATCGCTTAATCCAGAGATAGTAACTATGTATGTAAAGCCACCTGCAATTGATACAATTAAGTCTGTTGTTTCTTATGCAGACATTTCCTTGAACTCCTCATTTAGAACTATTGAGGCTCTTAATGAAGAGGCCGGAAGGCAGGGGAAGAGGCACAGAGTAGTTATTATGATTGAGTTGGGCGAACTAAGGGAAGGAATACTTAGAGATAAGGTTGTTGATTTCTATAAGCGTGTTTTTGAGTTGGAGAATATTGATATCGAAGGCATCGGTACAAATCTAGGATGTATGTATGGAATACAGCCTACCTACGATAAACTTCTTCAGCTATCGCTATACAAGCAGATAATTGACGCTAAGTTTAACACTAATTTGCCAATAATTTCTGGTGGCAGTTCTATTACGCTTCCTTTGGTTGGAAAGGCTGCAATGCCTAAGAATATGAATCATCTTCGAATTGGTGAAACTGCTTTTTTTGGTGTCAGTCCTTTTGATGGCAAGAAGTTTCGCGACCTTTCTACCGATACATTTGAGTACCTGGCAAATGTTATTGAATTGGAGCTTAAGGAAACAAGCCCCGATGGCATACTGTCAGAAGGTAACATTGGGCATACCTCAGAACTTGAGGAAGATGTTGAATATGACCATAGCTACCGCGCAATTGTTGATTTTGGTATACTTGATGTGGATGTTGAGGAGTTAACGCCTAAGGATAAAAACCTGCGCTTTGCAGGAACAACCTCCGACATGAGCGTTTACGACTTAGGTCCAATTGAAAAAGGTAAAAAATCTCGATATAAGGTGGGCGATAAGCTTAAATTCACCCCATCGTATATGGCAGTGGCAAGGCTTATGAACTCAAAGTATATCGACAAGAAAATTGTTTAGAAGATAATTTTATCAAATAGAATAGGAAGGATGGCATTTAATGGTGCCATCCTTTTTTTTAGACACTCTAATCATACCTTCTAATCCTATCAAGATCGTTTGGGGTGTTTACGTTGGTAAAGCATCTGCTAAATTCCTTATTTAAAGGGATATCAATATAAACTGTATTTATTAAATCCAGGTACTTTCTTATTGAGTAGCTTTTACCAGCAGAGAGCATCCTTTCAACTATATCAACTCCACTCTTGCAATAAATGCCAAATAAAGGCTCCATATTTTCATTAATGGTTGGGATTACAGCTTCAATAGTTTCGTCATTAAACTCAGAAAGTAACCTTTTTGCTACTGATAATTTTACAAATGGCATATCGCAAGAAACTATGAAGACTGCTTTCCCTTTAGCATTCTTAAGTGCTGAATGAATACCCCCAAGAGGACCCTTTTGCTGGTAGATATCCTTAAAAACAGGAACGTCTAAAAAGGTGAATTCTTCTGGAGAGTTCGAAATTATGATAGTTTCAGAAAATATGGGAGATAGCTCATTATAAATCATCGAAACAAAGGGCTGACTCTTGTATTCTATTAACGCCTTGCTAATTCCACCCAATCTGCTGGCTTTCCCTCCTGAAAGAATTGCAAGGGATATGTTCTTAGAATGTTTGGTCATATGCTGGTGATTAACAAACAACATGCGGAGGATAGTAATCAATTTCAAAAATAGTTTAAAATATTGAGCTGCTTTAGTCTAATGTAATAAATATCATCAAAAAAATGTAGCACATGTACTTATATGTTATTATTTTGCGGGAGACTAAAATCCAATAATTTATGAAAATTAAAACGGGTGTAATGCACCAATCATCAACAATAGTAACTGATCAATATACTGCAAAAAGTGTGGGTTCTGGCGATTTGGATGTTTTTGCAACCCCATCGATGATAGCACTGATGGAGAATGCTGCCATGGAGCTTGTTAATCCTTATTTAACGGAGTGCCAAACAACGGTCGGCTCGGAGATTAATGTAAAACATATAAAACCTTCCCCTTTAGGAGACATGGTGAGAAGTGAGGCAACGCTGGTGGAGATTGATGGCGAAAGGTTGGTGTTTAAACTTAGGGCCTGGGACAGTAAGGGAGATATTGGATATGGCACACATGTTCGGTATATTGTTAACAAAAGCAAGTTTGTTGCTAAGCTATAACCACTACCTAACTTTTAAAATGTTTATATTTGCCTAATTACATAAATATTAAAGTATGTTGATTTTAAAACAAGCAGCAAGAACGTTTGCAATAATTTTTCTGTTTTTACTCGCTGCCTGTAACTGCACCGAAGAGGAGACTGAGACGACAGATGATATATGCCAAAGCTATACTGATAAAGGTGTTGCCACATTTTTTTCCGTTCCACCAGGCATGGCATCAGTTTTTATTGATGAGGAGAAAACCGGTAATTCTGAACTCAAAGCTTTGCTAAATGAGACAGATCATCTAAACTTCTTAATAATTCCCAATAGTTACAACGTTAAGGAAAACGTACACTTATCAGATATTAACCAACGTTTAAACGCAATTAATTTTATCGATTTAGCATCTATTAATAGTGGGCAGGAAATTGTTACCGTAAAGATATCAAAGAGTAAATCTGACAGCATTGTTGATGAAATGGTTGTTTTGGTGGCAGATTATGAAACACTTTTTTGTGTAAGTTTCAAAGGAACAATCAGTTTGAATAATGTTGCAAACTTAACTAAACCTGAAAATTTGGATGCCATGTCTAACTTAAATAGATTTAAAAAGTAAATTTTCCCAATTTTTCTAACTGTTTTGTACGGTTTTTGTATGTTGTTAGTTAAACCAAAAAAAAGAATTGTTATGAGAAGAAAATTTTTAGGATTTATTACATTGCTTGCTGCTGTATTAGTAATAGCAGCATGTTCAAAAGACGATACCCCAGAGCCTTTAACAAAAGATGAGGCAGTTACAAAACTTAATGATGCATCTGATGAAATGGATCAGGGCATGACAGAGATGATGCAAACCGAAGGGATGAATGCAATGATGTATTTTATGAACATTGCACCTCAGGGTACTGAAGTTAAGTCTGGAGAATCCTCAAAAGCTGCTATTAATAACTTAAAGCAGATTGTTGATTTTGCAAGAACACCAAAGAAAGCCATTGTCCCAAAGGCAATTAAAGTAGCCCAGGAGTTTGATACTCCTTTCGGTAATTACGGAACATTTACCTTTAATGAAACTACTTACCAGTGGGATTATAGCTCTGAACCACAAGATGAGATAGTTTACATTTTCCCTGCAGACGCAACAGGTGAAAAACTGGCTACCCTAACAATATCAGGTATTGAGGTTGTTGGCGAAGGGGAAGATGAATTCCTAACAGTTGTATCCATATTGCTTGAAGTTGATGGCGATGAAGCCTTGTTGCTAACTTACAGCGCAACTATTACTGATGACATTATGGAGTCAGTGGAGGTTGATTTGACGATGGAAGAGTTTACGTTTTCTTTAAATGCCTCAATGGTAGAATTGGCTACAGGTATTAAAGTGAACTTTTCACACTCAATTAAAAATGCCGGACTTGTACTTATGTCATCAAACCTTGAGATGCTATTCCCTGAATTTGATATGACTTTTGATCCTTCAATGGAGGATGACATGCTTGATGACACCGAGCCTAAGACGGTTAATGGTCATTTGGTGTTAGGATCTATAAAAGCAACACTTGACTTAAATAACGAGGCGTTTATTAGCGACATGTCTTCAGGTGTTGACATGGAGACAGCAGCTAACGATCACTTGAACATTAGGCTTTACAGCTATCCTGAGGGAGCTTCAATAGCATATGTTAAATGGTATGAGGTTGATAATGACATTGAACCATACCTAGTGTTTAGCGACAATTCTGAGCAGCCAGCAGAGGATTATTTTCCAGACGATATGTTTGAAGACTTTTAATCCTTTAGTTTTTATATTTAACAA
>JBKHAH010000140.1:0-4603 GCA_046542995.1 Bacteroidales bacterium
TATGGGACTGGCATATCCCATCGGGCAAAACTTTTTTTGATGCCAGATACTATACAATATCCGGGTATAAGCCAAATGAGTTCCCCCCAGTTTTTTCTGAATGGGAGAAAAGAATTCATCCCGATGATCTATCAAAAACCAAAGAAGCGCTACAATCACAACTTTCGTCCGGCTCTACTGGGTTCGATATTGAGTTTCGTTTTAAAACGAAGGAGGGAAAATGGATGTGGATACGTGGACGTGGGAGAGTTGTTGAGCGTGACGTAAAGGGTTCGCCAATTAGAATGGTTGGTACACATACCGATATTACTGATAAAAAGATACTAGAGCAGGAGCTGGTTAATCATAAGAACAACCTTGAGTTTGTCGTACAGGAACGAACCGAGGAGCTTGAGGCTACCAATGAGGAGCTAACCTCTATAAACGAGGAGCTGCTTGATAAAAGGAATGAGTTAGAAGCGGCACTCGACAAATTAAAGGACGCACAAAAGCAGCTGGTGCTGTCTGAAAAAATGGCTTCCATTGGAGTCCTTACTTCTGGCATTGCTCACGAAATTAACAACCCCATTAACTTTATTAGTAGCGGAGTAATTGGTCTTGAGATGGAGGTAAACGAGGTGGTTAGCGCATATAAAGAATATCTAAATTGTTGCCAGGAGCATGGCGCTCAACTTTTCAGTAAGGTTAAAGCGGACATTGAGGAGAAGTACAATGTTGAGCGGTCAATTAATAATATCCCCAAGCTAATAAACTCAATACAAACTGGGGTAAGCCGTACTGTATCTATTATAAAAGGGCTTAGGACTTTCTCTCGGTTAGACGAAGAGAGCAGAACGGAGGCAAGCCTTAGCGATTTGATAAACTCTACGCTAACAATTCTATACAATAAATACAAAAATAGAATTGTAGTGAATACAGAGCTAGTCCCAAACGATACCATAACATGTTATCCCGGCAAGCTGGGACAGGTATTCCTTAATATCTTAGTTAATTCAATTCAAGCCATTAAGCAGGAGGGCGAGATTCTAATTAAAACGGTGTACGAAGCTAAAAATGAGAGGTACATGATTTCAATAAAAGACACCGGTGAGGGGATGCCAGCCGATATTCAGAAGCGGATATTCGATCCATTCTTCACAACTAAGCCCGTGGGTGAGGGCACAGGCCTGGGGTTATCCATAGTACACGGAATTATTGATGACCACAATGGGAGAATTAAGGTAAAATCTGAGGTTGGTATAGGAACCGAAATATTACTATATTTACCCAAAAGGTAACTTATGCGCAAGGTGCTATATGTTGACGATGAGGTTAACAACCTGTTTACACTTCAGGTTGCTCTTGATAAGTGGTTCGATGTTATAACCCTTGATAACCCTACGCATGCCCTCAATGCAATAAAGGAGCATAATATAAAGGTTGTAATTACTGACCAGCGGATGCCTGAGATTAGTGGGCTGGAGCTTGCCCAAATGATTAATCAGCAGTACCCTTCTGTAATCATCATAATCCTTACTGCTTTTGACGACAACGAGACCATGCTCAGGGCTATTAATCAGGGCGGCATATACAGGTACTTGTTAAAACCCAGCGATATTCAGGATCTGAAACAGACCCTCGATAATGCTTTTGAGGCACATGAGCTCCGTAGCAAGAATATTAATCTTATAAACGATCTGGTTCAAAATAACAGAACCCTCCAGAAGGCTTACAATGAGATACATGGCTTAAAGAATAAGCTGGAGGAGGAGAACGTGCAGCTTAAAGAGGAAATAACTGAAAGCACCCTGAAAACTGATATTGTAGGCGAAAGTAGAGTGATGAATGTGGTGCTTCGTCAGGTTGAGCAGGCTGCCAAGTCAAACTCATCCATTCTGCTGCTGGGGGAAACTGGAACTGGCAAGGAGCTTTTTGCAAAAGCCATTCATTCGCTCAGCCACAGGAGCAGTAAGATGCTTATTAAAATTAACTGCGCTGCAATACCCGAAACGCTGATTGAAAGCGAATTGTTTGGACATGAAAAGGGTACATTTACCGGTGCCCATAAGCAAAAATTTGGCAAGTTTGAAATTGCGCATGAGGGCACCCTATTTCTTGATGAGATTGGTGAACTCCCTTTAAATATGCAACCTAAGCTGCTCAGGGTTTTACAGGAGAATGAATTTGAGAGGCTGGGCGGAAACAAAACCATAAAAACCGACTTTAGGTTAATAGCAGCCACCAATCGTAACATTGCACAAGAAGTAGAAAAAGGCGCTTTCAGAAGCGACTTGTACTACAGGCTAAACATCCTACCTATTACCATACCACCACTCAGGGAGCACACCGAGGATATTCCCCTGCTGGTAAATCATTTTATTGGCAAATTAAACCGCAAAACTGGCAAGGAAATCAAAAGTATTCCCAAAAAACTCCTAACTTGGCTTATGGAGTATCATTGGCCTGGCAATATAAGGGAGCTGGAGAATGTTATTGAACGTGCCCATGTTTTAAGCCCCGGAAGCAAGCTCGAAATTGGAGATTGGTTCAATCTCAACCGGCAAACAGCACCAGCATCCAAAAATATACTCCCTTTAATTGAGATGGAGAGGGAGCACATCCTAAAGACCCTAAAACACACCAAATGGAGGGTTAGGGGTGTTAATGGTGCGGCAAGCCTTCTTCAAATAAACCCATCTACTTTAGAGTCTCGAATGAAAAAACTTGGAATTGAGAGGCCAATTTAGCCCACGATATTTCGTGTTTTTCATGAGCTAACTTATATTTTGCTCGTATTACTAATAAATGTTGGTTAATTATCTTTCATATTGCCTGTGCCTTAAACATGTTGGCACGAAATATGAAACAGAAATTTTTAGCAGATGATAAATTCAAGGGATGGAAGATGATAAATCAGTTTCTGGAGACAAGGATAGCAAGTTTTTAAGCTCCCTAACTTTTCAGATAGCCGAACTGGAGGCGGGGCAAGATATTGTACCCTCTATGCTTCATAGTATCTGGAAGCATACCAATGCCGTGCTAGGGGTTTTTACTCAGTACAACGAAACCCAAAAAGCAATGGTTGTTAAGAGCATTGAGGGTGATGGGAGTATCCTTAAGGCTGCCATAAGGGTTGTAGGATCAAAAATACTTGAAACGCCTAACCCGCTAAGTGATGATGACTACGTGCAGATTGTAGGAGAGCGTATTGCTATTTCCAAGTCGTTAACCGAGATATCTTTTGGCTCAATTCCCAAGGTAGTTGATATTGCCCTTAAAAAAGTTACAGGCATTACAAAATTTTATGGTGTTGCACATATCTTATCTGGAAAACTCTATGGTACAACACTGCTGGCTTTTAGGGATAATCAGGACCCTCCAGGCATTGGTTTGCTTAATTCATTCGCTTACTTAACGGCCCTTTCCCTTAGGAAAAATATAGCAGAGAAAGCTCTTATACAAAAGGAAGCGAATTTAAGGCGCATAACCGATAATATTTGCGATGTGGTTTTTACTACCGACCTTAATCTTAAAACAACATACGTTACACCTTCCATCGAGAAACTAACAGGCGAAACCGTAGAGGAATACATGTCGAGATCAATAAACGAATTGCATCCGCCTGAAACCGTTACTTATCTAAAATCTGTTCTAGCTCAGGAGTTTGAGAGAGAAAAGGATCCGTCCGTTGATAAGAATCGATCTCGGATAATTGAGGCTGATTTTATTAAGGCGAATGGCACCGTTATTACCATATCAATGCACATTTCATTTATTCGTGATGACAATGGAACACCAATTGGACTGCAGGGTGTTTCACGTGACATTACCGAGCTAAAAAAAGCCGAACAAAAGTTAAGAGATTCAAATGCAGATAAGGATCGTTTTATGCAAATCCTTGCGCACGATTTAAAAAATCCCATCGCCAATTTGGTCTCTACCTCTGATTTGCTTCAGAGGTATTATCAAAGCTACGAAAAAGAAAAAATCGAGAAGTTTATAAATCTATTTAGTAAGGTTTCCAACTCTACCTACAATCTGCTTGAGGATCTTTTGCTTTGGTCTAAAGCGCAATCAGGCAAGCTAAAGCCCAACATACAAAGAGTTGACATTAAGGAGATATGCAAAAATATCATGCTGGAATTTAATCCGATGTTGAACCAGAAAAAAATTTCAGCTCAGTATCCTCAAGAAATATTCACAATTTTTGCCGACAGAAACATGATCGCTACCGTAATACGAAACTTAATTTCAAATGCAATTAAATTTACCAAAATGGAGGGGGAGGTGATTGTTGCGGCAGTGAAGAGTAACGATTCTATTACGATTACCGTAACCGACAATGGGGTTGGAATAAGCCCCGAAAATCAACAAAAACTTTGGAATTTCACAAGTCCACATACAACAGAGGGCACCGCAAATGAAAAAGGCACGGGCTTTGGGCTGTTGATTTGCAAAGAGTTTCTTGAAATGCATGGCGGAAAAATCTGGGTTGAAAGCGAGGCTGGCAAAGGAAGCCGCTTTTATGTGAAGCTACCTCAGTAGCCCATAATTTCAAAAGGTATAACCGCATCAACCTATGGTATATCGAGTATTAGCCCAAGCCACGCTCGTTGTTACCTGA
>JBKHAH010000141.1:0-4545 GCA_046542995.1 Bacteroidales bacterium
CTTCCTTTTTAATGGAACATATAAAAAAGTTCTTTAAATTTGCAGTTAATTTTTTTTAATGATTATGTTAACATCTCAGATAATTTACAAAGGTGAGCTAAGAACACAGGCTGTTCATAACCTGTCAGGAAATAAACTAACCACTGATGCACCGCCAGATAATCAGGGGAAGGGTGAGTTTTTCTCGCCTACCGACCTGCTTGCCACATCACTTGGCTCATGCATGCTCACAATCATGGGCATATCAGCACGTACACATAATTTTGATATTGATGGTACTAAGGTCGAGGTAACAAAGGTAATGGGGACCAATCCTCGCAGAGTGATTGAGGTGATTGTTGATTTTACTTTTCCGCATACCAACTACACCCCCAAACAAAAAACGCTAATAAACCTAGCTGCCAAAGAGTGTCCGGTTGCAAACAGCTTGCACCCTGACTTGAAGCAAACCATTCGTATGAATATTTAGGCGTGGATTTATCTGTTGATTACAATTATTCTTTAAAGATATTTTTCTAATTATTTCGCTTTTAGGTTGTTTAGAGTTTTGTTATTTGTAATTTTATTGCAAGTTACTTGATGAATGTTATACTTCAACATAACTTTTGATTATGATGAATGGTTTATCTGGAAAGAGGAAGCAGGAGATTATTGATGCTTACTTTGATTATTTCAATGCCTATACAAAAAGGCAATGGGATGATATGCTGAACACGTTCACTAAAAATCTAACCATGTTTGGTACTGGAGTTGACGAGGTGAGCCTATCATATAAGCAGTCAATTAACTTCTTTAAACGTGAATACCTGCAGCTTCCTACTCCTCTGGAATTTGAAATAAAGGAGATGGATGTTTTTGAAATATCTCAGGATGTTGCTTACATCATGATTCTAATGGATATGCGGTTCATATATCCTGATGAGGTGTTGGATTGCCCAGACAACCGGACTACTGCAATAATGAAGAAGGAGGAGGATGGATGGAAGTTGATTCATGGCCACTGGTCGCAGCCGGCTGAAGGGCAGGATGAAGGAACCAGCATCCCGTACAAGCTCCTTAAGGAGAAAAATAAGCAGCTGGAGGAGAAGGTGCGTGAGCGAACCATTGAGATAGAGAAGCAGAATGAAGAGTTGCAAAGATTGAATGATACCAAGACGAACCTTCTTTCTATCATATCGCACGATCTTCGTAGTCCCTTTAATGCGTTTTTAGGGTTAACAGAGGTTATGCTGATGAATTTTAATGACAACATTGGTAATCCCGATTATTTTAAAGAGCGCTTACAGCTTATTAATAATAGGGCTAAGGGTTTATACTCTGTTGCCGATAATCTGCTAAATTGGGCATGGACGCAAACCGACGAAATATGCGTAGATTTTAAGAATGTGAGATTAGAGTCTATAGTGAGAAATCAGTTAGATGCCCTTGCTGAAAACGCTTCTGCTAAAAGTATTAATATAAAGGTAGATGTTCCTTCCGATCTTGTTGTTAAAACCGACAGTGAAATACTGGCCATTATTATTAGAAACTTTATTTCAAATGCAATAAAATATTCATATAGAGAGGGAGAGGTTGTAATATCAGCAGTGCAAAAGGATAATGGAGTTACCCTTATTGTTAAGGATAGGGGCATTGGAATAGACGCTAAAAAGCTCGATAGGATTAAGGATTTTAAGGAAATAACAAGTAGACCGGGTACCGAGCAGGAGAAGGGAACTGGGCTAGGATTAATTATTTGTAAAGAGCTGGTTGAAAAAATCAAAGGAGAATTCTCTGTTGAAAGTACTGAGAAAAAAGGTACGTCTATTGCATTAGTCCTTCCGCTTGGGGGGTGACCTTATTTTCTCTCCTTAATTCCGGCAAGTCTTTTAATCTCATTCAGCTTGTTCAGCGCTTCAACAGGTGTAAGATTATTAATGTCAAGCATAAGAAGTTGGTCTCTTATTTGCTTCAGTACAGGGTCATCCAGCTGGAAGATACTAAGTTGGTAGCCCTCCCGGTTTGATCCCAGTTCTGAATCTGGCTTCGAGAGATGTTTATCGTCAGGTGACCTTTCGAGTTCCTTAAGAATTTCCGATGCCCTTTTTATTACGCTTGGGGGCATGCCGGCCATTCTGGCAACATGTATTCCAAAACTATGGGCACTTCCACCAGGCACTAATTTCCTAAGGAAAATAACCTTGTTCTCCAGCTCCTTTACCGAAACATTGTAGTTCTTAATTCTGGGGAAGGAACCCCCCATCTCGTTAAGTTCATGGTAGTGCGTTGCAAAGAGGGTTTTGGCTCGTCCCTGCGGGTTCTCATGGATATACTCAGTCATTGCCCAGGCAATTGAAATGCCATCATAGGTGGAGGTTCCCCGTCCTATCTCATCCAGAAGCACCAGGCTCCTGTTCGAAATGTTGTTAAGGATACTGGCCGCCTCGTGCATCTCAACCATAAAGGTCGATTCGCCCAGCGATATGTTGTCCGATGCCCCAACTCTTGTGAATATTTTATCAACCAGCCCGATTTTTGCAGAATCAGCAGGAACGTATGAGCCCATTTGAGCCATCAGAACAATAAGCGCTGTTTGCCGTAGGAGCGCTGATTTACCTGACATGTTAGGACCTGTAATGATTATTACTTGCTGGTTGTCATTGTCTAGCTCAATGTCGTTCGATACGTATTCTTCCCCAATTGGCATCATCCGTTCAATAACAGGGTGTCTGCCTTCTTTAATAGTGATACTCTCCGTGTCGTTTATCTCAGGTTTACAGTAGTTATACTCCTGAGCGCAAAGAGCAAACGAAAGCAAACAGTCGAGTTGAGCCACCAGGTTTGCATTGAGCTGTATGGAAGCAATGTATTCCGTAAGACTCAAAACCAGCTGCTCAAAAATTCTATGCTCAATCAGTAGGGTTTTCTCCTCAGCGCCCAAAATTTTCGCCTCGTACTCTTTTAACTCTTCAGTAATGTAGCGCTCTGCCGATACGAGGGTTTGTTTTCTGATCCATTCTGGTGGAACTTTATCTTTGTGCGTATTCCTAACCTCAATGTAATAGCCAAACACATTATTAAAGTTTACCTTAAGCGAGGGGATGCCTGTACGTTCCGATTCTCGTTGTTGTATTGTTAAAAGGTATTCCTTACCCGAGTGCATTATTTCTCTCAGCTCATCAAGCTCAGCATTTACTCCTTTGGCAATAACGTTGCCTTTGTTAATTTGCGCTGGAGGGTCGGCTACTATCTCTTTTTCTATTTTTTGCCTGATACTAGAGCATAAGCTTATTTGATCGCCAATACGCTGTAATGTAGGTTCATCTGAATTTTCGCATACCTTCTTAATATCAACAAGGGCTGTTAAAGCATTCTTTAGGCTAATAATTTCTCTGGGCGATATTCGTCCCACAGCAGCTTTTGACACAACCCTTTCAAGGTCGCCTGTTTCTCTAATATGCTCACGAATTGTGTCTGAAAGCTCTTGTTTTTTAATAAATTGTTCTACTGCGTTTAACCTGTCCTGAATAGGGCCTAAGTCTTTCAATGGTAGCGATAGCCACTTCCTAAGCAACCTGCCGCCCATGGGGGAGGAGGTTTTGTCAATAATATCAATTAAGGTTTTGGCGCCCTCATTAACGGAGTAGAATAACTCCAGATTCCTAATGGTGAACTTATCGAGCCAAACGTATTTATCCTCATCAAGCCTTGATATGGATGATATATGCTTAACATGATTATGATGCGTGATGTCTAAGTAGTATAGGGTTGCGCCAGCTGCAACTATGCCATGTTTAAACCCTTCTATGCCAAAGCCCTTTAGACTGCTGGTTTGAAAATGATTTGTTAGCTTTTCATGGGCACCATCCTCATTATAGGCCCATTCGTCGAATTTATATATGTAATGGCGCGTTCCAAAAAAATCTACAAACTCTTTATATTTAGTTCTCTCTACCAGTATCTCTTTTGGGTTAAAGTTTGTAATCAGCTTATCAATATATTCGTATGTGCCTTCAGCAACGTAAAACTCACCTGTTGAGATATCTAGGAAAGCTATACCTGCATACTTCTTGTTTAGATGAACGCAAGCCAAGAAATTGTTCTCCTTGCGTTCCAGAACATTGTCGTTGAGCGAAACCCCCGGGGTAACCAGTTCGGTTACTCCTCTTTTAACAATGGTTTTAACCTGCTTGGGGTCTTCAAGCTGATCGCAAATTGCCACTCTTTGCCCTGCACGTACAAGTTTTGGCAGGTAAGTATCTAGGGCATGATGAGGAAATCCGGCCAGCTCAACATACGATGCGGCACCGTTAGCTCGTCGTGTTAGCGTTATGCCCAAAATCTCAGCAGATTTTATGGCATCCTCACTAAAAGTTTCATAAAAGTCACCAACCCTAAATAGCAGTATTGCATCAGAATGCTTACGCTTAATAGCGTTATACTGCTTCATTAGCGGGGTTTCTACGATGCTTTTTTTAGTGCTCAATGTGTAGCTATTATATTTAATGTGAATGCAAAAATATGAATTCCTATCTAACCTTAATAATAATTATTTAAAACAATATT
>JBKHAH010000142.1:0-4506 GCA_046542995.1 Bacteroidales bacterium
CGACTGAGGCTGGAGCCTCAGCCGAACGGGGAGACTGTTTGCAATACAGATAGATGCCCCGTGAGTGCTTTTACATGGCACTGTTAATCAAATCTTGAAAGGTAACTCTAATTCTTTTTGTGTTCACAGCATAGAAATATCCAGTCCCTCCTTCGCTAACATTGCTTTTTGTGTTCCCTGCTATGGTCGAAAATATCCCAGACCTCCAGTCTGTTTCATTGAAAACTGTGATTAGGTACTCATAGTAAGCATCGGATATTTCCATGTAAACAAGTTCAATGGAATCTGCGGGTTCGCCGGAAGATCCTGAACGGCTAAAGCCGGCAGGAAATATCCCCTGAGGCAAACTGCCCTTGTGTATATATACTCTAAAATACTGATTTAGCCTTACAATATCAGAATAAATGTTTTTCATGGAGTCTGAAATATGATCCTCACCAATTATATCATTCATAAGCATAATTTGCTGCTTGTCAAAACCAAAATTGTGTTGGGTAACGCTTAGTTCTATCCAATCATCATCTGGAGGGCGTATGTTTCCATTATCGTCATAAGTAACCGTTCTTTTAAACGGATTAATAGTGTCGTTAATGGAATTAACTGGCACCCTATCGGATGCAGTGTAAGTCTTCCCATCATACACAACTTCAATTGAATATTCAACGCCCGGTGTTGCCCGTATGCTGTCAACAGAATAGTAAGCACGTTTCTCGTCTATCCACTCAAGTGGGTAACTGTTAACTCCATCAGTTAAAGAAACATCGGCATTGCTAATGGGGTTATAGCTTATTTGGTCACCAATTGCTGCTGGTTTTGTTAGAGTTACTTTATGCCGGGTTTTCTCTGTAGAGATAAAACCGCTAATGGCAATCTCGTAATCCAACTCTGCGTTGGAAAAATTTATCGTGTTAATATCCACAAGGGTCTTGTCGCAGGAAAAAAGGGTTATTATGGCAACAATAATGAAAACAGATTTTCTCATGGTATTAAAAGTTATATTTTACAGAAAAGTTTGGCATTATTGAAAAAAGAGAGAATTGGTAAACCTCAACATAGTCGGAGCTGTTGATTTCTGAGGCACCTATCCTTCTTGTAAATTCATAGCCTAATGGATTCTTTCTTGCATAAGCATTGAAAAGACCAAAGCTGATATTCCATCTGGGTTCCCCCTTGACATTGATACTTGAATAGTTGACCGCTAAATCGAGCCTATGATAATCGGGAAATCGGCTGGAGTTTCTGCCTGAGTATATGGGAATAGGTTCACGAGGGTTTTCGAAATAGAAACCGATGGGCAGCGTTACCGGTCGGCCCGACATATAAACCCATGCGGCGCTAAGGCTCCATTTAGGCGATAGTTTATAATTCCCATTTATCCTGAAATCATGTGGTATATCAAAAGGCGAACTGTAAGGGGCACTGCTGTTTATACCCTCAATCTGTCTCATTGCTCTGGAATACGTGTAGTTTACATTGCCAGTAAAATCGTCCTTCTCAATCTTAAGTAGCATTTCTATGCCGTATGCAAAAGCATTACCTGTTCTAATCTCCCCTTCTATATAAGGATTATCGGTAAGTTTTGCATGGTCCACGTAATCAATCTGATTCTGATAGTCCTTGTAATAGGATTCAACAGAAAAGTAGTAGCTATCGGATAATTTATAAAACCACCCCAGTGAGTACGTGTTAGCTATAATGGGTTGCATGTTCGGGTTGGCAGGGAACCATGTTTCAAGGGATGAATAGGAAAGAGCATTATTCTGTAGCACCTGTATGTACTGAGCGTTACGGGCATAGGCTGCCTTAAGGGAGTAGTGAGGGCTTACTGAGAGGTTTATGCTAATACGAGGTTCCGGTGCCCAGTAGGTGTTGTACACTCCCTTCGCGTTTCGCCTCTCAGCAACCGGGGTGTAATCCTGATTGTACTCGTACCATTTTGCCTTACCAATATTTTGAAATACAGAGATTCTGATGCCATAATTCAGCCCTAGCCACCTATTAAACTTTATGTCATGCGAAACGTATGCACCGTGTTCAAGTGCTTGCATCCTGTGCAGGCTAAGGGCTGTGTCTGCCGATTCACCAGGAATAAATCTATGGAAAATGCTGGAGACTCCAAACTTAACCACATTATTGGGTTTATGAAAGTAACTAAGGTCTGCCTTTAGGTTAACGTCATTTACTCCGGTGAGCCACTTGTAGTTCTTCTCCTCATCCTTGAATTCTAAATAGTTTTGGTAGTCGCTACTTACTATTGATATATTCGAGAAAAGCTTAGCACCAATATTTGTATTCCACCTCAATGTTGCTGTGGTGTTCCCCCAATTGTTGAAAAATCCCTCGGCTGATTCTATTCGGTCATTCCCCCGATAAACGGAAAGGAATAATCGATTTCTACGACCCACTCTGCTGTTTACCTTAATATTAAGGTCGTGGAAACCTGGAACCAGCACCATGGTTTCACCAGGGCTAAAAACTAAATCGACAAGACTTTTTCGGGCCGATACCAGGAATGAGGATTGTTCCTTTACAATTGGGCCATTGGCTGTGAATATGGCTGAAAAAGGGCTGATTCCAATAGAAAAATCATGATTCCGCAAGTTACCCTCCTTCATTTTACAATCGAGCACTGCCGAAACACGCCCTCCATAATGTGCCGGCATATTGCTTTTATATAAAGTAAGATGGTTCAGGGCATCGGGGTTGAACACAGACACCAAGCCAAAGAGGTGCGAAGGATTATACACAGGGGCTTCATCAATAAGGATAAGGTTCTGATCACTGCCTCCTCCCCTTACAAACATGGCAGAGGAGCCATCACCGATGGTTTTCACCCCCGATTGCATTTGAACCGCTTTAATCACATCCACCTCTCCAAAAACATTTGGTAACTGACGGATGTTCTTTAGTGTCATTCTTTCCGCATTGAATTCGTTTTGATTTAGCTGAGACCTCTTATAATCAGCAACTACTGTAACTTCTTCAATTTCTAGCGATGAGGAGCTCAGGTTTATATCTTTATAAATATTATCCTGCAAATTTATCTCAAAAGAAAGGCTTTCGTACCCCACGTATGAAACTTTAATAGTGTGACTGCCCTTTGGAAGGGTTAATGAGTAGTAACCATATCCATTGGTAGTGGTAGCTCTCCTTAACGAACCTTCAGCAATCACTGCACCAATAAGAGCCTCCGCAGAGCGTTTATCCTTAATATACCCACTAATAGTAAGATTTTTTTGTGCAAGTAAGACCTGACTATTAACCAGCAGAAAAAGAAGGAATTTATACTTCATTTTTTATTTAATGTGATAGTATTAATAACCTAAAAACATCTAGCATGTTGAGGCGTTTTTTTTTTAGCATTGTGTGACAAATAACAAACTATTTTAAAGCAAATCATGGTTACAAAAAAAACATTATGCTAAAATAACATGAAAAGTGAAGCTGTCATAGAACAGCTCCACATTTCACCTTTCTTTCTTAAAACCTATTCATTGAACTCGATTAATACCGAATTATTTCTGTATTTTCTTCTGGCTCTCATTTTGTATCCTTCTCTTGTCTCATCATCTGTTTCACCATTTTTTATCTGTTTCCATTCAGCAACAACTGTGGACCAGGAGTGATTGAAAGTTCTTTTATATTTTAATCCCCACCAGCCCCTATTGTTCCATTTGTAACCATAAACAAAACATGTCATAGAGCCAACTTCACCAGCTCCATAATGATCAGAATAATGAGTATCGTAGCTCCACCATCCTCTGGTAACATACTCTCGTGGTTCATGGGTAAGTAAAATAACATTAGCAACCCCTTCCTTTAATTTTTTGCTTATAAACATTGTAGAAATCTCTGCAACAAAGTCGCTCATCTCGGCATTACTCATTTCCACATCTTCATCTTTTGTTGAAAAGAATTTATCTGCTACTTCAACCAAGGTCTCATCCTTTTCTCTGGGTAAAAGACTAAAGTTTTCTGAGTTCCACAAATTTAATATTGACTTATCATCTGACCCAACTAAAATGACTGCTGAGTTCTCCTTTGCAGCATCATAAACAGTAAGTTCTTTGGTGAATTTTCCAAAATCCTTATCAATACCATTTACATCATAAATAGCATGCTGTTTAATATTCCTTTCAATATCAAGATCATGGTTTAGAATACCCTCTTGGGAGCAAGAACTTGAAAATAATAGCATTAAAACAATTGTAATGGGGATAAATACTAGTGAAATTAAACTTTTCGTTTTCATTTTTGTCTAATTTTGTAACGTTAAACTTCGGTTTAGCCGCCTCACTCCAACGTTGATTTCGCACTCACGCAAAGGGTGGGGCTTTTTTGTGGTTTTGATTGAGGGAGATATACCACGAATACTTAAAACTCCCGGCAGGGGGCATACAACCTGGGTAGGCCCAGCGCCTTACGAATAGTGATTATCTCATAATAGAATTAGTGGGATTTTACTTTTGGGCTCAAAAACTATATAGCAAGCACTCCCGCAAAAGG
>JBKHAH010000143.1:0-4505 GCA_046542995.1 Bacteroidales bacterium
CTTATTATTTGTTTTTAGTAATAATCTCCTTCAATTCATTCGCATTTGGAACTTTGCCCGAAAAGATAACCTTCTCGTCAATTACTAGTGCGGGGGTGCGCATTACACCATAGTTCATAATTTGTACAATGTCATCAATTTTGCTAACATTGGCATCAACACCAAGTTCCTCAACTGCTTTTCGTGTGGCCTCTTCAAGTGTCTTACACTTTGGGCAACCGGGACCGAGTACTTTAATTTCCATAGTTAAATATTTAATTTAGTTAATAATACTTCCTTGAATATCCAATATTGAATTCTGAATCTTGAATGATGAAGTTTTGGCATGGCATGGCACTCCCATTTGAACCATCATCTTTCCGTTTCTCCTTACTTCGATATTCAGGATTCATTATTTCTTTATATTCATCACTCAAAAAACTCTCCCATCATTCGCTTCGCTTCTTCCCAACCCTCTTTGTGGATGCAGTACTTTATTTTTGGTAGGGTTATCTCTCCTTGAATTAATTTTGCATTCTTAAGCTCCTTAAGATGCTGCGAGAGGGTACTGCGTGCAATGGGTAGGTCGTTAGTGATATCACCGCTATAGCAGCAGCTTTGTTTCGATAGAATTTCCATAATAGCAACCCTAACTGGATGCCCTAACGCCTTGGCGTAGCGCGCAAACTTAATCTGTTTTTCAGTGTACTTCTCTTTAACCATTTGTACGTATTAATTATTTCGCAAAATTACGAAATGTTTTTATTTCGGCAAAATACGAAATGTATTTTTTTTAGGACTTTAGAAAACTAAAGAAAAGGTGGTTTCTTTTTTGGGGAAGGATTTTACCTTAATATTACCATTGTGTAATAGCATTATCTGCTTAGAAATGCTTAGTCCAATGCCGTTACCATTATCGCGGGTTGTAAAAAAAGGAACAAATATCTCATCAATTAAGTCGGGTGCAATTCCCTGTCCGTTATCGGTAACGGAAATTACAACATGCCCCTGCTCATTGGTCATGCAGGTTAGCTTTATCAACGGTTCTGAGGTGCTGGCAAGTGCTTCAGCCGAATTTTTAATAAGATTGAGAAGAACTTGCAATATTTGGTTCTTGTCGGCATTTATGGTTTGATTATCATTCTCTAACAAAAATTCTACTTTTATTTTACTCCCATGAATTGTTGATTTATAAAGCGTAATGGTCTGCTCAAAAAGATCTTTAACATTAATAGAGGATAATTTTGGTTTTGGTAGTCTGGTTAGTTTTCTGTAATTCTCAACAAAATGAGTTAGGCCCTGTCCCTGCTCGCGGATAACATTTAAACCCTGTATGGTCCTTGTTATTGTTGCTTCATCAATATCATTGGATTTAATAGGTACGCCCCCTTTCACAAAATGGTTGTAAAGATTCTCTGAAAGCGATGTAACCGGCGCAATGGAGTTCATTATCTCGTGGGTAAGCACTCGTATTAGTTTTAGCCACGAGTCTAGTTCCTTCTCGTCCAGTTCCTTCCTAATATCCTGCATTGAGATGAGTTTTAGTTGCTCGTTACCCCTCTTGAACGAGCTAGCCTTAACCAGCAGGGTAACCAGTCCACTTTTGCAGCTTATGGTTACGGTTTTTTCCTGATTGGTCTCAATTTCGTTGGAAAGTTTGGTAAGCCTTGGATCGATCCTCTCGAACTGGCGAATATGGGTAAACTGATTTAATCCCAGCAGCTTCTTAAGGCTCGAGTTGCAATTTATTACAAAACCTTGACTATTTAAAGACATAATGCCCACGTTAATGTGTTCAATCATAGCTTCAAAGTATTTCTCCTGCCGCTGGTTTTCGATATGAATCTGCTCAATTTGCATTGAGATACGCCTAAGGTTAGCGTTTAGTTTATTTAGCAATTTGTCGCCTGTGTATTCGGGGAGCGAAAGGCTAAAGTCTTCGTTACTAACAGAATCAAAAAAGTAGGCTATCTTCTTATTGATTTTATTGGAGTACCAAATCAGATTAATAATCATTATCACGATGATCATCAGCAATGCCAGAATATTGTATATGGGCTGTCCGCTACTTTGTGCCCATCCAGTGTATAAGCTTAGCAGGGTAATAATTACAATGCGGATTGCAATATTTAGGTAAAATGATTTGGTCATAAGTTTTCTGGGTTAATCATACCTGCTAGTTAATTCCATATTTTCGCATCTTGTTATACAGCGTTTGTCGTGTAACCCCCAGCTGATTGGCAGCCGCTTTAATGTTGCCGGTGTTCTTCTCAATGGCAAGAGCAATCATCTTACTCTCCATCTCGTCAAGCTTCACAACATTTGTGTCGGCTTTATGGCTAACGGTTGAGCCCGAAAAGAAATCGTGAACCTTTAGTTTACCCGATTCGCTCATAATCACTGCTTTCTCGATGGTGTGTTCCAGCTCACGGATATTCCCAGGCCATGAGTAATCAATTAGTTTTTCCTTTGCTTGCGATGAGATGCTTAGGGGTGCTTTACCGTATTTCTCTGAATACTTGGCAAGAAAATGTTCCGCTAGGGGCAAAATGTCGTCCTTACGTTGGCGCAGGGGCGGCACCTCAATATGGATGGTATTTATTCGGTACAGCAAGTCTTCGCGAAATTCACCACTATCAATCAATTGATTTAAATCTTTATTGGTTGCGCTAATAAGCCTAATGTCTATGGGTTTGGATTGATTTGATCCAACCCTTGTTACCTCGCGGTTTTGAAGCGCAACCAATAGTTTCGATTGTAGGGTTAGAGGTAGGTTAGCAATCTCGTCGAGGAAAAGGGTGCCCCGGTTGGCCAGCTCAAATTTTCCTGTTCGATTCTCGTGTGCATCGGTAAATGCGCCCTTAACGTGTCCAAACAGTTCACTTTCGAAAAGCGTTTCGCTAACCGCTCCCATATCCACAGTAACCATCAGTTCGTTGCTTCGTTCCGACATGTTATGTATCCTGCGTGCTATTAGCTCCTTCCCTGTTCCGTTTTCGCCAGTAATTATTATGTTGGTGTTGGTTTTGGCAACCTTATCGACAGTTCTTAAAACCTCTGTAATTGCCTCAGAACTTCCAATGATCTGTTTATCTTCCCTGTTTATGCTTTTTATTAAATCCTTCTCTTTCTGCTTTAGGCCCTCAATTTCCATTTTCGAAAGGCTTAACTCAATGGCCGATTTTACCGTTGCCAGCAGCTTTTGGTTGTCCCAGGGTTTCAGCACAAAATCGGTAGCTCCAGCTTTAAGAGCCTTAACCGCCAGCTCTACATCACCGTAGGCAGTGATTAGAACAACTGATATATCGGGATGATTTTCCTTTATGCGCTGTAGCCAGTAAATGCCCTCGTTGCCAGTATTCACCCCCGCTTTAAAGTTCATGTCGAGAAGCACAAGGTTGTAGCTGTTGCTTTGCAATTCCGATATAAGCAGGTTTGGGTTTGATATGCATTGAACCATATTGTACTCTGGAGCCAGCAGCATCTCTAAGGCAAGTAGTACATTTCGGTTGTCGTCAACTATTAAAATGTTTCCCTTTGACATATATTAAAAATTACGTTATCGCAAATATAAATTCTATCTTACCAAACCACAACGAAGTGTCTAATATATTTACAGTGATATGTAAATATATTTTACACAAAGGCAATATGGATATAAGTCTAAAGCAATGTATTAAAGTGGTTTAAAAATTTTGGCACATCATTGGCAAGAATCAAATTAGTCAGTAAATTTTTAGTATAGTAAATTATTCTAAAACCAATAAATAAAATAACTATGATTCAAACAGTAAACCTAAACAAAATCTTCCGCACCGACGAGGTGGAAACCCTTGCACTTAACGATGTGAACTTTTCTGTAAAGAAAGGCGAGTTTGTTGCTGTTATGGGACCATCAGGTTGTGGAAAATCTACGCTCCTCAACATTGTTGGAATGCTCGATAATCCATCTTCGGGTCAGTATTTCTTTGATGGACTGGAAGTGGGTAACCTTAGCGAGAACAAGCGAACTGATATCCGAAAGGGCAACATCGGTTTTGTATTCCAAAGTTTTAATCTGGTTGATGAGTTGAATGTGCACGAGAACGTGGAACTACCTCTGGTTTATATGCGCATAAAGGCCAAGGAGCGTAAGAAGATGGTGAATGCCGTGCTGGAACGTATGAAGATTAGCCATCGGCGCAACCACTACCCCCAGCAGCTTTCGGGCGGACAACAGCAACGAGTTGCAATTGCACGAGCCGTGGTGGCAAACCCTAAGCTAATCTTGGCTGATGAGCCCACGGGTAACCTCGATTCTAAGAACGGTCTTGAGGTGATGAACCTACTCACCGAACTAAACCGTGAGGGCGCAACCATAGTAATGGTAACCCACTCCATACACGATTCAGAGTTTGCTCACCGGTTGGTTAATCTATTTGACGGGAAAATCCTTACCGAGAATATGAAGCGGCCGATGGAAGCGGTATTGTAGGGAGGGGGTAATCGGTAGTCGGTAATCGGTAGTCGGTAATCGGTAGTCGGTA
>JBKHAH010000006.1:0-64104 GCA_046542995.1 Bacteroidales bacterium
CTTTCAGCTCGTCAAGGGTATAAGTCTTTATATTTTTCGTAGTTTCCATTTTATTTTTTTTTGTCTTTCTGTTCAAAGTACAACTTCATAATTGCTTTCGCTTTCTCGATTTCTGACTTTGGGCATTTGTCAGTTTTTTTAATAATTCCGTGAGTTGAAACTACAAGTGTTTCTTTCTTGTCCGATTTGTCCCAAAATGCAAATAATCTGTAATACTTTCTGTTATACTTGGTTCTAAACTCCCATATTTCATCTTCAAGTTTCTTGAACAGTTCTGGGTAATTAAAATATTTTGACTTATCAATGTTGTTAAATAATTTTTTCTTTAGTCTTTTCGTCAATAATATCAAAAAGTTCCCAAACCTCCTCAAGCAAAACAATCTCAAATTTCGGTTTCATTCATCTTATTTCATTAACGACAAACTTAAAAATATGTTCTAATATATGGAAACATTTCTGCGATTTTTTTTACTATGTTTGCTAACGGTTGGTATAAGAATAGTAGCCGGTTGCGGGCTTCATTCCTGTCAAGTTACAAGAAGGTTGAAGCGGGATACAACCCTTGAATTTACAGCTATTTCGGCTATTATTTTTATACATTGTTGTGTGCATGTACTTTCTATTTCAGTTCAATTAGTACAACTCCATTGCTACCATTAGTTCCATATAAAGCTGTCAAGTTGTTTTCAGGTTTTAAAATTTCGAACTTGGCAATCTCTTTGTCATTGTATTGGTTTAAATCTGAAATCTTAGCTGGCTTATTATTTACAAGTATTAATGGATAATCCCAATGATTGGTTTTGTCGCTAATACTTAGTTCCTGTTTTATTTTTTTCTCAGCCTTATTGTAAAAATCAGTCTTGGCTATGTCTTTGTCTAAAAATCTATCAATTCGGATACT
This sequence comes from Bacteroidales bacterium, assembly GCA_046542995.1. GTDB lineage: Bacteria > Bacteroidota > Bacteroidia > Bacteroidales > Tenuifilaceae > Perlabentimonas. The sequence continues at coordinate 902 of JBKHAH010000006.1, forward strand.
TGTCATTCCCCACCTGTAACTTCCAGAAGGCAATGAATTAAGAAAATCGTTTTTCAGTTTCTTTGAATCAATTGCTTTGTCAAGCATATCAAGAATTTGGACTACGGTCTTGCAGTCATTATTCCTTTCCGGATTTGGTGACCAGTAACCAACAACTTTGTAATTATTTTTTGTAGAAATCTCAATAAATACAAAACTTCCATCAATTCCTCTGTAATTTTCATTTTCCAGAGTCATTATATTTGCATTTAATAATGAGTCCAATATATTCTGTGAAATACTCTCTTCGAAATCAAATGACTTAAATACCAATTTCTTACTTGTCGTATGGATTTTGCAATTAGAAAGTGTCGATTCACCCGCTCTATTTAGTGTAAACACTTCTTGAGTTTGCCAAATCCTAATATTTAAAGAATCTTTAGATGTTCTTAAGTCTTTCAATTCAAGTTTTTCTAAATTCTTTGGCAATGCTTCTATAAAACTTTCTATTACCTGATTTTTAGGCATGTCAAGATGCTTTTGTCCAAACGTAGGATTAAAAAGAAGTAGCAAAATTAATATTGTAAGAATCTGTTTCATATTAGTGGTTTGTTTGTATTGCACACAACTACCTCAAATCAACAACCATTATATCCTTATAATCCGACGTTTTAAAGGTGAAATTATTATCGTCGGCAGATACGTTGGATTCGAAATCTTTAATTTCAATTAAGTAGTTTACACCATCCTTCCCTGTATATTTTATGGAAACAGGATCAAGATTCTTCTTTGTAAAAGTTATTTTAATTATTGAATAGGGTGCAGACAAATCCTCAGGATACAAATCTACCTCATAGTGCGTTTCCCCGCGCTCAACCTTTTCGCCCATAAATTTCGATTTAAAATCCTCCTCATAATCACGAAATATCTGTGTTGGATCATCAAAAAAGCCACCATCCAATCCTGTTGGTTTTGATATGGTTACTTCGTTTGCTTCGGGAATGAATTGCCATTTTGTTTCACCATCAAAATACACCTCCATGCCCATTACATTAAGGTTATACTTCTTGCCTTTTAGCAGAAGATCCCCCTCATGCGTATCGGAAAAGCCTTCCTGAAGATTCTCAAGGGTAAAAGAAAATTCGGCTTCAATGGTTTTATAGGATTGCATTTTTTCTGAAAACTGTCTTACCAAATCTTTGCCCAACGGTGCCGACTGTCCATACAATGATTGCAAAGCAATAAAAACAAATGTTACTATAACGCTAACTCTCTTCATCATACTAATAAATTAATTAATTAACATTTTTTTCGTTTAGTCCCTTAAACACTTGCTCAAGGGACAGTTCATCCTGAATTAGAACCTGACGCGCCTTGCTGCCTTCAAAAGGTCCAACTATGCCCGCTGCTTCTAACTGATCAATAATCCTGCCAGCTCTGTTATATCCAATAGAAAATTTCCTTTGAATTAACGATGTTGACCCCTGCTGCTGCATAACTAGCAGGCGTGCAGCCTCTTCAAAAAGATCATCGCGTTTGGATAAATCTACCTCACCTGTTTCCTCTGCGCTTTCGCCAGAATATTCTGGTAACATAAATGCCGATGCGTAGCCTTTCTGGTTTCCAATAAAATCGGTTATTCTTTCAACCTCAGGTGTGTCAACAAAGGCGCATTGCACCCTAATCAAATCGTTACCCGTAGAAACCAGCATATCGCCTTTACCTATAAGCTGGTTAGCTCCGGGCGTATCAAGAATTGTGCGCGAATCTACCATTGACGATACCCTAAAACCTATGCGAGCCGGGAAGTTGGCTTTTATAACGCCCGTAATAATATTTGTTGTTGGACGCTGGGTTGCAATTATAAGATGAATACCAACGGCACGTGCCAACTGGGCTATACGGGCAATTGGCGTTTCAATTTCGCGGCCGGCTGTCATAATTAAATCGGCAAACTCATCAATAATTACCACTATATAGGGCAGGAACTTATGCCCCTTATTAGGATTGAGGCGACGCGATATAAATTTCTCGTTATATTCCTTTATATTCCTTACGTAGGCAGATTTAAGCAGATCGTAACGGGCATCCATTTCAATGCACAAGGAGTTAAGCGTGTTGATTACTTTTTGAGTATCGGTAATAATTGCCTCCTCAGTATCGGGGAGCTTTGCAAGGAAATGCCTCTCAAGCTTATTGTAGAGGGTTAGCTCAACCTTTTTGGGATCAACCAGCACAAATTTTAGCTGAGCAGGATGCTTCCTGTAAAGCAGCGATGTAATTATTGCATTTAGTCCAACCGATTTACCCTGACCCGTTGCACCTGCAACCAGTAGGTGAGGCATTTTGGCAAGGTCGATAACGAACGTTTCGTTGGAGATGGTTTTACCCAGCCCCAAAGCCAAATCAGCTTTTGAATCCTGAAATTTTGCCGACCTCATAATGGAGTACATCGATACTACCTCAGGTTTCTGGTTGGGAACCTCAATGCCAATGGTACCTCTACCCGGAATGGGTGCAATAATCCTAATGCCCAATGCAGATAAGCTTAAGGCTATATCATCCTCCAAATTCTTAATCTTGCTAATTCGTACTCCCGGTGCGGGAACAATCTCGTATAGGGTAACTGTGGGACCAACAGTAGCAAGTATTCGGGCAATTTGTATGTTGTAATTCCCAAGTGTTTCTACAATCCTATTCTTATTGTTAAGCAGCTCCTCCTCGGTAACTGGTGCCTTCCTGCTCTTATAATCCTCAAGCAGCTCAATTGGTGGACGCAGGTATGAAGATAAATCCAAGGTAGGGTCATAAAGATCAGGTTTTTCTGTAGAACCACTTCCCTCCTCCTCTTCAACTTGCTTATTAACTGTAAGCTCTACATCGGAATCAGGAGATGCCTCTTTAGATTCAGAAGGATCAGTTGATTTATTCTCAGGTTGGGTACTCTCGTATTCATTAGTTAGGTCTTTGGTCATGTCGAGCGGAACGGTATCTTCCAGCTCTTTGGATTTGGCTACCGGCGGCTCTTCATCCTGAGAAGTAATGTTATCAGCAATGGAATTATCGATTAAGCTAGGTCCATCATCCTGCTCTGTTCCTTCAATATTGCTTTCTGACTGCTCGGAACGAGCAAACGTATTATGTAAAAATAAAACAACCTCGTGGTATGCTCTCTTAATAAGATAAAGGAAGTGACTATTAACATATACCAGAAAACCCAGAATAGCAGTAATTAGCAAGAAAGCAGTCCCTGCTTTTCCAATAAAAGCATTTAGCCACTGCGTTACAAAAAGTCCATGAGCACCACCCAATCCGCTTCCGAGGTATCCATTAGTATCTTGAAAAAGAAAACCCAGAGTTAACGAGAGTAGCACCATTGCAATAATAGCCCTATACACGGTTTTGCGTAATGGTAGCACTCTTATTTTTAATAATCGTAACCCAATAACTCCAAAGATAAATGGTAAAGCGAATGAGGATATGCCAAACCACCTATTAAGAAATTGTGAGGAAAAGGAGGCGCCCACCTTACCTGCCCAATTATCTACCCGAATTGATGAGCTGGACAATACTGACTGCCACTCAAAACTCTGATCCGACTTCCAAACAAACAGGTACGAAACAAAAGCAATAGTTAGGTAAAGCGAAAAGAGAAGCACAAACAACCCTAAGGTAAATCTCAGACGTTCGTCCTTTAAAAATCCTTTCTTCTTTTCCTTTCCGTTCTCTTTTGCGGCCCTGCTACTATTCGTATTTTTTGACATTATTTGTATTAAGTGCTATTATGAAAAATCCCTTACAAAGTAAGGGAATTATTCTGATTATTGGAAGTACATTTGATGTCATCTATTGGAATAGCTCAATAACATCTTTGAGCGTTTCCTCATTAATCTTCTCAAAATCGGCAGGTATTGTAAACTCATCGTCAGAAACCTTGGTAGCCTTTACTGAATTAGCTTCAACCTGCATGTTCTGATTAAATAGCGTTACTGAAAATTTTAGCATAACGCCATCTATACTATCAAATGGAGTATTATAGTTTGGATTTGCAACGGCAATATCCTTTGTATAAAGAATTTCGAATGGACTTAGTAATGAATCGTTATACGTAGCTATTGCTCTGCGGCATTTAAACCCTTGCACCTCTATTGTATCGTTGGTTCTGCTAATTGTGAACTCTGGCATGTCATCATAAGCAAAAGGGTACCTATCATCATAAATTGGTTCAAAAAAAAGAAGATTCTTATTTAAAAGTTTAATCATTGTATGGGTAGATTTACTCTCAATATCCTGAATAAAGGCAAATGATAATGCACCTGATAGCCCCTCAATCTTATTTATTGTATTGTTATCCTTAAACTTAACAACCATTTTATTTGGTCTTAAATTAGTGTCATATTTAGGAGGATGGTTATCAATATATGTAATATTATACTCAATATGCCCCTCGCTAAACTCACCCTTACGTGTTCCATCGGAACAACCTATCTGCACAATAGCAAAGCTTATTGCTACAGCAAATAAAAGTGTATTTGTTGTTAAAAAACTTAATACAAGTCTTTTTATACGGAGAATGAAAGTAAACACCATGCTTTAATTTGTATATATTTTTGATAAAAATAATGCTTGTAATTGAAAAAACGTTCATTTTTCTATTTTTTTTCGATGCAAGTAAATAATCGTAACAAATTTATATGGTTTTACATATTAACAGACATGCACTATCTTTGTAAAAAACAATTGCATGTATTCATGGGGAGATGATAGGAGGTTTAATAGCTATACACGATACATAAAAAGTAGGTTTGGCGGGCGTGTGCAAAAGTTAACTATTGATGCGGGCTTTACCTGCCCAAACCGCGATGGAACCCTAGGAACAGGTGGTTGTACGTATTGTAATAACAACTCCTTTAATCCCAGCTACTGTACTCCTAGCAAATCAATTACTCAGCAAGTTCAAGAGGGGGTAAATTTCCACGCCTTCAGGTACAGACGGGTGGAGAAATTCCTTGCATATTTTCAGGCTTACTCCAATACCTACGCCCCTTTACCTAAATTAAAAGAACTGTACCAGGAGGCTTTATCATATCTCAACGTGGTTGGATTGGTTATTGGCACTCGCCCCGATTGTATTAATGAAGAAAAACTGGACTACCTGGCATCAATTGCTAAAAACCACTACGTTTCTGTTGAGTATGGGGTTGAATCGTGTAACAATAATACGCTTAGAGCAATTAACCGTGGGCATAACTTTGAAAAATCGGTATGGGCTATTGAGGAAACGGCTAAAAGAGGTTTGAACGTTGGAGCGCATTTTATTTTAGGCTTACCCGGAGAGAGCTATAACGACCTGATTAATCAAACATCCATTATCAACAAGCTAAAAGTTAACACCATCAAATTTCATCAGCTACAAATAGTGCAAAACACAACCATGGCTAATGAATATGAGGAAAATCCTGATAATTTCAAGTTTTATAGCATTGATGAGTACTTTAACCTTTTGGTAGAAATCCTAGAGAGGCTTAACCCTAATATTGTCGTTGAACGCTTTGTTGGCGAAGCGTCTCCTAAAACCTTAATAGCACCATTCTGGGGTAAATTACGCACAGATCAATTTTTACAAAGATTTGAAAAATTGCTAACCGAGAAAGATACATGGCAAGGAAAAAAATGGGATGCAAACCATTAGCAAGCAAAATCATTTATTGATAAGTATATCTGCCAATCTGTGTATTTCTTAGTACCTTTACTATCTTTAAACAAAGTAGTACACAATCAATATCAATCATGTCAACATTTCTTCAGCATGTAGCCAAAGACCTGTATCAACGTTTTGGAGATAGTTTACCCGATGCAACTTTGGTTTTTCCCAGCCGCAGGGCCGGATTATTCTTTAATAAGTATCTGTCCGAACTAATATCAAAGCCCATCTGGTCGCCAAAAGTTATCACCGTAAACGAGCTTATGCAGCAGATTGCTCAACTAAATGTTGACGATTCCTTCAACCTTGTGACCAAACTTTACATTACTTATAATAGCGTTAGAGGGATTAACGAGCCATTTGAAAACTTCTACTTTTGGGGCGAGGTGATGCTTGCCGATTTCGACCAGGTGGATAAATACATGGTAGATGCAAAGCAGCTATTTAGCAATATAAAAGATATTAAAGAGATTGAGGAGAAGTTTGGGGGATTAACTCCGCAACAAACCGAGGCGCTAAAGGATTATCTGGGCGTAATGGCAAATAATCAGGTATCTGAACTGCGCGAGAAGCATCTGAACATTTGGGGTATCCTGTTTGATATATACAAACAATTTAAGGATGAGCTAGATAAGGAAAATATTGCCTACGAGGGAATGGCTTACCGTAAAGCAGCGGAGATTCTTTCTGACCCCAGCACCTCCCCTCTTCTGCCCAACCAACTGGTATTTGTTGGCTTTAACGCGCTAAATAATTGCGAGAAGATCTTATTCAAAAGGTGTAAGAGAGATGTGTCGACTCTCTTCTACTGGGACTATGACCCAGTTTTTGTTGATAATAGTAAGCATGAAGCGGGCATGTTTATTCGCAGCAACCTATTGCATTTCCCTAATGCCTTGCCCCGCAAACTATTTGAACAAAGCACTGTAAAACCAAAGAATGTTAAGATGGTTGCCGCACCATCGAACGTTGCGCAAACCAAGCTTGTCCCTAGAATTCTCAGGGAAATGATGACCGATGGAGCAAAGCTTAATGAAACTACCGCTGTAGTTCTTCCTAAGGAAAACCTGCTTATCCCCACGTTACAAGCTATTCCTCCTGAGGCAGACCAGCTGAACGTAACAATGGGTTACCCCATAAAAGAAACACCTGCATACAGCATAGCCGAATTTCTGGTTAAACTACAAATGAATGCTAAGGTTAACAGCGAAGGAGTGCTGAGGTTTTACCATAAAGATGTACTTGCGGTACTAAACCATCCGTACTGCAGACTTTGTGAACCAGAAACCTCTTTAGATTTGGCAAATTCACTAAAACGGAATAACAGAATTTACCCTAGACAGGAGGAACTTGCCATATCGCCGTTTCTTGAGGAAATTTTTAAATCAGAGCAAAGCAGTATAAACCTCACCAACTACCTCATAACAATCTGTAACAGGATTGCTCAGGTAGTATCAGAAAAAGTGAATAGCAACAATGACCAGCATTTGCGCATTGACCTTGAGTTTTTGTACGCCCTGCATACAAGTTTAACGCGTTTACAAGGGGTGTTAACAAATCAAGAATTTGAGATTACTCACAAAGTATTTTTACAACTACTTCGCAAAGCTTTTACTCAGGAGCGCGTATCGTTTAGCGGTGAACCGCTTGCAGGGCTTCAGCTAATGGGATTTTTAGAGACCCGTGCATTAGACTTCGAGAGCATCGTAATACTATCATTTAACGACGATGTTCTGCCCGGACGAAATCATCCTGTATCGTTCATAACTCCATCGTTACGGTTTGCTTTTGGTCTGCCCGACTACAAGCATCACGATGCTGTTTATGCTTACTACTTTTACCGATTGCTCAACAGAGCAAAGAATGTTTACCTTGTTTACAATAGCCGTGCAGAAGGTCTTAGTAGCGGAGAGAAGAGCCGTTTTGGACTCCAACTGGAAATGGAACAGATGAAAGGGCAGGTTGAAACGATACCTGTTGGTTACGACTTACTGCTTACTCCATCCTTGCCTGTTACTATTGAAAAATCGCAGGAGGTTATTGACAAGTTAACTGAAAATTTAAGCAGGAAAAGTGGAGGTATAACCCTATCGCCCAGCGGACTTACAACCTACCTAACCTGCCCGCTGCGTTTCTACTTTAGATATGTTGCAAGAATTGATGAGGAGGAAGAGGTTTCCGAGGAGGCAGGTGCCCTTGAATTTGGGCGCATAATCCATAAAACCATGGAGGAGCTGTACAGCAATTTTACCGGAAAGCTAGTTACATCAAATGACATAAACTCAATACTTACAAAAGGGAAGCTAATTGAAAATACCTTAGATACAATTTTTAACGATATTTTTCTAAAAGATAGTTCCGCAACAAAAGACGAGCTATCTGGTCGCAACCTGTTGGCACGCAATGCGATGCTTTACACAATAAAAAAAATGCTTCGGTTTGATGCTGCAAGAGCCCCCTTTGCCCTGATAAGCCACGAGCAGGAGGTTTACACACAAGTAAATATCAATAACGCAAGCATTAAATCAGTTCGTTTAGGTGGCTCTGTTGACAGGATTGAGAAGAATAACAATACCATTTGGGCCATTGACTATAAAACAGGGAAGCACGACGCTAAGAAAGGAAAGTTTCAGGAAGTAGCTGAACTTTTTGATTCATCGAAGGTAGATGCTCGCAAAGAGGTTTTTCAAACATTCTGCTACTGTTTGGCACTAAAAGAGTTATATCCCCATATCCCCATAAAACCAGCCATTTGGTTTGTTAAAGTTGCAAGAACCGCAAAAGACCTAAGCATAAATCAAAAGGTTAAATCCAAAAACATACCTGTTAATGATTTTAATGAGCATAAGGAAGAATTTGGAGCCAACCTTTCAAACCTACTATCTGATATTTTTAATCCTAACATCCCATTCTCGCAAACAACTGATAATGATAAATGTAAAACCTGTCCGTTCATAAATATTTGTGGAAGAGAACAGTAAGTAAATGCTTAATTGTTTTGTTATGTTCTTTTTATTATTTTTGAAAATAAAATCCCTCTTTAATGGCCAGAAGCTTTGATAATTTTCGATTCAAGATTTTAGATAAGCAATTCTTCAGAAAGGATGGCTTCATCACTTCAAAAACAGTGCACGTAACCCTTTTTAACAAAGATGGGAAGGAAATAGATGAGATGTTCCTGGGGTATCCTAATTTAATTGACATTTACGATGCCATTGGAGAAGACATCGCAGTTAACCTAGATGAGTGTTTTATTGAGGGGTTTTCATTAACAGCATGTAGAAGATACTTACTGAAACCAAAAACAGAGTTATTAAAAATAAATAGTTTCACGGCTAAAAATGCCTTCTTCTTCTCACAGTATGATATTGACTTCTCTTACACAGAATTCAACGGGAATGAATTAAATTTTACTGGAACTACATTCGTTGGGGCAAACCTTAACTACTCCCATTCAGTTTTCAATAATCAGGCAGTCCTTTTCAACGATCAGTTTGTTTTTGTTGAAAAGTACGATATGTCTCAATGTAAATTTTTTAGCACTAACCTCAACTTTAAAAATTCAATATTTGAAGAGGGCGAAAAAGATTTTCAGGATACAAACTTTGGAGAAGGAGAGGTTGTGTTTATTAACACGCAGTTTGGAGATGGTAACGTTTCGTTTATCAATACGCAGTTTAACAATAGCAACGTTAGTTTTAAGGTGGCAAGGTTTGGAGAGGGAAAAGAGGATTTTAGGTTTGCGAAATTTGGTTCTGGAAAAATATCGTTCGACCAAACAGACTTTGGCCCCGGAAGAATAGACTTCCGTAATGTGGAGTTTGGCAAAGGCAGAACCAGCTTTAACCGATGTGTTTTTAGCGAGGGGGAAGTAACCTTTGAGGGAGCAGAAGTGAATAATGGAAAAATAACCTTCTTACGATCAACCTTTGGAGCAAAACTTGTCTCCTTTGAACTATTTCAGGGTTTTGATGCCGACATGACTTTTGAGAAAGTAATTTTCCCTGGTAATGTTAATTTTAGCAATGGTATATTTAAAAAGTTAACCTTTAATCTGTGCCAATTTAATGGCACTGTAAATCTTCATGTTGAATCTGCCACAGAGATTGATCTTTATGGATGCATTGCACGTGATATTATCGACTACTATTCGCATGGGGAGAGCCCAAAAGTAGAGATTCTGAATATTAACGGGTTGCGTTTGCTGGGAAAGCTATACGTACAATGGGATGCAAATTGCTTAAAAGAAAAAATTTACAAGCAGACCAATTCAACAATTGGTGAGAAAGCAGCTCAGTTTAGAATACTTAAAGAAAATTTCAATGGATTAGGTAGGTATGAGGATGAAGACAAAGCCTACGTAGAGTATATGAGATGCGTACAAAAAGATTGTTTAGAAAAAGATATTGAACGCTCCTTCCTTTCAAAAACGATAGCCTATCCAAAATTCTTTTTCAAAACCCTTATTTTTGATAAAATGGGTCTTTATGCCACATCTCCCTCTAGAGTTATTACCAGTATTATAATTGTTCAGCTAATTTTTTCTGTGTTATATACAGGGTTCGCGCTAACTGGCATTGGTGATGTTATTAGTAATTTACAAACGGAACCCCCAGTATTTTTTAAATCAATGTATTTTTGTGTAATAACATTTTTTACAATTGGCTATGGTGAATTTATACCTTTGGGCTACTCTAGGGTATTAAGCGGTATTCTTGGTTTTTTGGGAGTATTTCTCATGTCGTACTTTACCGTTGCATTTGTAAGAAAAATACTGAGATAGTAAGTTAATACATAAAATTCTCCACGTACTCTTCTTTAATTGAAAATTCTTATTCATCACGTTTAAATCCCCCAAAGGCATAACTTTTTCGAATTTCAACTACGTTAGAGCATTTACTTTAACTTTAAATTTCATTTCCAAATTCATTATTTTTCTGTTTCATATTTTGCTTCTGTTAAGTAAATAAGCATAAATATTTTGTAATTAAACATTATTAAGAGTTATACGTTTACTAGTAGTTGAAACTAATAGATTATGATGTATCGATTTTTCTTTTTAATATTTTTGATATTTGTATTTACAACAAAAGGTTTTATGCAAAACAATACCAAAGATACTAACGGTAAGAATAAGAAGGAACTAAAAAGCATCCTTACGCCCATTCAATATAATGTAACCCAAGAGAAAGGAACTGAAAGACCTTTTACCGGGCAATACTGGGATAATTTTGAAAAGGGCACATACCATTGCATTGTATGCGATACAGAGCTGTTTGAATCGGATACCAAGTATAATTCCAGCTGCGGTTGGCCAAGTTTTTTTGATTCAAATTTTTTGGAAAACATAAAAGAGGAAGCAGATTATAGCCATGGTATGATTAGAACTGAGGTACTTTGTAAATCGTGTAATGCACATTTAGGTCATGTTTTTAACGATGGCCCTGCTCCTACCGGTACCAGGTATTGCATTAACTCAGCATCGCTTAAATTTAAGCCACATAAAAACAATTAGGTATAAGTTGAAACTATTAGTTACATTCAAAGTAAAACAGAATGAACAATACTGGATTTTAATAGCCAGAAAACAATAAAATCAATATTATTTATAGCAAATCAATGAATTCTCATATTTTTAAAATAGCATCGTTCCCACTAAGCCTTCTTGTTTTGCCTGGCGAAGAAGTACCACTCCGCATTTTTGAACCCAGGTACAAGCAGCTGGTTGATGAGTGCTTACAAGAAAATCTCCCCTTCGGAATTCCATACCTAGCTAACGGCAAGCCAACTGGTGTTGGTAGTGAGGTAGAAATTGTAAAGCTCGTTGGTAAAAACTCTAACGATGATATGGTTATTACAATAAAAGGTAGAGCACTTTTTAAAACCATCGACATTATACCAACCCTTCCAGATAAGCTCTACGGTGGAGTGCTTGGCGAATTAATTGATACTGAATTTACTACAAAAAACCCAGAGATTGCAGTAAGGATAAAATCACTTAAACTTAATATTAGCAGCAGTTTAGGCACATTAATTATTTCAGATAGTATAAATATGCTGGATATTGCCAAATCAATTATGCTAAGAACCGATGAGAAGCACAAATTTATTACGTTAAACACTAAGGAAGCAAGGGAAAGCTACATACTAAAGCAACTCAATTTTGTTGAGCAAATTCGCAAGCAAGAGAGTGAGCTGGAAAATAACTTTCAACTCAACTAGCTTCTTTAAAAATGCTAGCAAAAATTGAATTAGCAAGATCACTGGTTATTTGTATTTAAACCAGCTCATCCTAAAATTCAATAATATCAATGCAAATTTAACCAGCACTAGCATAACAACTAGGAGGTAAGTCCAAAGTCGCTGGTTTTTGTCATGAATAAGCTCCAGCGATTTAGCAGTTAGGTTTCCCTCAAAGAATGATGCTTCAGGAATATTTCTATAATGCCACTTGCCAATAATCGTCCCTTCATTAAGTAAAATAATGCCAGGATTAGCCCTAACTGTTGTTTTAAGCATTATTTCATCGGCCATAAGAAATGGGAACGCCACCCCCGTACTTCCAACAAAACTATTAATATCCTCGGATGAAGATGCAGTTACGCAGGCAAAGCCAATTCCTTGGTCTTGCGCTTTAAAGTATATCTCGTTTAGCTTCTCAAATGTTTCTACATTGGTTTTATTAAGCCTAGGTGAAACGGCAAGTATATAGTGCCCAGGGTAATAAAGCACATTATCAGTTTGGTCAGCCCCATCTAGATCTGTTAGGACAAAATCATCAATTGGCGGTTTGTAACCCTCCTTAACTAATACTGATTCGCTATCAACAAATGTCCATGTGGTATCTTGCCAAGGAAAATTATCCTCAGTAAACTCTTTAACCTCTCCATCTTTCTCATAGTATAAGATTGTTTCATACTCATCCATGGGCGCATCTGGGGGAACCTCCATTGCCTGGGCAATGTTTGTGCCAATGCTATACGGACGAAAATCCAACATGGGTAAATTGCGGTAACCATATATTGATGGGCTAAAGGAAATAAAAAGCAATATTGCCGCAAGTATAAAATCTGGAATTAAAGGAAATGCTGATGAAATTTTTCTGCGCTTATAGAAGAGAAGTATTGATGCAGCGAGCAATGGTATATTTTTAAAGAATGTTTCCCAATTACTCATAATAATTGCATCGCCAAAACAACCACAATCCGATACAGGATCGAGTATGGCAATTACAAGGGTTAAGGGAGTGAATACACCCATAAACAGCAATGCTCCCCAAACACCAACTAACTGGCGAACATTAAGTATTAACAGTAAACCCACAAAAAGTTCTGCTGCACAAAGGATAAAAGATAACGCCAAGGTATATGGCATTAAAAAATCTAAACCGAATGCCAAAAAGTAATCGCCAAATTTATAGGCAGAGCCCAAAGGGTCAATACCCTTAACGAAACCAGAAAAAATAAATGTTACTCCTAATAAATATCTCGATAACCAAATAAGAAACCTATCCATAATCTTAAATATTAAATGCTTAACCGCTCGTTAATAATTGGAATGATTTTATTAAAAATCTCTTGCTGTTCGCCCATGCCACCCGTTTTATTGGAGCAAGGAACTACCACAAAGTTGGAATCGTAATCAACCTGATTCAAATACACCCTACGTACTTTCTCCTGAAAAGATAGGTCATCCTCATGAATATCGCTACTCCCATTCAAGTACTCCCTATCATTTCCATCGCGTTGTTTGGTTAACCGCGAAACTGTAAAATCAAAGGGTACATCAAGAAATATGTTCAGGTCGGGCTTTGGAATTCCAAAGTAGTTAAACTCCAACTCGTAAATCCAGTCACGCAACTTTTTCTGCTGAGATTGTTCTGGTAACTTGGCGCATTGGAATGCAATATTTGAGTATACGTACCTGTCTAGCAGGATTGTTCTATTGCTATTAAGCCAACTTTTTAGTAGTGTTGATGCGTCTTTCCTATCGCCTGCATACAGTAACGCTACCACATACGGGTCAACCTCGTTCAGCGCGCCAAGCTCCCCCCTAAGGAAACGCGCAACCAGCTCGCCAAAAAAAGGAGAATCGGTTCGTGGAAAATGTAACGATTCAACCCCAATCCCCTTTTGCTTTAGGTAGTTGGTAAGCAATTTTATTTGGGTTGACTTGCCTGCACCATCAAGACCTTCTATTACAATAAAACTCATTGACTGTAATGGTTAATTATAGATGAAGCAAAATTAAACTTTTAAAAACAAATCTCTTAAATATTTACATAAGATTTCAACGCTTAAAGCTAAACTTCCTTTTTTATTGAAGCACTAAATGTCCGTTATAACCAAAGAATATTTAAGTTTCATTATATCAGTGGCTTTAACCCCAATTATGCCACCGATTTATGTTGAGTACTCCTGATTTCTTTTAAGTCCAAACATTAATGTTTGCAAATGTTTTGTAATTTAGCTTCGGAAAGTATAGAAAAATAAGCTGTAATGGGGAAAGAACAAACATTCTTCAATATTAAGCACACCCTTGCTTGCAGGGGGAAGTTAGTTGATTTAAAAACCCCAATAGTAATGGGAATCATCAACGTAACTTCCGATTCCTTCTATAGCAAGAGCCAATTTATGAGGAAGCGCAGGATTTTACGACGCGCCAAAGAGATTATTGCTCAAGGGGGTAAAATAATAGATGTGGGCGCATGTTCAACCCGTCCGGGTTCCGTTGCCATCACAGAAAAAGAGGAACTTAAGCGTTTAGAAAATGCCGTTATTGTAATTCGCAAGCATTTTCCCAACGAAATAATCTCCATTGATACTTTTAGAGCATCCGTTGCCAAACGTATGGTTGAGGATTTTGATGCCAATATTATTAATGATATTTCTGCAGGTAGTATGGATAAGGACATGTTTGAAACCATAGCCGAACTTAACGTACCTTACATTGCGATGCATATGCAGGGTACACCTGAGAATATGCAGAACAATCCTCAATACAACGATGTTATTAAGGATCTTTTTACATTCTTCTCCAATAAGATTGAGCAGTTAACCAGGGTTGGAGTTAACGATATTTTAATTGATCCCGGATTTGGTTTTGGAAAAACCCTGAATCATAACTATGCTATTCTTAATAACCTTGAATCGTTCAGCATATTTAACCTACCTGTGGTTGCAGGATTATCCAGAAAATCAATGATATATAAACCCCTAAATACTGATCCCAATAACGCATTAAACGGAACTACCGTGCTTAACACCATTGCTCTTATAAAAGGAGCAAAGATTTTAAGAGTACATGATGTGAATGAAGCTGTTGAGGCAATTAATTTAACAGGGATAGTACAAAGTCAGAATAAAACAAACTAAAACACGGTTTAAACACGCAATGGATCTTACAATAATCTCATGTTTTATCACTATCAGGATCCTCGATATAATTGATATCATTCTGGTTGCCCTGCTATTCTATCAAATATACATGCTGATAAGAGGAACGGTTGCCATTAACATATTTTTAGGAATTTTTATTCTCTATCTATTCTGGCTTATAGTTAAGGCGCTAAACATGGAGCTGCTGGGTAGTATCCTGGGTCAAATTATTGGTGTGGGGGTAATCGCATTA
Source organism: Bacteroidales bacterium (assembly GCA_046542995.1). Lineage (GTDB taxonomy): Bacteria > Bacteroidota > Bacteroidia > Bacteroidales > Tenuifilaceae > Perlabentimonas. The sequence continues at coordinate 16,215 of JBKHAH010000006.1, forward strand.
ATCATAGTTTTCCAGCAAGAAATAAGAAGATTCCTTCTACTTATTGGTACACGTTACTTCTCCAAAAATCAGTTTACCTTGGAACGGCTACTTTTTTTAAAAGGGAAAAAGGTTGACAGTCCTGTTAACATTGAAGGTATTATTAGAGCTTGCAGAAATATGGCTGAAGGCAGGGTTGGTGCGCTAATAGTAATTACCCAAAAATCAAACTTACAGCTCTATGCCGAGACCGGAGACATCATAAATGCAGAAACTTCCAGCCGCTTAATTGAAAATATATTCTTCAGAAACAGCCCCCTTCACGATGGTGCTATGATTATTAAAAGTAACCAGATTTACGCTGTAAGATGTATTTTACCTTTAACAGAAAAAACTGATATTCCTGCCTTCTACGGTTTAAGGCACAGGGCTGCCCTCGGTATAAGTGAAATTACCGATGCCCTTGTTATTGTAGTATCCGAAGAGAGTGGAAAAATTTCATTTGTGAAGGAAGGAGAAATACAGGAAGATATTTCTATACAAAAACTCCGCGAACTATTAGAGAGTAATCTAATAGACAATTAGTTCTCATTAACCAAAAATCATAATTATTAAAAACTCCTTTGCCATTTTTATGGCATAACTTTTGCTTGCCTGATAATTTTAAAAATAATTATTGTTAAAAAAACCTAAAACAAATGAGACTAACTTTTTTGGCACTTTTTTTATTGGCAACAAGTAATTTATTTGGAGAATCTGTAACACAAACCGTTCGAGGAACGGTTAAGGATAGCGAAACCAGAGTAACACTACCTGGTGCTAACATAATTCTTACACACACTGACCCACAAAAGGGTACAACCACCGATGAGAATGGTAATTTTCGTTTTGACGATGTTGAGGTTGGTCGTATTAGCCTTAAAGTAACATACATGGGTTACCACGAGGTTGAAATGAACAACATCAATCTTCAGGCGGGTAAAGAGCTTGTTCTTAATATTTACATGGAAGAGATGGCTCTTGCTGTTGACGAAGTGGTAATAACGCATGAGGTGGATAAAACCGAGTCGCTAAACAGAATGGCAACCGTTAGCGCACGTGGATTTACCGTAGAGGAAACCGAACGATACGCTGGCAGCCGAAACGACCCTGCCCGAATGGCAGCCAACTTTGCCGGTGTTGTTGGGGTTGACGACTCAAGAAATGATATAATAATACGTGGTAACTCACCCATGGGACTACTTTGGCGCCTGAACGGCGTTGATATTCCCAGCCCCAACCACTGGGGCATGTCAGGAACAACAGGCGGACCAGTTAGCATGCTTAATAATACGCTACTTGAAAATTCCGATTTTCTTACAGGTGCTTTCCCCGCTGAATACGGTAATGCGCTCTCAGGAGTTTTCGACCTACGAATGCGGGATGGAAATAATGAGCAGTTCGAATTTCTTGGTCAAATTGGTTTTAATGGTTTTGAACTGGGTGCCGAAGGGCCCATTAACCGTTCAAAAGGGTCGTCATTCTTAATCAACTATCGGTACTCTACAATGGGCGTATTTGAGAAGCTTGGAATGGATTTTGGAACGGTTGGAGTCCCACAATATCAGGATTTATCGTTTAAATTAAACTTTCCAAACACTAAGCTTGGACATATATCAATGTTTGGTCTTGGTGGCTTAAGCAATATTGAAATTTGGGACAGCCGAACCGATACAACAGATGAACAACTTAATTACTATGGCGGTGATGGTTTTGACATTACTTCAGGAACTGATATGGGGGTTGTTGGAATATCATCGCACTACTCTTTTAACCCCAACACGTACCTTAAAACCACTTTTGCCGCCATGGGGCAAAAAGCAATAAACAGGGTTGACACCTTGGGCAACAACCTGGAAAAATTCATGGTGTATAACTCAAATATGGTAGATAACCGCTTATCTGCCTCTGCAATAGTAAGCCACAGGTTCAACTCACAACATACCCTTAAAGGAGGGGTAAGAGCCAAACTACTTATTAGTAATTTTTACGATGATACTTGGTTCAAGCAGTATAACGATTACAGAAGCCAAATTGATTTCGATGGGAATACCTGGCTCGTTCAACCATACATTCAATGGCAGTACCGCCCAACCAACAGCGTTACAATAACCTCAGGGCTACATCATAACTACTTTGCTTTTAATAACAGCCACTCCATTGAGCCACGCTTTGGCATTAAGTACGGTTTTGCTCCACGCCATGCCATTAGTATTGGTTACGGGTTACATAGCCAAACATCACCCCTATTCGTTTATTTCCTACAAGAACCTCAGGATAACAACACGTACGAGCTAACAAATACGGATTTGGGCTTAACCAAAAGCCACCACGTAGTACTCGGATACGATTTTAAAATAAATCCGTTTACCCGTATTAAACTTGAAACATACTACCAACACATTTTTGACGCGCCAGTTGATGATATGGGTAGTAACTCATTCTCCATTCTTAATAATGGAGCCAGCTTTGAATTTAGCATGCCATCGTACTACCTGGCAAACAAAGGAACTGGCGAAAATTATGGGGTTGAGTTAACACTGGAACGATTCTTAAACAAAGGGCTCTACTTTCTTGTAACTACCTCGCTTTTTGAATCGAAATATACCGGTAGCGACAATAGTACATACAATAGCGCATTTAATAACAACTATGTGGTTAACGGGCTTATTGGTAAGGAATTTGAGCTAAGTAAAAACAATCCAAAAGTTAAGCAGTCCCTTGCAATTGATATTAAAACAATGCTTGCTGGAGGCAAGCGTACCACTCCCTGGGAGGCAGTGCTTAATGAGGCTACTCAGGAGTATGAGCGCCAATGGGACTATAGCAGAGCCTTTAGCGAGCAGCTTGGTAATTACCATAAAACCGACCTTAAAATTTCATTTAGGTCGAACAAAATGGGCGTAACACAGGAATGGGCTATAGAAATTACCAATTTGTTCAATGTAGAGAATGTTCACGGGGAGAGTTTTAACGAAAGAACTGGCGAAAGAGACTTTATCTATCAATCCCCATTCATGCTAATACCTCAGTATAGAATTATTTTCTAGCATTCAGCTTTTTTCCCATCCTGCTATATAAATTCATTTGGTGCTAAGTTCAAGAGTTACTACTTTTGATAATTAGCACCAACCTATATTTTATAATGAAAACATCAGCAGTAATAGGCTCAACAGGATTAGTTGGAAGAAATCTTGTAGAGATACTTTTAGAAAATAAGAATTATACAACCATCCACAGCATCTCGCGAAGGAAGCCAAAACAAGAATCCAGTAAATTGGCTCATATTGATTTTGATTCAGGGGGCTACTCAATCCCCCAAAATATTGACACTGCATTCTGTTGCCTAGGAACAACAATGAAAAAGGCTGGTTCAAAAGAGTTATTCCGCAAGGTTGATTTTGAGATGGTGGTTGATTTTGCAAAGAAGGCAAAAGAATCAGGGATAAATCGATTTGCATTGGTTAGCTCAATTGGGGCCAACCCTAATTCAAGTAACTTTTATCTGCGAACAAAGGGTGAGACCGAAGAGGAACTGAAAAAGATTGGTTTTGACAGGCTGGTCATCGTTCGCCCTTCCCTCCTACTTGGTAAACGCAGCGAGAAAAGGCTGGGCGAAGATATTGGAAAAGCATTATACTCCATTTTCCGATTCCTATTTATTGGCCCACTCAAAAAATACCGTGGCATTTATGCCAGCGATGTTGCAAAAGCCATGATAGTACTGGCAGAGAGAGGCCAAGGAATAATAGTTGCAGAGTCTAATGCACTAAAAATGTTTAGTGAGGAGTACTAATTTCCAAAATCAATCAACATCAATAAAATGAATACAAGCGAAATATTCCAATCATTAGTAAAAAATCGCCAGAGCGATAGAGGGTATACAAGTAAACCGATAGAAAATGATAAGCTTGAAAGGATTCTTCAAGCGGCTCATGTGGCACCCTCAGCATGCAATGCACAGCCATGGAAGTTTATTGTGGTTAACGATCAGGAACTGAAGAATAAGCTGGCCGATACAACATCTAGCAAAATACTGGGGATGAATCACTTCACAAAGCAAGCGCCAATCCATATAGTAATTGTAATGGAGGGGGCAAACTTCACATCCAACTTTGGAAGCATGGTTAAGCGTAAGCACTTCCCGCTAATTGACATAGGCATTGCAGCCGAGCATATTTGCCTCGCAGCCACTGCCGAGGGGCTTGGCTCATGCATGATTGGTTGGTTTGATGAGCCTAAGGTGAAAAAACTGCTATCTATTCCTAAAAATAAAAGACCCATCCTAATCATAACCCTTGGCTACCCTGAAAAGCCAGAGGTTAGGGAGAAAAGAAGGAAGGTGTTAGATGAAGTTGTCTCGTACAACAAATACTAAGTGGATTATGAGAACGCTATTATTTCTTGTTTTACTTAGTTTATTCTCTGCTAACTGTATTGCTCAGGTAGAGCTCTCGGGTAGATTATTAGATAAGAAGAGCGGAGAGCCAATTAAATTCAGCAATGTTTTTTTACAAAAACGTCAGTCCATTGGCACCGCAACCAACGAGCAGGGGCACTTTACTCTTAAACTACCAAAACAGGTTATACCCACCGATACCATCGTGTTTTCGTCAATTACCTATGGAGTATCAAAGCTACCTTTAAGCTATTTTCAAGATAGCACCAACCGAGCTGATATTCACATTGAACCACTTGCCCACAAAATTAAACCCATTTTTATTTCTGCACCATCCGATAAGGCAAAACAAATAGCTTGGGAAGCTATAAAAAATCGTAGGCGCACGTTTAACCGTCGTCCACATACACTGTCTGCCTTTTTTCGTGAAACTACAATACATCCTAAGGATTCTGTTTACAGCTCCCTTGCTGAGGCGGATATAACTATTCTCGATTACGGTATAAATACCACCAACGAGAGCACAAGAATCTTGACAAACGAGCTACGAACTTCCGACGATTTCCGCTCCGAATTCTATACAAACCCCCATATGAAAAGGCTCACAGCAAGCTTCAAGCGTTCCAATGCCATAATCAACGCATACAACCATGCCTTTAAGCGATGTAGTAAGAACAAATGCTTCACAAATAGAGACTTTTTGGATAAGAACGATTTCTTCTTTCTGAAAGAAATTTATGACAGGAACGACACCATTGATGTGATTGGATTTTTACCCAAACATATCAAAGAGATTGAGAATAGAAAATTTACTCTTACATGTAATCTGTATATCAATCGTACCGATAAAGGTATTCTAAAGTACGAGATGTTATGGGATTTTGATGATGGATTTCGCAACCATTTAATCCAAAGTTTTGAGAAAAGTAACGATGGGCTATACTACCCCAGGCTTTTTATTTGGGAAAGCTCTTTCTCATCAAAAACTATATACGTTCATGATATTTCAAAGAGCTATTCAGATAGGGTAAGGGTACGTTGGGCAAAAACCGAAAAGCCAACTGTGGATATATTTGATAAAGAATACTCCTACAACCCAGATTTCTGGGACAAATATAGTGTTATGGAGCTGATTCCTGCACCAAAAAGGATGCATTTGGATTTGGAGCGCAACAGGAATTTGTTTGAGCAGTTTCAAAATCCAAAATAATTCCTTTACACCCTGACAGTACCCCAAAACCCTGCCAGAGATAAAAATTCAAATCAGTAGTGTCCGGAGAAAATTCACAATAATTTGTTAATGTGTTGATTTTGTTACGTCCCTACGGGACTTTGATTTAAAGGGGGTTCTTTTTCTCTTTTTAAAGCAAAACTCTCGTCCCGTAGGGACGACATATTTTTTTACCCGGACAACAGTGAATTCAAATAGAACTTTCACCATATTTTTTTGTTGTTACATGGGACAATAGAATGATTTTCCCTACATTTAATGGCAAAATTGGCTTTATGGAACGCGAAGTATTCACCACCAAGCGCAAGGCGCTTATGCTAAATCTTGACGATAAAATTTTTGGCTCCATTGCCGAGATTGGGGGTGGTCAGGAGGTAGCCCGCTCATTTTTTCAGGCAGGAGGGGCATCGGGAACCATTGCCAAAACCATATCGGCCTACGATAAAACCTTTAGCGACCATTTCTACAATCAGGGCAAAAGTGGACGGTACGTTAGCCTTAACAGGCTTGAAAAAATGCTGGAGGCTGAGTATAAAGACCTGCTCACCGTGCTTGATAAGAAGAGAGCTCCAGATGTTAGGTTCTTCTCCTTTGCCAATACCGTTGAAACTCTTAACTATAAGAAAACAAATGAAGGGCATGGTTGGCTGGGCGTTAAGTTTGAGAACTCAAAAACGGGCGCGCCAAATGAGGTGGTTATTCATATTCGCCTGCTTGAGAATGATGCTGTTCTCCAACAATACACACTGGGTACGCTTGGCGTAAACCTAATTTTTGCCTGCTACTACTACCACGACAGACCTAACGTTTTTCTCCAATCGCTTCTCGATAATCTGGATACCGACAGGGTAGAAATAACCATGGCTCGCATGACGGGCCCCGACCTTTCCTACGTTGACAATAGGCTGCTGTGCGTGCAACTCGTTAAAAATGGGATGACATCGGCCGTTATGTTCGACAGGTATGGCGAGGTTCACCAACCTTCCGATTTTCTTTACAAGAAGAACGCTCTGGTGCTTCGTGGTCGTTTCAGACCAATCACATACGTTGGCTTCGATATACTTAAAACATCCTACGCTCTTTTTAAGGAGGATAAAAATTTCTCGTCGCACAACACCCTGCAAATTTGCGAGATTACCCTGAATAATCTTTTGGAGGAGGGCGAGATAAATGAACGCGACTTTCTTGACAGGGTTGACCTACTCAACGGCATGGGGCAAAATGTGCTCGTATCAAACTTTCAGGAGTTTTACAAACTGGTTGACTATTTCTCCCGCTTCAGAATACTTAACCTAAGGGTTATACTTGGCGTACCCACCTTTAAAAAGGTGCTTGATAAAAAGTATTACACAAACCTACGAGGCGGAATACTAGAGGCAATGGGGCGTATGTTCCCCAACAACACCCGCTTCTACATATACCCTGCCCTCGACAGAAAAACGGGGAAGATTCTTCTTGTTGATGACATTGAAATGGAACCAGACGTAAAGCATATTTTTAACTACCTTGTTGATAATCGAAAAATACGTAACCTACGCAAGGCCAAAAGTAAATGGCTGGATATTGTCCCAAACGAAGTTCTGCGCCTTATGCGCGCCAACGATAAGCGTTGGGAAAAAATGGTGCCCAAATACGTTTCAAAAACAATTAAGAGGAAGGGGATTTTTGGGTATGAAAATGAGATAATCCATTCATAGCATAACGGAAATTATATGGTTTATAAGGCTAATACTAAAACCTTACGCCAAAAACTGGAGAAACTGTTATTGCCTCAAAAAGAAACGCTGATGAGTAGAAGTCGGTGCGGAAACCAAGATAAAAACCATTGTTAAATTGGTAGTAATAATCTGCAACAAATGTTAAACCTGCATTGTTATATGGCTCATATCCAGCATCAATACCAAGATAAACCAAAAAAGAATCCTCGTGTTCATCAAACTCCACTGAAATATCATAGGATGGTGAATTGCGATACCCACGAGTATAGTGAAAGCCTACTCCAGGCTCAAAAAAATGATTCCCATAAAAATTTATTGGCCTTGTAAAGGTTATATGAGACATAAAATATAAAGAAAGCATAGTTTGCCCCTCAAAAGGACCAGTTTCTTTCCCCATAATACTAGTCATTACACCATATGCAACACGTAAATTAGTGTAAAATCCATTGGATGTGTTAACTCCACCTTCAAACCAAGCTACTGAACCAGGGTGTTCAGTATTTAGTTTTGAAAAATACCCTACACCACTTTTTAAGGTGTATTTATAATCATCTTGCGCTAAAACAACATTTCCAAGCAAGATAAAAATAATCAGAATATAAATATGTTTAATCATAGAATTTTAGCCTTTGCTAATGAATATCAAACCTAACCCCTACTCCTATCATAGCCAAGTTTGAAGTATCAATGTACTGAGCACGAATAAAAGGGTAAACACTCTTTGAAGGAATAATACCAATATCAAAACCAAAATTATAGCCTATTAATAACTCCTCAGTATGCTTATAATGCGAAAAGGGCAATAATAAATCTGGATGAATCGTGTTAATTTGTGAAACAGTTCTTTGATCATAAGTTCCAGATAGCCCAATATTAAAAAGCACTCTTATCCAAGATAAATCAACTGGTAAGATATGTGCTTTAAGTGAAAATGTTTGGGAAAAATGGTGTTCATAATTATGCCCCTCAATCCCTATCAAAGTAAAATCCACCTTATTGATATTTTTATAGTATGAATAATGAAGTGAGGCTCCATACCATTTCCGATGTATAGTAACATCAACTTCAAACATATCACCGCTATGTCTTTCCGCTTCCTCAACGAGTCTTTTTTGAAAACTAAGTCCTAAATCAATCTCAAATGCATTAGTTTGAGATTTTGCAAAATGTTGAGAAACAAAGACAATAAAAATAATAATTAATGTTCTTTTCATAGCAAACAGTTATAAACAGCGGATATACTTATGTTGTATCCGCTGTTTTAAATATTTCATCTCAACAACAAAATAAAAAGTAAACTTCTTCCCAATGGTTTCCTCCTATATTACAAGTTCGTTTTTGGAAGTTAGAACCTACAATATAAACAAAGGAAAAAAGATTTATTTTGATGATTAATCGTGATAGAAAACTTTTTAAAAAAACAATATTACACAAAATTAGGTTTATTTTTTTATTGTAATAACATATTTTATAACACTTTTGAAAATCATTATGGTATATTATAGTGTGATTTTATTTCCCTTTAAATCAACGTTAAAGTTTTACTATTCAAAGTGTAAACTGGTATCCAAAAAATTACAGGGCTTAAGGTAAACCAATCTACAGAATTTATTGTCTGAAATATCCCTACCTAATGGTAAACTCCTTAAAATCCTGCTCAGGAATTGATACAACGTTAAAACGGGTTACCTGCGAATGGGGCGGGCCTATTTTACAATGCTCAACAAAAACATCTACCTGATGAGGATCACCCTCCGCCTCAACATAAACGCTGCCATCGGGCATATTCTTGACAAACCCCTTCACTCCTACTTCTGATGCAAGCTTAAAAACAAAGTATCTAAAACCAACCTGTTGCACTTTACCATACAGGTTAATGCTTACCCCTTTAGTTTCCATAAGTAATTAGTGTTGTTAAATATCAACCATAAAATTACATAATTTGACATGGTAAAGCCAAAAAAATATTGAATGTTTGCATAAGAAAATACAATAACCGAGTATATTTACAAACCAAACAAAAAAATTACCTGAATGGATTTTGTACTTATTACTGTTGCGGGCATATTAATAGTTTTAGGTTTACTCGGATGCATCCTTCCCGTAATACCAGGCCCCCCACTTAGTTTTGGGGGATTGCTAATTCTTCACTATACCCGTTGGGGATTTATTGACTCAAAAATTCTACTTTGGCTGGGAATAGCAGCTGCGGTAGCCACAATTCTTGATTATATTTTACCTGTTTGGGCAACTAAAAAATTTGGAGGAACCAAGCGTGGCGTTTGGGGTGCTACACTTGGTTTGGTTGTAGGCTTATTCTTTTTCCCTCCCTTTGGAATAATTGTTGGCCCCTTTTTAGGTGCATTTGTTGGTGAAATGTCCTCCAATCAGAATCATCGGTTTGCTCTGAAATCTGCTTTGGGCTCATTTATTGGCTTCCTGTTGGGCACTGGTTTAAAATTTGCCGTTTCAGGTGTTGTAACATACTACTTTGTAATGGAACTGTTTATTCGGTAAACTAAAAGGTTACCCTATTAACAGCATGCCAAGCAGAACAGGTCTTCTGATTAAAATCTAAAATATAAATGACCCTTGATTAAAAAGCAGGAATACTAGGTTGTTTCTGTTTTGCGATGGGCAGTATTAACTTTCACATTTCTACCCTTCACTTCCGTTTCGTTAAGCGCTTTAATCGCATTTTGGGCATCCTCCTCATTCTCCATTTCAACAAAAGCGTAGCCTTTAGATCGACCAGACTGCTTATCGGTGATAATTCTAACGTTTAAAACATTGCCATAAGGCAAAAAAACTTCCTTTATGTCGTCAGGAGACATGCTGTAAGGAATGTTGCCAATGTAAATATTCATAGCTAATACAATTTATTTAATACTAATATAAAATTATAGCATTTTTTTTGTAATAGCACAAAAAAAGGCAGCTTTTTTGCTGCCTTTTCTAAAAAAATTAAGAAATAACTATCCTAACGTAGCTACCATAACAGCCTTAATGGTGTGCATACGGTTTTCAGCCTCGTCGAATACTACGCTTGCGTCAGATTCAAATACCTCCTCGGTAACCTCCATAGATTCCAGTCCGAACTTCTTATAAATATCTTCTCCAACCTCAGTTTTGCGGTTATGGAATGCAGGAAGACAATGCAAGAATTTACAGTCAGGATTTCCAGTAAGCTCCATGGCTTTCTTGTTCACCTGGTATGGCTTAAGAAGCTTAATTCTCTCTTCCCATACCGATTCTGGTTCTCCCATTGATACCCAAACATCAGTATAAAGGTAATCGCAACCTTTAACACCCTCCTCAACGCTCTCGGTACGGGTAATTTTGGCACCCGTTACTTTGGCTATCTCAAGGCACTGGTTGTAAAGTTCATCCGATGGCCAGCACTCCTTTGGAGCAACTGCACGGAAATCCATGCCCATTTTAGCAGCACCAACCATAAGGGAATTACCCATGTTGTTGCGTGCATCGCCTAAGTATGCGAAGGCTTGGTTACAAAGAGGCTTGTTGCTATGCTCACGCATGGTTAGGAAGTCGGCAAGAATTTGGGTTGGGTGAAACTCGTTGGTTAAACCGTTCCAAACAGGTACGCCTGCATGCTCTGCCAACGTTTCTACAATCTCTTGTGAAAAACCACGATACTCAATACCATCATACATGCGTCCAAGAACGCGAGCGGTATCTTCCATGGATTCTTTTTTCCCCATCTGCGATCCAGCAGGACCAAGATACGTTACGTGCGCTCCCTGATCAAGAGCAGCTACCTCAAACGCACAGCGAGTACGTGTAGAGTCCTTGGCGAAAAGAAGCACAATGTTCTTTCCTTTCAATTTCTGCTGCTCAGTTCCAGCATACTTAGCCGCTTTAAGATCTGCTGATAGGTCAAGTAGGAACTGTATCTCCTTTGGAGTGTAATCCAATAGCTTAACAAAGCTACGGTTCTTTAAATTAAAAGCCATAATTATTGGTTTTATTAAGTTAAACAATTAATCGTCGTACTTCATGGTGATTTTTGTACCAAAGCTCTTATCTTCAAGCTTCGTTGCTTCGGTAATAACGCTCATGTTTCCACCTTCTTCAATAAAGGTTAAGCATGCATTAATTTTTGGAGCCATGTTGCCTTCACCAAACATACCTTCGGAAATATACTTCTCGGTATCAGCCTTATCAAGGAACTCTAACTTCTTCTCATTGGGCTGCTTATAATTTAGGTAAACGTATGGTACATCGGTAAGAATGTAAAACTCATCCGCATCAATTCTTCCGCCCATAAGTGCTGAAGCTAAATCCTTATCAATTACTGCCTCTGAAGGGCGAACATCACCTTTCTCATCAATGTAAACTGGAATACCGCCACCACCAGAAGCGATAACAATTATCCCCTGATCAACCAGTTGCTTAATAACTTTCTCGTTGAGAATACTCATGGGTTGTGGTGATGGAACAACCCTTCTCCAACCAGTACCTGTATCCTTTACCTCTTCCTTAAAAACCCACCCTTTGGTTTTTGCAAGCTTATCGGCATCCTCTTTGGAGTATACCTTACCTACTCGTTTGGTTGGATTTTCAAAAGCAGTGTCGTCCTTATCAACAACAACAGGAGTTACCAGGCAGCATACTTCCTTGTCAATTCCATGCTTGCGAAGCACATTTCTTAGGGCTCGCTCAATCATATAACCTATTCCGCCTTGCGAATCGGCAACGCAAACATCCAAAGGCATTTGAGGAATTCCATACATCTCCTCACCAGCATCATTTCTCATAAGGATATTACCCACCTGAGGTCCGTTGCCGTGGCTAATTACAAGATTATACCCCTCCTTAATCAGGTAAATCAAGTTTTCAAGGGTATCGGTAGTATTCTGCTCCTGTTCCTCTATGGTTCCCACCTGATTTCCACGAAGCAAAGCGTTCCCGCCCAATGCTACAACTGCTAATTTACTCATATTCATTATTTTAATGGTTAGTCAATTTTGTGAACAGCAAATCTATAAATTTTTTTAATTACTATTATATTTATACCCCTTAATACAACCTATTCCCCTAACGTTTAGGCGGGTGTTTAATAACATATATTATAAAATTGAAGTGTTATTAACCTGAATTAATATATGTCATATGAAGGTAGATTAACTGAAATTGACCTAAAGTTTGATGTTTAGAACCGACCAAAACCATTTTTTTTACCTTTGCAGGGAATTAATTAAAAATAAATAGAAATGAGTACAGATAGTAAAATGGGATTTAACTCCAAACTAATCCATGCTGGAACTGAGAAAGATAAATTTGGCAGTGCCACAGTTCCAATTTATCAAACATCTACTTTTGCTTTTGACGATGCCGAACAGGGTGCAAAGCGCTTTGCTGGTGAGAGCGATGGTTTTATTTACACACGAATTGGTAACCCAACCATACAAGCGCTTGAAAAACAGGTTGCCATTCTGGAAGGTGGCTTTGGTGGTATTGCTACCGCCTCAGGAATGGGTGCCGTATCAACAATATATATGGGGCTGCTTAGTCAGGGTGATCATATGATTAGTACCGATGCAGTTTATGGTCCCTCCAGAAACATAATGGAGTCATACTTCTTGAAATTTGGAGTTGAATCAACCTACTTATCAACATCTAACATTGAAAACATCCGCTCTGCTATAAAACCAAATACGAAGGTTCTTTACATAGAAACACCTACAAACCCAACAATGGAGATAACGGATATTGAGGCTTGCGTAAAGCTGGCCAAGGAGCATGATTTAGTAACCGTTATTGACAATACTTTTTGTAGCCCTTACCTACAGCGCCCAATTGAAATGGGGGTTGATGTGGTTTTTCACAGCATGACTAAATTCCTTAATGGCCATGCCGATATTGTTGCTGGAATGATTGTAACCCGTACTGAGGAGCTTTACAAAAAGCTACGCCCCGCTATGGTTGGCATGGGTTGTAATATGGATCCACATCAGGCTTACATGGTTTTAAGAGGTATAAAAACTCTAGCAATACGGATTGAACGAGCACAAGAAAATGCAATTAAAGTTGCTCAGTTTCTAGAAGACCACCCCAAGGTAGAATGGGTTAAATACCCCGGGTTAAAATCGCACCCACAATATGAATTAGCACAAAAGCAGATGGATGGTCCGGGCGCAATGATTAGTTTTGAAGTTAAGGGTGGTTTTAATGCGGGAAAAACTTTAATGAATAACGTTAAACTTGCCATGCTTGCCGTTTCTCTTGGTGGAATTGAAACGCTTATTCAGCACCCTGCCTCCATGACGCACTCAAAAATGAGCGCTGAAGCAAAAGCGAAAGCGAATATTACTGATGGTCTGGTTCGTTTTGCCGTTGGAATTGAAGATGTTGAGGATATTATTGCGGATTTAAATCAGGCTTTAAAAAAAGTATAAATTTTTTAAGTAACCAAAATTTAGCCCTTTACGTTAAACGTTCGTAAAGGGCTTTCTTTTTGGTTATCAATAATCTTTATGCTATATTTGTAGTAGGCAGCATTTTGTACTAAGTTGCATCTGCTATAATACCTAGTTTTTTCTGCTTTAGATTATTGAATTAAACATAAATATTATGACAAGAATAATACTTCTACTATCCCTATTCAGCTTGATTTTCAATGTAAGCATATACAGTCAGGCAGAATACTCTCCTTTTGGAGAAGGCACCAGCGCTTTTATTAGCAATGATGAGAGCGTGGCTCATAATAGCCAGCTAGTTAGTAAAACGAGTACCGTTTACTTTGAGGATTTTGAAACTTATGACAACGAGTTAGATCCTGAAAAATGGGAGATTCTCCGAAGTACAGATTTATCTGGAGCAGATTTAGCCACCGCTGACAGCCCAAAATGGTTTTTATGTACTCCAAGTAGCTTTTTCGGACAGGGAAGCACATATATCCATTCAGGCAGCAGATCAGCAGCCATTAGTTCACAAGCACCTAATCTAACCTGGCTGGCATCAATGGATACAGTATCCATTCCTGATGAAACAATGAGCTTATATTTTTGGCTATACTTTCAGAACGTACCCTCACAAGACCTATACACCCATTTTCATGTAATGATTATGGATGTTGAACAAGAAACCTGGGAGGTTTTAGATAGTTGGGACGATACTAATGAGAACAACCTATATCAAGACCTAGTTACCATTGAATTAGATGGATATGAGGAGAAAGATGTGAGAATTGCATTTGTTTATGAGAATATTGATGACAATGGCGTACAAGCTGCCATAGACAACGTACTAATTGGAATGCTTGACTCGCCTGACTTAAAGGTTTCGGCATATCACCTACCATTCTCAAAAGTTCCTGAAATTTTAGCCAACTCAATGAATTATGAAATTAATGCTCAAGTATATAATTTTGGTTTAGAATACAACGACAACAGCTCTGCTGTTAAAGTTTCAATCCCTTCGCTTGATGATTTCGAATCGGAGCTTGATATTCAAGACGTAATTGAAACGGGAGAATCAAAGTTCTACACTTTGCCCGATGTGCCATCATTCACTGACGAGGGCTCATACAGTATCAATTACAGCATGGTTGACTCTGATACAGGTGAGAAGAAAGATAAAGAGAGTACCGACTCGTTCACTTTTACAATCTCATCAAATATTATTGCTACTGACTATGCTGATGAATACGGTGTTGCCGGAGGCTTTTCAGCTGGAAAAAACGTAGCATTCGGAAATATTTACCCGATACATAACGAGGTTGTTGCTGATGCAATTGAGATTTATTGGCCAGAGTTTGATGAGCCAAGCACTTTCAATGTCGAAATATATGAGATAAGCCCACTGGATAGCACCTTGTCGTTAAAATATGAACAAGAACTATATCAAGAAATTTCGCATTCCCAAACAGTAACAAGCTACTCCATTGACCAAACATACCTTGAGCCTGGGGCAAATTACTTTATAGCTGTTAAGCAACTAACTGACACACCTTTGCATGTTGGATTTGATCAAGTTAAAAACGGCCAGTTCTGGAGGCTTAACAGCGAGGATGAGCTGGAACTACTTAGCAGCTCTTCAATTGGCAACATAGCCCTAAGGTTAAAAGTTATTGAACCTACAGAGAATCCTACCTTTACCCTAGTTGTTAACGATGGTGATGCGCCAATTGAAGATGCCACTGTTAGTATTAACGATGAGGATATGCAAACGGATCAGGATGGAATGGTTTCATTTGAAATACCCAATGGATACTATGAATATACAGTTGAAAAGGATGGCTTTGCTCCTATCAGCGAACATATTAATATTCAAAATGCAAACATTGAAAGAACCATTACACTCTCACCTGAATATGATATTACTTTTATAGTAAAATCCGAGGACGAAACTCTACTAGAAGATGCGGAAATTTTAACAAATAGCAACTCGTTTTTCACAAACGAAGATGGCGAAGTAATAATCCCATTACCCGAGGGAAATAACTCTTACACGGCTATGCTAGATGGTTATTCTCCTGTCTCAAATACATTGAATGTAACGGGCAGTAACACAGAAGAAATTGAGCTTACTACCGAAGAAACATTTAGCGTAACCTTCGAATTGGTTTCAAGACACAACGAAGAGCCTTTAGGAACAGTTAAAGTTTTGCTGGATGACTATGGAACAAAATTAACCAATAACGATGGTGAGGTAATTTTTAATGGGGTACCACAAAGTGCTTCAGGCTATAGCTATGAGGTTTCTAAAAATGGCTATTTAAGCACTTCAGGTACAACTTCCCCGGTTACACAGGCTAACGATCCCGTAATTGTCCTTGATACATTAGATATTATAACTTACAATGTGGTAATACAAGTTACTGATGGTTCAGAGGCAATTGAAGAGGCGGAAGTAACACTTGCTAATGACAGCAAGTTAACAAACAGCGATGGTTTTGTTCTCTTTGAGGATATTATTCCTAATAATGAGCTTAGCTTAACAGCTACTAAGGAGGGATTTGAGGTTAGTGATACAATAATTGGTGTATATAACGCAAATGTTAGAAAAACAATTGCTCTCGAGGCAGAAACAACCGCTCCGAGCCTGAATGAAGAGTCTATTACTGTTTTTCCAAACCCAACCAGTGGGGTAATAAAAATGAATGCCGAAATGCCTTTTAGATTTCATGTTTTTGATATGACTGGCCGTTTAATGCTTTCAGAATCTACGCATAAACAAAATCATTCCATTGATATTTCAAATTACTCTGCGGGTATTTACTTCGTTAAAATTATCTCAGACTCAATAACAACAACAAAACGTATTATAAAACAATAATTTTTATTTGTTAATACTTAAAAAAGCGGAGCAAGCATGTTCCGCTTTTTTTGATAGATTTGTCAGATATTATATAAAAGCAATGACATTGAACAGCAACCATAGCATAAAACTAAACAAACCTCTAAGCAGAACAGAATGGCTTTTGAGTGGTTTTTTCAACCTAATCATCGCAGTATTTCTGGCAATAATATTATTAACCGTAATATATACATGGGTAAACCCACCATCAACCTGGCTTATGGTACATAGGTACTTTAAAACAGAACAAACAAAACTAAAACCCATCCAGCAAAGCTGGGTAAATGTAGAATCCATTTCACCCAATATAATTCAAGCAACAATTGCTGCAGAAGATAACCTTTTTCTTAGCCACTGGGGTTTTGATTTCAAATCAATTGAAGAGGCGCTGGATGAAATGAAAAAAGGAATTAGGACGCGCGGTGCCAGCACTATTAGCATGCAGGTTTCAAAAAACGTATTCCTTTGGCATAAAAAATCATGGACTAGAAAAGTACTTGAGTCGGGATTTACCATTCTTACAGAAACCCTATGGAGCAAGAAACGGATTATGGAGGTTTACCTTAATGTTGCAGAATTTGGGCCAGGCATTTACGGAGTGGAAGCAGCATCAACGGAATACTTTAATAAATCGGCTAATAATCTAAATAAAAACGAAGCGGCACTCCTGGTAACTGTTCTTCCAAACCCTTTAAGAAGAAATCCACAGAACCCCTCAAAGTATATGCTAAACTACCAAGAAAGGGTAATAAGAAATATGCATAATATTGGTGAGATAACCTTTAACAATTAGGATTATAACTGGTGAAACGTACAAAATACTCATACAAAATCACACTTATTGCAAGTTTCGTTTTTATGCTGATGCTCTCCAGCGCATTTGCCCAGCTAAACAAGGCTTACTTTTTAAACGAGGGGCGTAATTTTATTGCAACGGCAGACTACTCCAAAGCCATAAACATGCTAACCCTCCTAATAAGAAACGATACAACTTTAGCTGATGCATGGTTTTTAAGGGGCGTTGCAAAGTATAACCTTAATGATCTGCATGGGGCAAAAAGCGATTTCACGCATGCTATCCATAATAATCCCGTATTTTCACAGGCATACCTTTACCGAGGGATAACGCTGGGCAAGCAATCGAAATACCATCATGCATTCGCTGATTTTGATATGGCCATTGATTTAAGGCCCTACTCTGCCGACGCCTACTATAGTCGTGGCGTTAACTACTTGCTAATGCAGCAGCATGAAAAATCTATTGAAGATTTTTCCAAAGTAATACAGTTTCAGCCCAAGCATGTAGATGCCTGGATTAGCAGAGGTTCTGCCCGTTTTTATAATGCTGACACCCTTAGAGCCATCTCTGATTTTTCACATGCCATTGAGTTAGCCCCATCCTATTCTGAACCTTACGGAAGACGAGGCCGGGCATACTTTGAGATGAATGAATACCATCTTGCAATTGACGACCTGAATAAAGCTATCGAGCTGGATTCAACCTCATCCATAAACTATTACGTTAGGTCGTTAACATACAATAAGCTGGATAGATTAGAAAAATCATTAAATGATATTAACCGAGCCATTGAGATTTCTCCCAATAATGCGCTAAGCATATATAACCGTGCACTTATGCACTGGAAATTAGGCAACCACGATAGGGCGTTAGTTGATTTTAATCAGGTTACCAGCCTTAACCCTGACAATGTTCTTGTTTACTACAACAGGGGCATTCTTAACTTCGAAAACGAAAGGTTTAATAAAGCAATAAAAGACTTTACAAGCGCTTTAGCTATTTTCCCAGATTTTGCCAACGCTCTATTAGCCCGCTCAGCGGCTTATGCTAATTTAGGAGATACATACCAATCGCAAAAAGATAAATCCTTAGCACAAAGCATTGCCAAGAGGTTTAGCCAACGCAATAGCAATCCGCTAACTGATACAACCAACAACTTTAATGAGCTAATCACCTTCAGTTCCGATTTCTCTACCCGACAATCCATCCCTTTTATTGATGAGTTCAGAAACAAATCAATAGATATACTCCCATTCTTCAGGGTTGTTGTTGTGCCTATTGATGAATTAAGGGTTTTTAACCAGCAAAACAAACCCATAGATACGCTAAACCATAAACTTAAAAAGCATAACATTGGTTTAACCCTTGAAGCTAAGAATACAGCCATAAAAATTGATACAATCAAAACCAGCAGTAAGTACCTAAATACATTATTTGAAGGAATTAGTTTTAGTTCAAAGAATAGATATAACCAATCAGTTAACGCCTTTAAAAAATCATTGGAGATTAACCCTAACGATCCCATTTCAATAATAAACTTATCGGCAGAAATTGCCGATATGGTAACGTTTATTGCTTCATTTGAACATGAAGTAGGTGGAGTAACAATGGGGCAAAATCATCAGCAGCAAGCAGAAAGGAAAACGAGTGAGCTAGACCTTCAGGCATTCGACGAATCAATAGAGCTGCTTAATGAATTAAAAAACCTTATACCCAACCAAGAAATAGTAAACTATAATTTAGGAAATATTTATGCCCTAACGGGCAACACAACAATTGCAAAAGAAAAGTATTCCCAAGCCATTGCAACAAACCCCAATATGGCAGAAGCATGGTATAATCGTGGTTTAATTAACTTGATGAACAACAATAAGTCTGATGGTTGTATTGATATGGGAAAAGCAGGTGAACTTGGATTAAAACAAGCATATTTTATTATAAGTAGATTTTGTAAATAGTAAACTGTACTATCCTGCTACACCCCTTTGCCAACCCATCGATTTGATTTAAGATAGAGAAAGGAAAAACCTGCAAGGAACACACCATAAAGTATCTCAACATACCAAACAACAGCAACCGATACGTTAAAATACAATACAATTATAACAGTAAACAGAATGTAAAAAACAAGGGTAACTACCTCAATAATTAAGGACACGTTAGTTTTTCCTGTTCCTGATACACCGCTAAAAAGAACAAACCCAAAACCCAGCAAAACTGCTGATACCGATATTACATGAAGTATTGGAATCCCCAAGCTAATTAAATGAGGGTTATGTGTATATATTGAGAGAATCTGATTTGGAATAGCAATAAAAACAAGAACAATAGCCACTACTCCAGAAACGCAAAGCACCAATATTTTACCAATTACCCTAAGCACCTCATTCTCTTTTCCTTTGCCAATAAGATAGCTAACAAGGGTGTTTGTAACCGATGCAAAACCCATAATTGGCACAAGCAGAATGATATATATTGAACGTATAATATTTGAGATAGCCAGCTCCGCCTCCCCCATCTTTTCAATAACTAAAAAGAAAACGAACCATACTCCAAAAGCTAAAAAATTTTGAAACATCATGGGCATAGATACCCTTAACAAACGAACAAGCAACTTCCGACTAAAAACCTTAAAACTAAACAACCTGTACTTTGATAGAGGAATTTTCAACAGCGTATAAGCAATAAACGACAGCACACATGATGCTTCTGCAATAACCGATGCAAGTGCTGCTCCGCTAACCCCCATTTCAGGAAAACCAAAATTGCCAAATATCAGAGAGTAATCCAAAAAGACATTAACAACCAGCATTACAAGGGTAGTAAGGGTAATAACCCTGGTTTGACTAATACCTACGTAGAATGCCCTGAACAAAAAATTGGTATGGGCAAAGAAAACACCCCAAATTCTATAATCAATAAACTGACGGCTGGTTTCTCTAACAGCATCCGATTGAACCATAAACGAGAGCAAGCCATCGCTTGTGAACCTTACTGTAAGAAATAGCACAACGGCCAAACTCATTAAAAACAAGAAACCGTGCTCAATAGTCCTGCCAATGGGACGGTAAGCACCCTCACCAAACCTTCGTGCAACCACAATCTGAGTACCAACACCAAACCCCCAGCCTAAGGTCATTATTGTTAGATAGAATAAGCCACCTATGGCACCTCCACCAAGAGCAACCTCACCCAAACGTCCTAGAAAGGCGGTATCAGTAACGTTTATAACGTTCTGCGCAATGCTGCCAATTATTATTGGATAGGCAATTGCCCAAATACGGTTATATGTAATGGAGGTCTTCAATCGTAAAGCTTTATTTTTAGCAAAAGTATCAAAAGAAATGTTAACAATATTCATTTTTTACAACACAAAACAGCATGATGCTATTTGATTATTACAACTAAGTAGCTACTTTCAACACCCGAAACTCGGAAAGATTTTTCTTATTAATCACGTAAATAATAAAATGCTAACAATAGACTGGTTAATAATTGCTTGCTATTTTGCTGTAAGTCTGGCTATAGGTTTTTACATGAGCAAACGAGCCAGCAGGAGTACAAGCGATTTCTTCTTAAGCGGAAGGAACCTACCATGGTACATTGCTGGTACCAGCATGGTAGCTACTACTTTTGCGGCTGATACACCTTTGGCAATTACAGAACTTGTAGCCGAAAGTGGCATTGCTGGCAACTGGCTATGGTGGAATATGGTTTTTGGAGGTATGCTTACCGTATTCTTCTTTGCCCGCTTATGGCGACGAGCAGGTATCCTTACCGATTGCGAGCTGGTTAACATAAGATATTCTGGTCCTTCAGCAAGATTTCTTAGAGGATTCAGAGCAATATACATTGGAGTTATAATGAATGTGGTTGTGTTGGCCTGGGTAAATCTGGCAATGGTTAAAATTTTATGGGTCATGTTTCCCGAGCTAACCTTCTTCGGTCAAGAGCAGTTTAATATTTTAGGGATAAACATATCATCACACCTAATGCTTGTGGGTGGATTAATGCTTTTTGTTGCCTTCTATTCAGCCCTCTCTGGGCTTTGGGGAGTGAGCTTAACCGATAGCTTTCAGTTTATAATTGCAATGCTTGGATGCATCGTTTTGGCTGTTTTTGCACTCCGCCACCCCGATGTGGGTGGAATTACAGGATTAAAAGCCCAACTACCCGATTCAGTTTTCACCTTCTTCCCTGAGGTTGGAAAAACACAGGGTTCTGCAACGGGGCAAGTCCTAACGCTAAGCTTAACTGCCTTCATAACCTATCTTGGCGTACAATGGTGGGCCAGCTGGTACCCCGGTGCAGAACCTGGAGGAGGAGGTTATGTTGCTCAACGTATGATGTCCGCAAAGGATGAGAAGCATTCTCTTATGGCTACCCTTTGGTTCCAGATAGCACATTATGCAATTAGACCCTGGCCGTGGATTATAGTTGCGCTGGCAACACTCGTGCTCTACCCCGATGCATCCGACAAGGGTGCAACTTACGTTATGGTTATAAGGGATGTTATGCCAACAGGATGGCTTGGTTTACTTATGGCAGCTTTCCTTGCTGCCTATATGTCAACAATGGCATCGCAAATGGTTTGGGGTACATCATACATAGTGAACGATTTTGTAAGACCCTTCATTAAACCCAATGCAACCGAGAAGTATTACGTTAAAGTTTCCAGAATAACCACCTTCGTCCTCATGCTATTCTCCCTCATTGTCACAACCCAGTTTTCAAAAATTAGCGATGCTTGGAGATTTATCCTTGCCTGTAGCGGAGGTATTGGCCTGGTGCTTATCCTTCGCTGGTTCTGGTGGCGCATAAACGCATGGTCAGAAATATCAGCAATGCTGGCACCATTTCTGGTTTACCCCTGGCTTAAAGTATATACTAATCTTGAGTTTGAACCAATTCTTTTAATAACAGTGGGAGTCTCTACGGTTATATGGATTCTTGTTACATACTTCACACCACCATCTGACATGGAAACGCTTAAAGATTTTTACAGGAAAGTGCACCCGGGTGGCATTGGCTGGAATCCCATATCAAAACTATTGCCCCATATTACCGGCGACTCAGGATTTAAATATCTTTGGTATGCTTGGTTTGGAGGATGTTTAACCGTTCTCTGCTTCCTCTTTGGAACTGGAAAACTCTTACTTAAAGAGCATGTTTTTGCAGCGATACTCTATGCAATTTCGGCTCTAGGTATAAGAATAATTGTCGTATCATTAAAAAGACATGGGTGGAAAAATGTAGTTAAATAATTTATCAAATCCCTATATGCTTTGAAGTTTCAAGTTTTTTTTTTTACTTGCATAATAATTTATTCTAAATAAGTGTATAAAATGTTATTTCATAGATATAGAAAGCATATCAAGTTGTTTTCATCCATACTAATTATTTTTACTTTTTTGTTTATGCTATCCTGTAAATCAGGGAGTGAAGAACAAGAGAGAAGTAAAGTGGTTGGTGATATTTATAAACCAGACACTCTCTCATTACTAATAAAGTACGAAAGCTCATTATTCCCCCTGCCATCACCCTATCAGGCCTCGCACCTAGTTAAAAAGCACGATATTCCCTTTTTTGATAATATTCCCAACGACCCCGAAAAAGCCAACCGGTACTCAACAACTTTCAAAAAAGCATTAAATCTTGGGATTTATGGCACTGACCTTAGCTACCTTAATATTTATAATCGAACTCCCAACTCAATTTCGTATCTGAAGGCTATTAAAAAGCTAGCCGAAGAGATAAATTTAACACCAGCTTTTAATGCTGATTTCTTTATCAATGTTGAGCAAAACATTGATACTCATGACTCTTTAATGGTGCTTTTGGGTAGAACATACAGAAAAGCTGACAGCTATTTACGAGAGAATAACCGTACAGAGATTGGTGCATTAATTATTACAGGAGGATGGGTCGAAAGCCTCTACGTCTTAACTCAAATTGGAGCGACAACTTCAAACAGAGAGGTAATAAATAGAATTGGTGAACAAAAGCACCCGCTGGATAATCTTATTGAAATACTCTCGCCAATGTATTACCAAGCTCCTGAGTATTCTGAGCTTATTGATAAGCTTATTGATTTAGCCTACGAGTTCGATGGCATCATATACTCCTATTCATATAATGAACCAAAAATTGATCAAAAGAATAAAATTATCTATATAAATAGCACATCAAGAGTAACAATTTCAGAATATCATCTCGATATTATTAAGAAGAAGGTTGAAAGTATTAGGAATCTGATTATCGAGTAATTTTTTTAATCTGAATTTCAGAGAGTAACAGTATGAAAAAAAGTGTAACAAAATATCTTGGCATATTATCACTCATTTTATGCTTTAGCATGAGTAGCAATGCGCAGCTTATTCAACTTCAACATATCTGCTCGTTATACTTTTCACCTGAATATGTATCTGACGGGCAAGAATATTACGCTCAGCTAAAACCCGACCAAAAAATTGAATTTAGAACAACATTTTTTGGTGAAAACACATACAGAATAGTTGCATGCTCAAACCTTAGAGGAAGCGATATTGTTTTTTCTGTATATGATACTGAAAAAAACCTACTTTTCACAAACGAAGATTACGAGAATACTCCATATTGGGATTTTCACTTCTCATCAACCGTGACATGTATTATTCAAGTTGATGTTATGGGGCAAAAGTTTGTTCCTGGGTACGTTATGATGCTAATTGGTTATAAACCATAAGTTTATAATAACAACACGATCACATGAGTGAATCTATCCTTAAGGCTTTAATGCAGCTATTCGCAATAATAGCACACCCTGAGAATGATCAGGATGAAACCGAAGAGTTAGGCAAAAGTGATAGGCGCTCAGTTGTAGAGTCCTTCCTTCGTCAACAGTTGAATCAAGAGCTGGTTAAGGAATACCTTCGCGTTTTCGATTATTACTACGAGCTATACCAAGAGAAACAGAGCGAAAAGAGTAAAACCAAAAAGAGAACATCCTCCAGCTCTGTTAGGGTCCTAAAAATTTGCACTCAAATTAATGAGGAGCTGGAGCAACAGCAGAAAGTGGTTGTTGTGGTTCGGTTACTGGAATTCGTAAAATCTGACGATGGAGCCATTACCGAACAGGAAATGGCATTCATCTCAACCGTTGCAGAAACTTTCTTTATACCCGATGATGAATTCGATCGGATTCACAAGTTTGTTGTTAGCAAGTTTGAAGAGGCGCCTCAGTACGAGAATGTGCTGGTAATAAATGGGGAGCAGGAGTACTCTGATCCAAAAGTAAGGCACATCCAATCGCCTTCGTTCCAAGGCGAGATACGTATCCTTAGGGTTGAGTATGCCAACATCTATTTTATGAGATACTGGGGAAACGAAGAACTCTACCTAAATGGTCATCTCCTAAGAAAAGACAAAGTTTTTGTACTCAATGCCGGATCATCCATCAGGAACCCTAAGTTAACCCCAATATACTACAGCGATATTGTTGCCCGTTTTACCCTCGATAGCATTAAGGAGAAGATTGTTTTTGATGTAAATGATATCGAGTTCCGCTTTAAAGGAGGTAATATTGGGCTCAACAAGATGAGCTTTAGCCTTGAATCGGGTCATCTGGTGGGCATCATGGGTGCATCGGGTGCAGGCAAATCAACCCTGCTAAATGTTCTTAATGGCTCCGCAACGCCTAACCAAGGGAAGGTCGAGGTTAATGGCGTTGATATCCATCGCCAAGCCGATATGATTGAGGGACTCATTGGTTTCGTTTCGCAAGACGATCTGCTTATTGAGGAACTTACGGTGTTTCAGAACCTTTACTATAATGCCAAGCTATGCTTCGATAACTATAATGAAACAGAGATAACCCGTACTGTTGACGACATGCTTGTGAGCCTTGGTCTGCATGAGATTAAGGATATGGTGGTTGGCTCCCCCCTAAATAAAAAGATTAGCGGTGGACAAAGGAAAAGGCTGAACATTGCCCTCGAGCTTATTAGAGAGCCTGCGATACTGTTTTTGGACGAACCCACAAGCGGATTAAGTTCCCGTGATTCAGAAAATATTCTTGACCTTCTAAAAGAATTAACATTTAAAGGGAAATTGGTTTTTGTGGTGATACATCAGCCGTCGTCCGATATTTTTAAGATGTTTGATAAGCTGCTCATTCTCGACACAGGAGGCTACCTTATATACAATGGCGATCCCATTGAGTCAATCATCTACTTTAAATCCAGAGTGCAGCATGCAAACTGGAACGAGAGTGAATGTACCGCATGCGGTAATGTGAACCCCGAGCAGGTTTTTAACATTGTTGAGGCTAATGTTCTCGATGAATACGGGAATCCAACCCGGTCGCGCAAAACCAGTCCAAAGGAATGGTATGAATTCTACCTTGAAGATAATTCGAATGAGGAGAAAGAGGAAGAGATTCCAAAATCGTTGCCAAATAATCCATTTAAGATTCCGAGCTGGTTTAAGCAGCTGAGGGTTTTTGTTGAGCGCGATGTGCTTAGCAAGCTCTCTAACATGCAGTACATGGTTATCAATTTACTGGAAGCTCCGGTGCTTGCATTCTTACTATCATTCATCATTAAGTATCATAACGTAGATACTGCCAATGAGTACGGATATACATTAATGGATAATAGTAACCTGCCGGTTTACCTCTTTATGTCGGTAATTGTTGCATTCTTTGTTGGCATTACCGTTAGTGCTGAGGAGATTATAAAGGACAGAAAAATTCAGAAGCGTGAGTCGTTTCTAAACCTAAGCTGGAGCAGCTACTTAATGTCAAAGGTTACCATACTGCTTGGCCTTTCTGCATTTCAAGCGTTAGCATTTGTTCTAATTGGTAATACAATTCTGGAAATTAAGGGGATGTACTTTGAGTACTGGATAGTTCTATTCAGCACATGGTTCTCTGCAAACATGCTAGGATTACTAATATCTGATAGTTTTAAAACGGTTGTTACCATATACATTCTTATTCCATTTCTGGTAATCCCCCAGATTATACTAAGCGGTATCATCGTAAAGTTTGAGAAGCTTAACCCGGCCATCTCATCACCAAGCAACATTCCCCCATATGGTGAGATAATTGTTGCCCGCTGGGCATACGAGGCGCTGGCTGTTAATCAATTCATTAATAATAAATACCAAAAACCGTTCTACTACTATGATGAAGCCATGAGCATTTCAGACTATAAACGAAACTATTGGCTTAGGACGCTTCAAAATAAGGTTGGAACATGTGAGCGACATTTAACCAACCCTGAACGTATTGATGATGTTAAGAATGCATTAAAATTATTAAGAAATGAACTGCAGCATGAGGCAAACAGCAAATCAGGTTCACAGCATCCTTTTAATCAAATAAATCAGCTAAATATTAGCGATATAAATGAAGATATCCTCTCAAATCTTCACGATTATTTAGAGTATCTGCGGATATACTACGTAAAGCTATACAACAAAGCAAGCAGCAAGAAGGATAGCGTTATTTCATCACTCCAAACAAGTGATTCTGACAGAGAAGCATTCTTAAAACTGAAACGCGACCATTACAACGAAAACCTAAGCGAATTTGTAAGAAACTCATCTGAAGTAGAAAGAATTATTGAGTATAAAGGTCGGTTAATACAAAAGATTGATCCGATATTTCAATTACCAGAAAATAAAAACATTAGGGCACATTTTTATGCACCCGAAAAAAAGGTGTTTGGCTTTTACTTTAGCACATTCTGGGTGAATATATTTGTAATATGGTTCTCAACCATTCTGCTTTATGCTGCGTTGTATTTCCGGCTATTAAAACGCTTACTTGATATTTCTGAAAGTTTCCCGTCAAAAGATGATGAGGAGGATGCGTAAAGCCAAAAACAGCAACTACTCCTCGTTCTCTTCCATATCGCGCTGAAGCGCCGCCATTTTTATTGCCGTCACTGCAGCCTCAACCCCTTTGTTTCCATGCTTACCACCAGCCCTATCCTTGGCCTGCTCAAGAGTATCGGTAGTTAATACGCCAAATATAAATGGTATATTATAATTCATGTTAAGCTCTGTAATACCATGCGTAACTCCTTGGCACACGTATGTAAAATGTGGCGTTTCTCCCTGTACAACACAACCTAAGCAAATTACTCCATCTAAATCAGCGTATTCAGCCATAAACTGGCCTCCCAAAACAAGTTCAAAACTTCCAGGAACATGTTTTACCAGAATGTTATCCTCGCTAGCACCATGCTTAGTGAGAGTCTCATAGGCCCCTTTAAGTAATTCATGGGTTACATCGGCATTCCAATCGGCCACAACAATTCCAAATATCATGTTTTCGGCAGATGGGATCTGGGATGCATCGTAATTTGAAAGATTCTTTAGATAAGTTGCCATTGATTTAAAATTTGGTTTATACAAAAAGAACCAACCTTTAAAGGGTTGGTTCTCGATACTATAGGCAATACTACAACATTAATTTTACCCGAGTGATATACTTATCAATCTCCCTAGCCTCAGGAGAATCTGAGTAATCATTCTTTATTGATTCGTACACATTCAAAGCATCAGCATACTTCTCAAGTTCTTCATATACGAGCCCAGCTTTCATAAGGTACATCGGAGTGCTAAAATCATTTTCTCCATATTTAGCTGCTCTATCGTAATGCTTAGCACCCTCATCCAAATTATTAAGCTGCACGTAGCAATCACCTAATGCTCCGTATGCCATTGAGCCTATCATCTTATCGCTTGTGCTAAATTGCTTGAGGTGCTCTATTGCCTCTTCGTACTCACCCAAACCACGATAGCTTATTCCAGCATAATAATGTGCTAAATTACCAACTTTTGTTGAACTATAGGTATCAATTATATCAATAAATCCAAGGTAATTTCCATCTCCATGTAACGCAAGGTTAAACGAATCTTTCTCAAAATACTGTTCAGCAGCAAATATTTGAGATTGGGCATCCTTCTCCATAGGTGCTACGTACAACCTCTTGTATCCAAGGAAGGCACCAACAATTAATATAATTGCAAGCACAATAATTGTAAGGCTTTTCTGATTATTCTCAATATACTGCTCCGTCCTGGTTAATGCATTCTCCAATGCTTCTGCATTGGTGTCTTGGGTCTCTTTTTTACTCTTTGTCATACCTATTGGTTAATAAAAATTAATATCAACATTAAACTTTAATCAAACTAATTCTAATATTATATCCGTTCACATATTAAAAAAAGTACAAGCAAGCGCAAAAGTAATGGTTTTTAGTTTATGTTAAAACATTTAACTTAATATTTTAATCCAATTATTTTAATGAAAAGATTAGTTCCTTGAGATTATTACTAAAAACATTCCTTTGTGTTCTTTTTTGAGTCCTGTTATTCTTGAATTTCTGATTAACTTTGCATTTTAGTATCAAGAATCCGTTAATAATGTACCTAAAAAAATACAACTTACTGAATTTTAAATCGTACGATGAGGCTGAACTTGAACTGCACCCAAAAATAAATTGCTTTGTTGGGAATAATGGCCAAGGTAAAACGAACCTACTCGATGGAATTTTCTACCTTTCAATGTGTAAGAGCAACTTCAACTCAGCCGACTACCAGAACATTCAGCATAATCAGGAGTTCTTCGTAATTCAAGGCGTTTATGATAGGCAGGGGAAAGATGAGTCAATTTATTGTGCAGTAAAAAAAGATTCCGGGAAAATTTTCAAAAAGAACGGGAAAGAGTACCAAAGGCTTGCCGATCATATTGGCTTTATCCCAATTGTAATAATTTCCCCCGCCGACGCTTCCTTAATATTAGACGGAAGTGACGAACGCAGAAAGTATATGAATGGTGTTATATCTCAGTACAATCGAACCTATCTTGAGAACACAATTAAATACAATAAGCTTATAGCCAACAGGAATAAGATTCTTAAAGAAAAAGGATTTTCAGGCTCAGGCAGTTTAAGGGAGGTTATTGAGGTTATTGATGAGCAGCTGCAAACATTAGCCACCCCAATATATAGCCAAAGGCTTGAGTTTACTCAAAAACTCACTCCCATATTTCAGGAATACTACCAGCAAGTATCCAATGGGGCCGAGCAGGTAGAGCTTGTTTACAAATCGCATCTTGCTGATAATAATATGCTTGAACTACTAAGTGAGAGCTACGAAAAGGATAGGATACTACAGTACACAACCAAAGGAATTCACAAGGATGATTTAACCCTAACGCTTAACGGGAATCCAATAAAAAAGGAGGGGTCACAAGGACAACAAAAAACTTTTCTTATTGCACTCAAACTAGCACAATTCAGTTTTATTCAGCAAATATCTGGTTTAAAGCCAATTCTGCTACTTGATGACATTTTTGACAAGCTAGACATGATAAGGGTAAAGCAGTTTATTAAGCTGATAGCCAACGAAAAATTCGGTCAGATATTTATAACCGACACTAATGCTGAGAGAGTGAGTAGCATAATGACCAGCTCTAATATAGAGCATTATATGTATGAGGTTGATAACAGCAAAGTGAAAAGTGTTGAACTATGAAAAAAGCACGTAAAGAATCGGTAGTATCACTTGGAGATGCAATTAAAGAGTTCCTTAATCAATACAAATACAGCGGAAAACTGCAGGAGTCTGAGGCAATAAACGCATGGAGTATAGTAATGGGTAAAAACATAAACGCTTTAACCAAATCGGTTTATGTTAGCAGAAAAAGGCTGGTAGTTCACCTAAAATCATCCGTATTAAGAAATGAACTAATGATGCACAGGTCAAAAATCACCAAAGCAATTAACCTGCATGTTGGAGCAGAAGTAATAGAAAATGTTATCCTAAAATAATCCCTTAAGACTTCGTGGTTCTATTCCAGTATCTCTCTCTCAGCAAAAAAGAAAGACCATTCAACTACCGCATTTTCCGGACTATCTGCACCATGAATTGCATTTTTAGTAACAGTAGTACCAAAGCGTTTTCTAATGGTGCCCTCAGCGGCATTCTCAGGGTTAGTGGCTCCAATTAGCTTCCTAAAGTCCTCAATAGCATTATCCTTTTCAAGCACCATAGCAACAATTGGGCCCGAGCTCATGAAATCAGTTAGCCTTTCGTAAAACTCTTTCCCTTCGTGTACCCTGTAAAACCTTTTTGCTTCGTAAAGACTTAGCTTGGCCATCCTCATGGCCTTAATGGTAAAACCAGCCTGAGATACCAAGAAAATTATCTCGCCGTAATGATTCTCTTTAACTGCCCCTGGCTTAATTAGGGCGAATGTTCTGTTATTCTCCATGAATTTTTAAGATTATGCTACTAAAGTAGGAACTTTTTAATTACTATCTTTGCAAATATTTCAATTTTTTAAGAAAATTTCAATGCAAAAAATTTCAGATAACACAATCAATGCAATAGAACTTCTACTTAAAGAGAAAAAAAACGTTCTTATCGTTTCGCACCATAATCCTGATGGCGATGCCATTGGCTCAATGCTAGGTCTTTGCTATGCTTTGAAGTACAAAGGGATTGAAGCTAACCTTATTATTCCTAACGAAATCCCTGAATCATTATCATGGTTGCCTGGAGCTGATCAAATTATTAGGTTTAGTAAGCAAAAAGATGTTGCAAAAAAAGTAATTGCAAATTCGCAGGTAATTTTTGCATTAGATTTTAATGACCCTGAAAGGCTTGAGAAGATGAGCGGCTTATTTACCGAATCTAGTGCTACCAAAATCTTAATAGACCATCACCCCTCCCCTAAAAATTGTTTTAACCACGTTATCTCAGATACAAACTCCAGCTCTACAGCAGAGCTTGTTTACATATTTACAACCATGCTTAATCATGGTATAGTAACTGATGTTAAGGGGGCCACATGCCTCTTTACAGGTATCATGACCGATACCGGCTCTTTCAGCTACGGATGTAATAATCCGAGAACTTTCGAAGTGGTTGGTGCGCTTGTTAAGCAAGGGGTAAACATTGAAAATGTACAGCAGCAGGTTTATAACAATTTTACCGAAGGGAGAATGCGTCTGGTAGGGTACTCCTTATCTAACAAATTAAAGGTTTTTCCGGAGTACCAAACGGCCTTTATTTCCTTAACAAGAGACGAGCTGAATAGTTTCAATTACAAGATTGGTGATACCGAGGGGCTTGTAAATTACCCCCTCTCAATAAAAGGGATTATTTTTTCGGCCCTTTTTGTTGAGAACACAGACTATATCAAGGTCTCATTACGTTCAAAAGGAAAGTTCCCTGCAAATAAAATTTGTGAGAAATATTTTTCGGGAGGTGGTCACATGAATGCTGCTGGAGGTAAGTCTTTTGCCTCCATGGAGGAAACAGAAGCTAAGTTTGTGCGTATCCTTAAAGAATACAAAAAAGACCTGTACAAATGAGAATATATATCCTAAACACAATCGGCCTTATTTTTATTATACTCCTTAGTTCTGGATGCAGACAGAATTCTGAGAAAAACCCATCTACAAGCATGGCGGAGGCAAAAAAGAATATGGAAAAAATTAACAAGGTGCTTGTAGATAAGGATAAGGAGAAGATTGAAGCCTACATTGAACGTAGGAAAATCAATGGAATGAAAGAGAACAACTCGGGTTTATATTACCTTATATGGGGAGAGAGCAAAGGGCCAAAAGTAAAGACAGGTAATATCGTAATTCTGGATTTTAACGTATCCCTACTCGATGGTACCCTTTGTTACAGTTCCAAAGATTCTGAACCTAAAAAGTTTCAGGTAGGTCAGGGTGGCGTTGAATCTGGTTTAGAAATGGCCGTTCTCCTAATGCATAAGGGAGAAAAAGGGAAGTTTATAATGCCACCTCACCTTGGACACGGCCTGCTCGGCGATAACGAGAAAATTCCACCACTGGCTACTCTGGTTTACGATGTTGAGATTCTTGACGTAATTGAATATTAGTTCTTTTTAATTACTTTTACACAAAATTGAAAGTCCAAACATTTTACCCCATGAAAAGAATAGCATACTTATTTCTCATCCCTTTATTAATATTTATCCTAAGCAGCTGTAATAATGAGTCGAAGGAATTTTCTGGCTTTTCTGTTACCAAAACTGATATCCACTACAAACTAATTACCATAGGTGATGATGATAAACTGGCAGAACTATCAAACTATGTTACCGTTTCCATATCATATAGAACCCTCAACGATTCCACCTTTTTTCATGGCGTTAGAACTTTCCAACTAACAGAGCCACAATTCCCAGGCTCAATTGACGAGTGTTTTTTAATGCTGGCACAAGGCGACAGCGCCGCATTCTACATATCTGCTAACGATTTTTTTACCAAAACCATTGAAACACATACTCCCAATTTTATTAAGGATGATGATTACATGCGAGTAGATATCAAAATGCTTAATATTTTTGAGGAGAAAGAATACTTACAGGCAAAGGAAGCATTCATGCACTGGATTGAGGATTTTGGTGAATATGAGCAGGTTCTTCTAAAACAGTATGTTGAAGATCAGGATTTTGATTTTCAACCTACAGAATCAGGCCTTCACTACATCCCCCTTCAAAAAGGTTACGGAAACCCAATTCAGGAGGGCGATACGATTACAGTTCATTATGAAGGCCGCTTTTTTAACGACAAGTATTTCGACTCAACTCGCAAGCGCGATGAGCCTTTCCAATTTGTATATGGCCAAAAATGGCAGGTTGTTCCTGGACTTGAAGAGGCCATTGGAATGATGTACCCTGGTGAAAAATCGCTATTCATCATTCCGTCACATCTTGCTTTTGGTCAGGGTGGCAGCTCAACTGGGATAGTTCCAGCTTTTACTCCTGTAATTTTTGAGGTTGAAATAATTGAAGTAAAGCCCCGAGATTAATGTACAAATTAGCAATATTATTTTTTCTCATCACTCTGTTTCTGTTTAATGCCTGTGAAGGCTCCTTGGATGATGAAAAACGTGCCGATAATGAGGCGCAAATTGAGAACTTTATATCAACCAACAATCTGGAGTACGTTAAGGAGAATGGTGTTTATCACGCAATCCAAAATAAAGGGTTTGGCTATAAGGTTAGCAGCGGTGATTCTTTAGCATTCTATTATATTGGGTACACCCTTGACGGAGTGGTTTTTGATACAAATATTCAGGAGGTAGCAGAAGAGGAAAACCTAGATACTTCTATCAGAGATTTTAAACCCCTTGTAGTTAATGAGAACTCCAACAATCTTATTGAGGGTCTCCAAAGAGGTTTATCGCTTTGCCGGCAGGGTGAGTACGCAACCATACTATTTCCCTCAAATTTAGGTTTTGGGGAGCAAAGCATGGGACCCATCCCCGAATGGTCAGCCTTGGCATACGATATCTTCATAATTTACGTTAAAAATGAGCAAATAGAGGAAGAGCAAAATATTATAAGTAACTTTGTAGCCAGCTCTGCAGGATTTAGTCAGGATAGCTTAACGGGTGCCTTTAAAAGATATTTAGTTGAGCACGCTGAGGATACCTTGCCAGGCATAAACATTGACGACACCATATATGGTTACTATAAGGAGGAAACTTTAGCTGGAGAGTTGCTAAGTGAGACCGATCCCGAAGGGCAGGAAATTGTTCTAAATACAGATGAACTAACAGAAGGGATTGTTTTTGGTTTTTTGATGCTAAAACCCGAAGAGAAGATTCAGCTGGTGGTATCATCAGCAATGGGATACGGAAACATAGGGAATGAAGATGTAGCACCATACACTCCGCTGCTTTACGAATTAAGATTAGATAGCATAAAATAATAAATTGATTTTAGTATGACCATTAAGAAGTTTATTTTTTCAGTAATTACATTAGGCTTTATAGCCTTAATCTCATGCGAAGAGGAGGTTGACAACAGAGAATCCGATGAACTCATCCGACTTGAAGCATACATGAATATTCATTATCCTGATGTTGAGCCAACTGCATCAGGTCTCTACTACATTCCAATTTCCGAGGGCGATGGGGCCTCACCGGAGGCAGGAAACTACCTGCTTTTCGAAATTACCGGGCAAAATTTGGATGGGGATGTTTTTGAAACTACCATTGAGCATACCGCCTACCTGCATGATATTATAAGTCCAAAAACAAGGTACGCACCAAAATTCAGAAAATTTAAAGATGAGGAAGATCCTATAATAGAGGGTTTATCCGAAGGGTTCTCTTACATGCACGAGGGCGATAGCGTTCGCCTAATCATGCCATCAAGCCTTGCCTACGGCTCTACAAGATACCAAGGCCTTAAGCCTTTTTCTTCAGTAATTTATGACGTGAAGCTTAAAAGAATAATAACCAACCCCGAGGCCTACGAGCAAGAACTTATTACTAACTATATCAATGAGAATTACCCATTAGAACCTAGCGAGTATCTACAGAACGGAATATACCTGTTGGAAGGGCCAACAGCAAGCAACCATCAAAAAGAGGACGAGGAGAATACTGAGCCACAACCCATTGTGGACGGCGATAAGGTGAGCCTTTACTACACCGGCTCCCTAGTTGATAGCTGGATTTTTGACACCAATGATATGGAGGTGGCACAGGAAAACAATATCTACGAATCCGATAACGATTATGCCCCGCTCAGCGTTACCGTTGGGGAGGAAGGATTCATTGAGGGTTTCTCTTTAGCTTTGGAGATATTACAAACCCACAGCACTGCTAAAGTAATTATTCCAAGCGAATACGGTTACGGAGAGGAAGGAACCGAAACGATTCCACCATACTCACCGCTTATATTTGACCTTGAAATCCTTTCAAAATCAGATTCCGACGATTCGGGAGATGAGCCTGAGGAGTAAAAATATTAGAAAGCTTGAATACCAAAAATGCTCGGCCGCTTATGTAGGTCGGGCATTTCTTTTTTCCATTCCTTCGCCATTTTTGTTACAGTGAATTCTGATGGTAGGGTCAAATCGCACGAAACATGAATCAGCGTGCTGGGCTTAAGCGTGCTTACCAATGCCTGCATTAGCTGGTTATTACGGTAAGGCGTTTCAATAAAGAATTGCGATTGCTTAAAATCTCCAGAGATTTTCTCTAGTTGACGAATTTGCTTACTCCTCTCAGGTTCTTTAATTGGAAGATAACCAACAAATGCAAAATTTTGCCCATTCAAACCGCTAGCCATTAATGCAAGAGTCACGCTACTAGGACCAGTTAACGGTACAATCTGAATACCCTTTGCATGAGCAACCGCAATAAGGTTTGCGCCCGGGTCAGCCACTGCGGGCAAACCAGCCTCGGAAACAATCCCAACATCATCACCCTGCATTATTGGCGTTAAAAGCTTTGAAATATCCTCCTGCTTGGTATGCTTATTAAGCAATTCAAACTTTAATTCTGTAATGGGTACAGGCATGCCTACTCGCGATAAGTACCTGCGAGCAGTTCTAATATCTTCGGCTAAAAAACATCTGAGCTCTCTCAGTTTGTTTAGCACGAAACTTGGGATAACATCCTCAGGGTTATCTCCACCTAAAGTGGATGGAATTAGGTATAATTTGCCCAGCATTTTTTTTTGTAAAATTAAAAAAAGTTAGAATAACTAAACCTTTCCTTAACATGAAATACCCAATAAATAAACTTGTTTCAATTATTGATGTTATCTTTGGGACACTTAAAAAGGATTGAATGAACTTTATTAAATCAATACTCCTCAATAGAAATTTTATACTAATACTTGCTGTAATTGCAGGTCTTACCATTGGTGATTATGCTCACTACCTAAAGGATTACAACATCTATATACTTGGAGTAACCATGACATTCTCCATGACAGGCTTAGACCTACGCCTAATAAACAGTTTCAAAAAGGTACTAAAGCCTTTTACCATGGGAATTTTGTTAAACTACTTTGTGTTTGGCGCCATAATGCTACCATTAGCATGGTTTTTAATGCCAACAAAAGAGCTTTTCTATGGATTTGTTGTAATAATTGCTGCTCCCCCCGGTGTTGCAATAATACCCTTCTCCCATATTTTAAAAGGCAGGGTTGATTATGCAATAATTGGCGTTACCGGTGCTTTTATCGCATCTGTTTTCCTCGCTCCCTTCATAGTGGAAACTTTTGCAAAAAGTGAAGGCATAAAATCTACTGAGATTTTTATAACCATGGTAAAGCTGGTAATCGTTCCGCTAATTATAGCGCAAATCCTTCGCATTAAAGAGGTTGCTCCCATCGTTTTTTACATTAGGGGGCGTGTTGTAGATTTTGGTTTTGCCCTAATAATTTTTGTGGCGGTTGGACTAAACCGTCAGGTGTTTTTTACAAACCCGCAACTTTTAGCCCTTGTAGTAACTACGCTAGCCCTTAGCATTTTTGGTCTTGGAATTCTTCATCAATTTGTTTTAAAAAAAATGGGTGTATCCTACCCCACAATGATTACCCAAAACATGCTAACGACCATAAAAAGCTCTGGGTTCTCTGTTTTTACTGCGCTAACACTTTTTGGTCAGAAAGCTGCAATACCATCAGCTGTTCTTGCTGTTATGGTACTTTTGTACCTAATTTTCTTATCTTTGAGATTCGAAAGGAAAAAATAGTTGTAGGAAAATAATATCTAATTCCACCGTAACTCGTGAAACTTACATTTTTAGGAACTGGCACATCACAAGGAGTACCTGTAATAGCCTGCACCTGCCCTGCATGCCAATCAACCGACCCTCACGATAAAAGACTTAGAACTGCTGCGCTTATTGAGCATGAAGACACAACCATTCTTATTGATGCTGGTCCAGATTTTCGGCAGCAAATGCTAAGAGCCGAGGTGAAATCTTTAGATTCAATTCTTTTAACTCACGAGCACCGCGACCACATTGCAGGTCTTGACGATGTGCGAGCGTTTAACTTTATACAAAAGCGCCCAATGGATATATGGGCAGAAAAGCGAGTGCAAAATGCAATTAAAAAAGATTTTGATTACGTTTTTGCTGAGAATAAATATCCAGGAGTACCAGATATGAGGCTTAATACAATTGATGGTCTTCCTTTTAACGTTAATGGAATTAACATTATTCCCATTAGAGCCTACCATTATAAAATGCCGGTTTATGGATTTCGTTTTGGTGATTTTACCTACATCACCGATGCGAATTTTATTTCGGAGCAAGAGAAGGAGAAGATTATTGGCTCTAAGTACTTAGTTATAAATGCTCTTAGAAAACAGAAGCATATTTCGCACTTCTCGCTACCTGAGGCACTTAAGTTTATTGCAGAAATTAGTCCACGTAAAGCATTCATAACGCACATCAGTCATCAAATGGGGTTTAGCAAAGATGTTAACAAGGAGCTACCTGATAATGTTTGCCTTGCTTACGATGGCCTAGTGGTTGAGTGTTGAATGTAACTATATACGCAACTGCTTACTAATTGCAAAGCCAAATATTAAACACAAACATGCTATCGGAACCAACGCTAATAGTTAATAAGGAGATATGCCGAGCCAACATAAAAAACATGGCTCAAAAGGCGCAAGACCTAGGAATTAAACTGAGACCCCATTTTAAAACTCACCAAAGTCATACTATAGGCAGATGGTTTAGGAATTATGGAATTACAAGCATAGCTGTTTCATCGCCAAATATGGCACAATACTTTGCTGATGATGGATGGAGTGATATTACCATTGCATTTCCGTTTATCCCTGATCAATCCGATGCAATCAACAGCTTAGCCAAAAAGGTTGAACTACAAGTCACTGTATCCTCCTTAGGAAATGCAATAATGGCTTCGCAAAGCATCCTAAGCAAAATGAGTGTGCTAATAGAGATTGATAGCGGACAGGGGCGTTCAGGTGTTAATTCAAACGATAGCAATGAAATTAACAGTATAATAAGCATCCTATTAAAAAATCAGAATGTTAATTTTCTGGGATTCTTAACCCACGCAGGACAATCGTACCAGCTTAAACCGAATCAGCTCCCTGATTTTAATAACAATATCTGCAAATTGCTTTCATCCCTAAAGAGAAACTGGATAACTGATTTTCCAAACCTTATTATATCTTACGGTGATACCCCAACCAGCGTTATATGCAATAGCTTTCAGGGCATGGATGAGCTGCGCCCAGGGAACTTCATCTTTTTTGATATGCAACAGGCCAATCAGGGCGTATGCTCCACCAGTGATATTGCCATTGCTCTGGCAGTCCCATTAGTTAGCGTGTATGCTGATAAATTAAAAGCCATTGTTTGGGGCGGTGCCGTTCATCTTTCCAAGGATTTTTATATTGATACCGATGGGAATAAATCGTTCGGGGCAGTATGCAAACTTCATGCAGATTTAACATGGTCGGAGCCAATACAAGGGGTTTACCTTGAGTCAGTCTCGCAGGAGCATGGCGTAATTAAAGCCCAAGATATTGAGGCTTTTAAAAGAATTGAGAATGAAGAAC
This sequence comes from Bacteroidales bacterium, assembly GCA_046542995.1. GTDB lineage: Bacteria > Bacteroidota > Bacteroidia > Bacteroidales > Tenuifilaceae > Perlabentimonas. The sequence goes on from JBKHAH010000006.1 coordinate 55,084, forward strand.
ACCTGGCAATCCTGCCAGCTCACTCCTGCCTGGCAGTTCACTCAATGAGGGAGCTCTGGATAGATGGTTACGGAAAAACTCCAACATTGTAGCAGCTATGCCATTCGTAAATTTCCATACCCACTTGCCTAAATATCATGAGGATGAGATTGCCATTAGGAGTATCATGCTAAAAGATTTTAAGCATGATGCCGTTTCTGAACCATGTACCGTTGGTATTCATCCATGGGAGACTGATACTGCTATTAGTGATGAGCAAATTGAAAGATTAAATAGCATTATGCAGAATGCTAACGTTATTGGTGTTGGCGAAGTTGGACTGGATAAGCTAAAGGGCGGGGAGCTGGAAATTCAGGAGAGGATCTTTAATAAGCAGATAGATATTGCATACAAGCATGGTAAGCCACTTGTGATACATTGTATAAAAGCATGGGATATACTACTTAAAAGTAGAAGCGAAAAGCCTAAAGGGATTAGCTGGGGCATTCATGGTTTTAATGGGAATGCCATGCTGGCAAAGCAGCTTACCAATGCTGGATTCTATATTTCAGTAGGGGCGCACCTGCTTAACCCCAAATCAAAAATAGCAAGATGCTTAGCAACCATCCCAAAAGGAAGATTACTTTTTGAAACCGATGAGGATGACCTTAGGGTTGAACAAATTTATGTTTCTGCCAGCAAAATTATTGGAATGCCCCTAACTGAACTTAAGGAGCTGGTTTATGATAATTACAAATGTTTTTTTGCAAACAAATTACTAGACACTCGATGATGGCTATTCTCCAATAATTTTCACCAGCACCCTCTTCTTCCTTTTCCCATCAAATTCACCGTAAAATATTTGCTCCCAGGGTCCAAAATCAAGCTTACCCTCAGTAACTGCAACCACTACCTCGCGCCCCATGATGGTTCGTTTTAAATGTCCATCGGCATTATCCTCAAAACCATTGTGCTTGTATTGCGAATGGGGTTTCTCTGGAGCCAGCTTCTCTAACCACACCTCAAAGTCGTGGTGCAGACCGCTCTCATCATCGTTAATAAATACGCTTGAAGTGATGTGCATTGAATTAACCAGAACCAGCCCCTCCTCTATTCCGCTATCCTGCAGGCACTGTTCAACATCAGGTGTAATGTTTATTAGTTCACGCCTTTTACTAGTATCAAACCAAAGCTCTTTACGGTAACTCTTCATAATAATTCTATTTAATATCTTTGAAAAAAAAACGGCGGATTCATTAATTATTACAAAATACCACCACGAATATTTATGAGATGATCACATTAGCATTTTATCATAGTATATTAACCGACTAATGAAAATGACTTTTATTATTCTCGCTATTAAGGATTGTTATTACTCCTCCTCCCTTTTCGCTTTTACTTTAATGGTTTGGGTTGATACAAGACCAAATGTAAGGCTGCTAATAATAAAGTCACCAACACTAAATCTAGTTACAACTTGACAGTTTCCGTCACCTGGTGTATTAATACTTGCTCTGCCTGCAGGGACTAGACCCCATAATAACCAAACCTGTTTACCCTTGGCATAAGTATATTCTGACCCTTGAGTTTCTATATATTCTCCAACACTAGTTTTTGTTGTCATACAAGATGTCAAGGATGAGAAAATGAAAATTGCCAGAATTATTATTCGCGTAAGTGATTTTAAATTATTCATTTTAAGAAAGTTTTAGTAATACTACAAACGTTAAGTTAATGATAAAGTTAATAATACTTTTCGTTTTTTGCAAGGCTTATGGAAGTGATATTGATATTTAAAAATATTTTGGATGATACATTATCTTCAATCATTGTATTCTCTCCCTATTGTTTCTTCAGTATAGAATTTATTTTTAGGGCTCTAGGTTCATTACATGCTCTTTGGTGCTTAGATGACTAGCGAATAACCAGTTGCGAGGTTAGGACGACCCTTATCGTAAATATAAGAAAAAATAAATCAGCGAGCAACCTTGCAATGCTATTGTGGCGTAAATGGATATAGGGCTTATTGTGCCCTGTGCATTATTGCCTGCTCTTGAGTTCCCTTTCGATTATCTCTTCGATTTGGGATTTATTTTCAGGAAGGTGATTATAGGCAACATCCCAAATAATTTCATAATCTATTCCAAAATATTCGTGAGAGATTTTGTTTCTTAACAAATACATTTCAGCCCAAGGAACGTCAGGGTATTTTGATTTTATTTCAACAGGAATACTCTTCGATGCTTCACCAATAATTTCAAAGTTTCTAATAACTGCGTCAACTGTTTTATAATCCTTTTTAAAACTCTCATAAGTATGTTCTGCAATATATTCAGATATTCTTAACATCGCCGTTAGCAAGTCATCGAGATACATATTGTACGTTCTGTCTTTTTCTTCACAATCAGACGTAGGTTACTTTATTTAAGATATTGTCCTTTATTTGGTCTTTCAACGCATTCTTTGTTACTAAGTCTATTTTCCTTTTAAATACTTCTTCAAGATAAAGTTCTAGCGAAAAGAATTTCCAGCCAATTGGTTTTTCTAATTCAACAAGAATGTCAATATCACTTTCTTCTGAAAAATCACCTTCTGAAAATGACCCAAATAGTCCAATTTCTTTAACCGAATAATTACGGTAAAGAATTGGTTTCAACTCTTTTAGTTTTGTTAGTATGTCATTCTTTGTAATCATAATCCAAAGATAACGCTTTCTTTTCAATGGAAATATGTTCTGGACTCATTTTTACATCGCCCCCAACTGCTGAGGGTATGACCAGTTTGGGTTTACGCCAACCCTACTAGTAAAGGTAAGAAAATATTCTGTCAGCGAGCAACCTTGCTATGCTTTTGTGGGGTAAATGGTTATAGGCCTTGTTGGCAGCTGGCGATTATTAATCAATCTCTTTCCCACAATGAGGACATTTTTTAGATTCTTTATCAGATTTGCCAATCTTTTCCATAAATCCAGCACTTACAAGTCCAGTTGGCAAAGCAACTAATCCAATTCCTAAAACTGCAATTAATCCACTCACAAATTTTCCAAATCCTGTTATTGGATAAACATCTCCGTATCCGACCGTTGTCAATGTAGCAATTGCCCACCAAAAACTTGCAACAATGTTTGGAAACTTATCAGGTTGAGCCTGACCCTCAATGTAGTACATTAGAAATGAAGCAATTATTAAAATCAATAGCGTAATAAATCCAGTAATCGCTAATTCTGCTTTTTTCTCTTTAAAAACTGTCCATATCAGGTTGAGAGAATTGTTATACCTGTTTATTTTTAAAATTCTCATAAATCTCATTAGTCGAAGCATCCTGAGAAATCTCAGGTCAACTTTAGTAAGGAATGGGAGATAAAAAGGGATAATTGCTAATAAATCAATCAGACCATATGCTGAAAAAATAAATTTAAAAGCAGATTTTATCCTGCTGCTTGATGGATAAGTCAAATCAGAAACATAAATTCTCAAGATGTACTCAATTGAAAAAATAATAACTGATATTATCTCAAAGGTTCTTAGAAATCCTTGAAATGGCTTATATATTTCAGGAATTGTCTCAAAAATTATTGCTATCACATTTAATACAATTAAAATCATAATAGCATAATCAAAAGTCAAGTTAATCCTTGAACCATGGTCTCCTTTTTCAACTAATCTATATACTTTATGTTTGATCATTATTGTAATGTTTCAATTTTGCAGGTTGCTCTTCTGCTTGCACTTAAACACCCCTATACACCCAACTCATCAATAATAGCATCAATTTTATCATCCAGCTCCTTTGAAACCTTCTCGTACTCTGCAATAAAATCTATACTTGCCTTTACACCAAAATAGAATTTAATTTTAGGCTCTGTGCCTGATGGGCGCATCGATACCTTGGTGCCATCGTCAGTTATAAACTGAAGAACATCAGATTTTGGCAGGTTTACAGGCGAAATTATATTATCCTCAAAATTCTTAACCTCCCGGGAGTTGTAATCAATAAACCTTATTACTTTGGCTCCGCCAATTTGCTTTGGTGGATTGGCCCTATAGCTGGCCATCATACCCTGTATTTCTTCGGCACCTTCCTTCCCCTTCTTTGTAATGGATACAAGCTTCTCCTTGTATAATCCATACTTAACATAAATTTCAAGCAGGAGTTGGTACAAGGTTTTTCCGTTCTCCTTGGCCCAAGCTGTAATCTCTGGGAAGAAAGCGCAGGCCAAAACACCATCCTTATCGCGCATGTAATCGCTTACTAAATAGCCAAAGCTCTCCTCGGCGCCTGCTAAAAATTTCTCCTTCCCCTCCAGCTCACGAATCTTATCGGCAATATACTTAAATCCTGTAAGCACTTCGTAACAATTAACGCCAAAGTCTTTGGCCATGCTACTTAATAAGTCGGTTGTAACAATAGTTTTTGCAATAAACTCATTACCAGCGAATAGCCCCTTCTCTTTATATTTTGTAAGAAGATAGTAAATAAGCAATGTGGCTGCCTGATTTCCGTTTAACAGTATAAATTTTCCAAGATTGTCTTTCACGCCAATCCCTACCCTGTCGCCATCGGGGTCGGTTCCCATAACAATATCGGCATCAATTTCCTGCGCCTTTACTAGGGCAAGTTTAAGAGTAGCAGGTTCCTCTGGGTTGGGGGAAGCAACGGTTGGAAAGTTCCCGTCAATTACGTTCTGCTCAGGAATGGTTACTACCGTTGCAAAACCAAACTTATGGAGCGTTTTTGGAACCAACCTAACAGCTGCACCATGAATTGGGGTGAAAACGATCTTCAGATTTTTGTGCTTTAGGTTTATTTCGGGAGAAAGAGATAATGAGGCCAAAGTATTTGTGTAAATTTCATCTATCTCCGTTCCAATGATTTTAATCAGATTTCCATCGGCATTAAACTTAATATCACTTACTTTTGATATGCTATTTACCTCCTTGATAATCTCCTTATCGTGCGGGGCAACAATTTGGGCGCCATCATTCCAGTAAACCTTGTAACCATTGTATTCTTTAGGATTATGCGACGCAGTAATAACAACCCCTCCGTGACATTTAAACGAGCGAATGGCAAAACTCAGCTCAGGTACAGGGCGTAAAGAATCGAAAAGGTAAACCCAAATACCATTGGCACTAAAGATTTGTGCTGCAGTTTCAGCAAACTTCATGCTGTTATTTCGGGAATCGAAAGCTATGGCAACCCTAATTTCTGGCTGATTGCAGAATTCTTTATGCAGATAGTTTGATAAACCCTGCGTTGCTTTGCCCAAGGTATATTTGTTCATTCTGTTGGTACCAGGTCCCATAACACCCCGGAGGCCACCAGTGCCAAATTCTAAATCCTTATAAAAGGCATCAGTTAGCTCCTTGGGGTTACTATTAATTAGCTCCTCTACCTGCTCGCGGGTTTGCTTGTCGTACTCGGGCTTAAGCCACTGCTGAGCCCTGTCCAGTATTTTTTTATCAATATTTGAATTGGTCATATTGCTAAAAGTTTAATCGTTTTTCAATTGGTCTAAACATTTATGCAGACTATCCTTCCAGTAGGGAACCTCAACGTCAAAGCATGCTTTAACCTTGTATTTATCCAGAACACTATATGGAGGCCTGCTGGCTAAAGTTTTAAAATCTTTGCTTAATATAGGAAAAATCTCGCAACTTTGCCCAATGTAGTCAGCAATTTCTTTAGCAACATCGTACCAGCTGCAAACGCCCTCGTTGGAATAATGGAATACTTCAGGAATAAAATTTTCTTTCCCTTTCAAAACAATATGGAGAATTGCCTGTGCTAGATCTTTAGCCCACGTTAATGTTCCCACCTGATCGAAAACAACCTTTAAAGATTTCTCCTCTGCTAATTTTTTGGCAATGGTCTTTACAAAGTTTTTTCCGTAAACGGAATACAGCCATGATGTTCTAATAACCATACCTATACCAGATTCAATCACGGCTATCTCTCCCTGAGCCTTAGACTTACCGTAAACGGAATTGGGATTCACCTCACAGTCCTCGTTATAGGGCTTCCATGTTTTGCCATTAAACACATAGTCGGTAGAAACGTGTATTAATTTAGCATCGTAAGTACTTGATGCAGCTGCTAAAATTTTGGGGGCTTCGGCATTAACTCTATACGCATTCTCTATATCCTCTTCAGCCCTGTCAACAGCAGTGTAAGCAGCACAGTTAATAATATAATCTGGCTTGTAATTATTTACATAAGCGTCCACCTGAGATTCATTGGTAATGTCCAGGTCATCAATATCTAAAAAATTAAACGTAAGCTGCTTATACCTCTCAGCAAGATACATTAGCTCCGTGCCCAGCTGTCCTTTGGCACCAGTTATAAGTATTTTTGTATTATTAGTAGTCACCACCAAAAATAAAGTTAGTTTCAATATCTTTAAATAAAGGAAGCACATTGTCCTTAGCAGAAACAATGGCCTCATTCACATCCATATTCCAATCAATGGATAAGTCGGGGTCGTTGTACCTTACGCCTCGTTCAGCATCGGCCCTGTAAAAACTGTCGCATTTGTACAAAACTGTGGCACTGGCAGAGAGCACTGAGAATCCGTGGGCAAACCCTCTGGGCACAAAGAGCATTTGTTTATTCTCATCGTTGAGTTCGCAAGAAAAAACCTTACCAAATGTTGGTGAGTTCTTTCGGATATCAACAGCAACATCAAGTATCCTGCCATTTAAAACTCTAACCAGTTTTGCTTGCGCAAAGGGAGCCAATTGATAATGTAATCCTCTAATTGTTCCAAATTTTGAGTAGGATTGGTTATCCTGAACAAACTGATTAGCGATGCCCAGATCGGTAAATTTCTGTAAATTATACGATTCAAAGAAATACCCCCTGGAATCCTCAAAAACATTTGGTTCAACAATATATAGGTCACAAATTGGCGTGTCAATTAATTTCATCGCTGGTAATAATCTTCGTTAGCAATTCTTTTAAGGTACATTCCGTATTGATTTTTTGAGAGAGGTTCCGCAAGTTTTAACAGCTGCTCTTTAGTTATAAAGCCATTCTTATATGCTATCTCTTCTAAACATGCAATTTTCAGCCCCTGCCTCTCCTCTATTGTTTGAATAAACACGGATGCCTGCAACAAACTTTCGTGGGTACCTGTATCGAGCCAGGCCATTCCCCTGCCAAGCAACCTAACATTTAGCCTGTTTTCATTTAAATATAAACGGTTCAGGTCGGTAATTTCCAGTTCCCCCCTTGCCGATGGTTTTAATTTTTTGGCTTTAGATACCACATCGTTGCTATAGAAGTAAAGTCCGGTAACGGCGTAGTTCGATTTTGGTGAAGCAGGCTTTTCCTCAATGCTTAAAACGCTACCCTCCTTATTAAACTTAACCACACCGTATCGTTGTGGGTCATTAACATAGTAGCCAAAAACGGTTGCTCCATCCTTGAGTTCTGCGCATTCCTGCAATACATTCGCCAATCCATGTCCATAAAAAATATTGTCGCCCAGCACAAGACAAACGGAATCGTTCCCAATAAACTCCTCTCCTATTATAAAAGCCTGGGCAAGGCCATCGGGTGATGGCTGTTCGGCATATTCAATGCTCATTCCTATTTGAGAACCATCTCCAAATAGATCCTTATACAAACCAATATCTTTTGGGGTTGATATGATTAGCACCTCTCTTATTTTAGCAAGCATGAGCACCGACAATGGATAGTATATCATTGGTTTATCAAAAATTGGAATTATCTGCTTTGATATACTCTTGGTAATTGGGTATAAGCGCGTTCCTGCTCCCCCAGCTAATATTATTCCTTTCATTCTGTTATCTGTTAAGTATTTGCTTAAAATAATTAATCGTACTTTCTAGCCCCTCATCAATTTTTACCTTTGGCTCCCATCCGTTTAAAACCTGCTTGGCCAAAGATATATCTGGTTTACGCTTTACAGGGTCATCAGATGGAAGTTCGTGATAGGTTATTTTAGACTTGCTACCTGTAAGTTCAACGATTCGGTTAGCCATGCTTTGAATTGAATACTCAATGGGGTTACCAAGATTAACAGGCCCTGTAATATCCTTGCTGGTACTCATTAATCGAACCATCGCTTCAATCAAATCATCAACATACATGAAGCTCCTGGTCTGTTTCCCATCACCATATAGCGTAATATCCTCACCCTTTAACGCTTGAACAATAAAGTTCGATATCACACGACCGTCATCAGGGCGCATTCTTGGACCGTAAGTATTGAAAATTCTTGCAATCTTAATGTCAACATTATTCTGCTGATTATAACTCATAAAAAGTGTCTCAGCACATCTCTTCCCCTCATCGTAGCATGCTCTGGATCCAATAGGATTTACATTCCCCCAGTAAGATTCTGGTTGAGGATGAATAGAAGGATCACCGTAAACCTCGCTTGTAGATGCTTGAAAAATTTTGGCCTTTACACGTTTAGCCAAACCTAACATGTTAATGGCCCCCATAACCGATGTTTTAACCGTTTTTATGCCGTTGTACTGATAATGTATGGGTGATGCCGGACAAGCCAGATTATATATCTCATCAACCTCTACAAATAGTGGCATAGTTACATCATGCCTTATCACTTCAAAATAAGGATTATCAAAAAGATGAATGATGTTTGATTTGCTACCTGTAAAGAAGTTGTCGGCACATATTACATCATGCCCATCTGAGAGTAATCTCTCACAAAGATGAGACCCTAAGAAACCGGCTCCACCTGTTACTAAAACTCTCTTCATTAAGTAAATATATTAATAAATAATTATGTTATTTAGCGAATAATAAACATCAAAGATATTCTACGATAAATAAAAACGAAAGCATTTGATGAAATAATATCTTGTTTGCTAAAAAATAATGCTTTACATTGTGTAAGTACCATAATTAACAATCTCATTTTTTTGCAAATATGTAAAAGAACAATTAAGTAAAAAGTTGGGGATAAAGAGAACCTACAAATTAGCAAAAGCATTAAAAAAAAACATTGTGGCAAAATTTTTCAACGTAAAATTCAACGTTTTGACAAAA
>JBKHAH010000144.1:0-4390 GCA_046542995.1 Bacteroidales bacterium
ATAATATCGGTTTGAATAAGTATGGCCATGCCAATAATAATTAGCATATCCAGGAACATAAAGGCGGAGCTGCCTCGTTGCGACCTGAAAACTTTTGGGAATGGATTTTCCGGACTCTGAAGCATGGAGCGAATAAGCGAGTAGAGGCATAGGGTGAATATTAATGGTGAGAGCACTCCAAAAACAGCCAGCATAATAGGGTAGTCCCATACGCTAAAAGAATACATCAGTCCGCCAAAAACGGATACCAGCATATTAAACGAGAACCGTGGCCCGGTTCCCACAAGATTCTCAATCCAATAGAAAACAATGCTCGTATTTTCTGGCTTTCTCTTCGTCATATCCATTGCAAAGTTAGTAAAACTCTGCTAATACTAAACCGCTAACAAGATGAACAAAGAGCAATCTTGTAACAGGTTTAGTTTATGCCGACAGACTATCAATCTTAATATAAAAATGGAATGAATTATATTAAGCAACTTGATAGCAAGTCGGTATAACACCAAATCCTATACACTCACAACTAAATATACTATATAGGCTATGTAGATACTAACAAAAAGGGCCCCCTCCTTCCTGTCAATCTTTTGTCCTGGGCCTAAAAGGGCAAAAGAGAAGAGCAGAACGCTGGCCAGACAGGTAACCATAATGTCAATATTTGATTCGGGGTAGAATGTTAAGGGCATTATGGTACTTGAAACACCAAGCACCATAAAAATATTAAAGATGTTGGATCCCAGCACGTTGCCTATGGCAAGATCCGAGTTGCCCTTAAAAGCAGCCACTACCGAGGTAACCAACTCTGGCAGTGAGGTGCCAAGGGCTAGCACTGTTAGGCCAATAAGCGACTCGCTAATACCGGCCATTTGTGCGATACTTATAGCAGAATTTACAATTAGCTCGCCGCCAAAGTATAGGCCTGCCACGCCAACTGTTACCATTAGAATAGATATGTAATTCTTCCTCCTTATTATTTTGGAGACAGGTGCATGCTCGTCCTTTTTTGCAGAGAGGAGTGTGTAGTAAAGGAAGATGCCCAGAAACATCATGAGCAAAATACCGTCGGTACGTGAGAGCACTGATACTTGGGCACCATCAATAAGCACATCGTTGGCCAGCACAAAAAGAGCCAATGCAGCCAGAAGGCTAAAGGGGATTTCAATTTTTACCGTGGTGCCATGAATGTTTACAGGCTTTACTAGAGCAGCTATGCCAATTACCAGGAGAATATTTATTGTATTGCTGCCAACCACGTTGCCAATTGCCAGCCCGCTGCTCCCCTCTACTGATGCCATTATGTTAACAACCAGCTCCGGTAGCGAGGTGCCAAATGCCACAACCGTTAGCCCAATGGTAAAGGCCGAAACGCCTAGCTTTGCGGCAATGGATGAAGCCCCGTCAACCAGCCAGTTGGCGCCAAGAATAAGTATTACCAGTCCAATTGCAAGTAGTAAAATATCAATAAGCATGGTGATGGGCTATGTGTTAAGTCTTACAAAAACTCTTTTTATTTATACATGTACTAATGATTATAAAGCAGATAACCTGATGGGATGTGAATATCTTGGTGCTCGGCTTAATTATCATATACGCTATTGTAGTACTATTTTATTTTTCAATGTTAATTAATTCCTTGGGGGTCAAGATTTCTAATCCTGAATTTAAAAAGTCAGATTTATTTCTGGTTATAACAACTTCAATTTCATTGCATTCAGCAGCAGAAACTTGAATAGCATCCTCAAAATCATTTAGGTTTGACTTTAAGGCTTTAATAATTATATTTTTGTCAACACCTACAATGTCAATTATTTCAATAAGGTTTGAAACAAATTCAATAGCCGTATCTTTTCCTTTCACTTTTCTGAAAATATAGTAAATATCGGTAATTGTTGTTGCAGATATATATCCAACAATCCGTTTTTTGTCAATTAATTCAAAAATTTTTGAGGAAAATTCAAAATGCGGTTCACGTTTTAGGGCAATATCCAGTATTATATTAGTGTCAAGTAAAAGTCTCTTCATTGATGTTTTCCCATTAAATAGTCAAATTTTGAATCATCGCTTTCAAGAGGATTTAATAATCCAGCCCACTTATCAACAAATTCTTTGCCTTTCATTGCTTTTTTAAAACGTTTCATTTTAGGCATAATTATAACATCTACCTCCTTGTCCACTAAAGAGGAACTTTTGGGAAGATGAATGGTGCCTGATTTCGTAATTCTTGTCCTAAAACGTAATGTTTTCATTACTTATATTTTTATCAAATATACGAATTTTTTATAATTCGGTTTCGGCTTATTGTTCTGCTATCAAAGAATAATAATGTGTACATTTAGCTTAAATGCTGCCGGGGTATGCCAAAGATTTGTAAATTTGCTAGCAAAATATAAAGCATATAGATTTGAAGCGAGTTATCCTTATAGTTCCGGCCCTTTTCCTTATAAGCCTTTTTCTGCCCAGGTGTGCGGTTATTGTTCAGCCTACCGGCGGGCCCAAAGATACCATTCCACCCGTTCTGGTTAGAAGCGAGCCTCCCAAAAACTCAACAAACTTCAGCGGGCAGCGTGTTCGCCTTACTTTTGATGAGTTTATTAAGCTTGAGCAAATTTCACAGAAGTTGGTTCTGTCCCCTCCGCAGGAGCGTCTCCCAGAGTTTCGGATTAGGGGTAAGAGCCTTGATTTAACCTTTTTCGAAGAGCTGGACGACAGCACCACCTACACCCTGTACTTTTCCAATGCCATAGTGGATAATAACGAGGGCAACGAGTTGGAGAACTTCGAGTTTGCATTTTCAACTGGACCAGAGATTGACTCAATGCGCTTTAAGGGCAGGGTTATTGATGCTTTTACGCTTGAGCCCGTGGAGGGAGCGCTTGTTATGCTATATACTAGTTTCCATGATTCTATACCAATAAACGAGCGCCCGCGCTATGTTACAAAAAGCAACAAGGAGGGCACGTTTACGCTTAGTAACCTAATGCAGAGCGACTATAAAATATTTGCGCTAAAGGATGAGAACTCCAACTACCTATTCGACCAGATTTCTGAAAATATCGCATTTACTCCGGATACAATCTCTCCATCCGACCTTATTGAACCATACTCCGACACGTTGCAACCAAAATCTAAGGAAGGCCGAACCCTTAGGTTGTTTCAGGAGGAGGATAAGCGTTTAACGCTAACAGATTATAAACGTGAGCAACCAAGGGCTCTTAGCTTCGGTTTTTCACGCAAGCCGCTAGGTGATGTTGATATTGTACCCATTGATGCTCCTTATGACACCTCAAAGGTTTGGTACGAGTTAGAACGGAATGTTAAGGGCGACTCCCTGGTATACTGGTTGCTTGATGATGAGCTAAGAAATAATGATACTTTGGTTGTAAAAGCAACCTACCAAAGAACCGATTCGTTAATGAACCTATACCAAACAACCGATACGCTGCGGATGTTTTATGACGATAAATCATCTAAAGGAGGTGGGCGAAGTGCTCAAAAAGAGGATGACGAGGAGAAGAAACCCGCGCTTGCCATTAAAACATCGCCATCATCAGGAAGGAGTATCCTTCCTCATCAAAGGTTGAGCCTCTCGTTTAACATGCCCCTTGAGGCAATTGACACAACGCTAATAGGGTTAGAAAACACCACCGATAGCGTTTCAATATCCTCATTTAGCCTAGCTAAGGATACGCTAAACCCCACAAAGTATCATATTAAACATAGCTGGAAAAACAACACAGGTTACGCACTAACTATTTTGCCGCAGGCGTTTACAAACCTTGATGGCGTTACAAACGATACGTTAGTACATTCATTTAAGGGCGCCGACCCAGAGCGATTCGGAAAGATCTCACTAGACCTTACTGGAGTTACTACCGATGTGATTTTAGAGTTAATAGGTAGCAGCGATAAAGTTGTTGACAGAAAAATCACCGAGAAGGACAGCAAGGTGGTTTTTAGTTACATTAAACCTGGCACATACAAGTTAAGGATTATTGTTGATAGGAACAGGAATGGAAAGTGGGATACCGGAAACTACCTGAAGGGAGTTCAACCCGAGAGGGTAATTATTTATGAGGACAAGGAAACTCAGGATATACAGGTAAAAGCGAATTGGGAGTACGAAGTTAGTTACAAACTAAAACAATAGCAATATGTCAGTTTTAATGAATTTTGCCATGTTCCCCACCCGTAAAAGCGAGAGCGTTAGCCCGTTTGTTTCTAAAGTTGTAAAATCTGTGCGCTCAAAGGGTTTCAGTAATCAGCTAACTGCCATGGGAACCATTGTTGAAACGGATACTTTAGGCGAGGCCCTTAGCGTTATTGAGGATGCATACGCAACGCTTGAGGACGATTGCGACAGGGTGTATGTTACCGTAAATATCGATATACG
>JBKHAH010000053.1:0-22041 GCA_046542995.1 Bacteroidales bacterium
GAAAGCATTTGTTATACGGAGCTTGCTTACGAGAGAATAAATAAAAAATTGAATGTCAAATTGTCAAAAAAACAAATTGAGAACTATATACTTGATATTTTGAATGGGACTGACATATCCTTCTTTGCAAGAGTCGGAAAAAACTATTATATAGTAAACGCTGAAAACAACATAAGAATAACGATAAATTCAAATACATTTAGAATTATTACTGTGGATAGAGTTAAATAAAAAGCAATAAATGCCAGCCGCCAATTATGGGCATAACAATTTGTTATACAGAATTATAGTGTTTTTTTGCAATGATTTAACACCTTTATGATTTCACCTATAAGGGTTTACTGAAGCCCCAAAAAATAATACGCTAACTAAAGGTTTTAATAAATATTTACTAGGTAATAATTCAGTAAAAATTAATTGAACCTTTTTACTATATATACGTTTATGTATATAATTGTATTTATTAATTATAAAAACGTTTTTAAATGGACTTAAAAATTACATTCCAAGGTAGTAAGCAGGTAATTGCACATGCAGGAGACCATCAGATAATAACTGACCAGCCCAAACATGTTGGTGGTGACGATAAAGGACCTGCTCCATTCTCACTATTTTTAGCCTCAATTGGCACTTGTGCTGGTATTTACGTAAAGTCGTTTTGTGACCAGCGGGGCATACCATCCGATGGAATAACGCTAATACAAAAGCATAGTTTCAACCCATCAACCCATATGATAGATGCAATAAACCTTGAGATTTCTGTGCCAGAATCGTTTCCGGAGAAGTATCGCGATGCGCTAATAAAAGTTGCCGACCAGTGTGCAGTGAAGAAGCATCTGCAGAACCCTCCTGATATTAGGGTTTATACGGAGGTTGCTGATAATTAGAAAAAGGGGATTAACCTGATATAAAAAAAGCTGGGATAATACCCAGCTTTTCATTTTTTATAACTCTACGATTTCTTTGAAGAAGAACCAGAACCTCCAGCTTTTTTAGTCGTAGCCTTCTTGGCTGCTGGCTTCTTTACAGTTTCACCCTGCTTTGGTTTTTTGGGTTGAGGCTTCTTTTTCTCTGCAGGCTTCTCCTTGGCCTCTTCTTTAGGAGCGTCACCTTTAGCATCGGCATCCTTATCCTTCTCATCAGCTGGCTGCTTATCCTCATCATCCTTAAAGTCAACAATGCCTAAACTTTGCAGTTGATTATACCAAGCCACCACTTTCTTGATATCCGATACATAAACCCTATCTACATCATAATCAGGAAGAACCTCAAGGAAAAATTTTTTCAACTCATCATTGCTGGATTTATGAGAAATTGTTGGCTCCCCATTCTCACGCTCCTTTATTTTTTCGAGAACTTCGCCCAAAGGTTTCTCACCGTCATTGGTGAAGATAGCAATATCTGATAAGGCGCTAACTTTAGCCGAAGCAGATACATGTGAACGTCTCCCATCGGTTAACGATTCAACAATAATTCCATTTCGCCCCTGCGAAACAAACTTGTATAATCCGGGTAGACCGGAAATCGACATGTAATCTTTCAAAGCCATATAGTATGGATTTAGAATTTAGTTTGCAAAGATAAAAAATTGGGAATAATATGATACTTAAAATCAAAAAACGTTCGTCTCAAATTCTAATCTGAACTATTCATAAATAAATTTGGCTAATTAAACAAACCCTCGCTCTTTCTTTATCTTCTCATAAGCCTCATTCACCTTCTGAAACTTCTCTTCAGCCCCCTTACGAATATCCTCACCTAAATAGCTCACCTTATCGGGATGGAATTTCAGGGCCATTTTCCTGTAGGCCTTCTTTATCTCATCAACAGTTGCTGTTGGGGCTACTTCGAGAATTTTGTAGCAAGCCTCAACGTTATCGATAAACATTGATCGTATGGAATCAAAATCGGCATTTGATACACCCATCCAAGTTGCAATGTTGGTAATAACCTTTTGCTCGTTTGGATGAACCAATCCATCGGCATTGGCAATGCCAAAGAGGAAGTGTAGAAGCTGCAATCGCGATGGGTAGTCCATGTTACTTCGAATCTGGTAGCTTACATCTTTAAGGGGCACATCCTTTTTAAGAATATCGCGCAGGAGCATTAGAGCTTCACGGGCTGCATCTTTCCCAAAGTTTTTAAGGAAATACTGCTTCACATAATCGAGTTCGGATTTAACCACCTTACCATCGGCACGCATAACTTCAGCTACCAGTACCAGTAAGCTCACAAGGAAACTATTACGGCTAGTTTGCCCTGTGTAAACCATTTTATCTGAACTATCGAGCACTGAACCAATGGCGAAGCCAATAATTCCACCTATTGGGCCCAGTATTGCCCAACCTAATCCTCCGCCAATCCACTTTCCATATTTTGCCATCTAAACCGCTGTTATAAAATTTATAATTCTTGTAAATGCTTTATTAATTTTACTACCTGAGGAATTAGAAGTTCCTGCTGATTATTTTTAATAACAAAATCGCTTCTTTCAAGCAGTTCTTCCTGGTTAAGCTGATTTTTCATACGCTCCTTAACTTGCTCTGGACTAACACCATCACGTTCCGAAACTCTTTTAATTCTTAAATTCTCTGGCGCCCAAACGGCTACAACCCTATCTACCTTTTTATACGCTCCGCTCTCGAACAGAATTGCGGCTTCCTTGAACAGAAGGGAGTGCGCTTGATGATCTTCTGCCCACTGGTCAAAATCAGCAGCAACGGCAGGATGAACAATCTTATTTAATTTCTGCAGTAAATCGGCATTATTAAAAACAACAGCAGCCAATTCCTTCCTATTTATACCATTTTGAGTGTATATGTTTTCACCAAAGAGTTGCTTAACCTTACTAACCACCTCAGGTTGTGAGTTAATAATTCGTTTTGCCTCAATATCGGCATGATAAACAGGATAGCCCATAGTATTAATTACCTTGCATACCATAGTTTTACCGCTTCCAATACCCCCAGTAATTCCAATTTTAATCATATTACTGATGTTCAATAAAGTACTCTACATGCTTGGGGTCAAAATCAAGGTTGTCAACAATAAATTTTTCTCCATTTACCTGAACGCGAATATTATTATCCATAGAATTTTTAATCTGCAGATAATCCACATAAGCATCTATGTATCTGTCGCTAACGGTTCTATACTTACTTAAAACCACGTTACACTTCACATTAACCATCCTGGGTACCAATATTACACTTAAGGTATCGGGTAGGTTTCTAACTTCAATGGCCTTGGTAAAAGATGCTTCAGTAAACTTCTCAGCAGGAATAGTTATTTTCACGCTACGGTTTGATAGGCTCACCTGATCAATCCTACTAATATCTATAGATAATGTTTGTTTACTGGATATATTTTCAATCTCCATCTCCCTGGTTAACACAGAGTTTATAGTATCAACTATGGAACTAGGCCCGCTAATTATAATGCTATCAGGAGCTACAGTAACAGGCCCCGCAAGCATATACTGCTGCTCAAAAGAATAGTTTAACCTAGGGGCCACCCTTACCTTCTTTTCAGTAAGCTCTGTGAATTCAAAATGAATCTGGTCAGGAATAATTCTTTCGAGCTGCAATTCGCCTTTAAGTTGATACGAAACGGTGCTTTGCGCTCTCGATGTAAGGAGGTAGAATTTATTTTTTGAACCATCCAACCTTTCGAGTGGTAGCTCGTTTAGGTCAATTTCTATTGGTGTTAAGCGTGAGGCCAACCAGTATCTTAAAAGGGTGTAACCGTGCCCCCGAACATTAAGTATAATTTCCTCTGGCACATCACCAACAATTACTTTGCCCTTAGGTGTGTTTTCTAATTCGAGTGGGAAAGTAACTTCGGTTGTGTACTCGTAACTTAATTTATTTAAATACCAAAGTATGGTTGCTACCACCAGAAAGAAAGAGAAAATTGCCAACCTAACATTAAGATTAGCTCGTTGCCTTGACAATACCTGTCCGAACTGTTTTAATAAGTCGGTATCCATGCTGTTTCTCTTCCTTGATAAATAGTGCTTTCAAGAAAAGGCAAAAAAGTTTTCTTGCTGAAGCTAAATATAAACAACAAAGCCCAAAATTATCCATGCTGGACAAATTGGACTTTGTAAAGTTAATAAAATACTATTTCTGCTGCAAATCAGAAGAATCGCGAAGTACCGTACTCTTAACTACTTTAATACGTACATTATCAGAAATTTCAACAACCAAATGGTCATCTTTTACATCAGTAACTTTTCCAAAAACGCCACCAGCAACAATTACCTTATCGCCTTTTTCGAGAGATTGCTGAAATTTACGCAGCTCCTTCTGTCGTTTCATCTGGGGCCTGATCATAAACATGTAAAAAACCACAATTATTAATGCAAGCATGATGAAGGACATGTATGGGTTACTTCCCGCTGCTGCTTCTAGAATTACAAAAAGTGTGTTTGTCATAATACTCGTGTTTTATTGATTTAAAAATCCTATTAATATAAAAAATAATTAAGATACAACATTCGCTTTGATTGTTATAGAACGTTTTGAAGTCTGTGCATTTGAAACGATGGTTACATTTTTATATTGTGACCCATGCCAGCCTCTGGTATTGAATACCACTTCGATGCTAGCCTGTTGATTTGGTTTAAGCACCTCCTTGGTTAGTTTTGTTGTAGTACAACCACAACCTGCCACAACGTCATTAATAATTAAAGGTATATTTCCGGTATTGGTAAATAAGAATGTATAAGAAAGCACCTCGCCGTGCTTAACTGTTCCGAAATCGAAGAAATCCTCTTCAAAACTAATGGTTGCATGCTTTTCCCTACCGTCATCTATATATGACTCCATGGAATCATCGTTGTCCTTATCACTACCGGATGAGTCACAAGAATATCCTATAATTATTGACATCAAAGCGAAAGTAATTAAACTATACTTCATACAACTCAACATTTTACGATAAATCTCCCTCTTCACCAACTAATCCTCTTCCTTGTTTATTAATAAGATTATCTTTACGTAGTGAGGCGATAATTTTATCGAGCACTCCATTAATAAATACGCTGCTCTGGTCGGTGCTATAGTATTTACTTATCTCTATATACTCATTGAAGCTAACCTTAACAGGGACGGATGGAAACTCCGTGATTTCGGTAAGAGCCATCTCCATAATAAGAATATCCATGCCGGCAATCCTATCAATATCCCAGTTCTTGGTATAACTATCAATAACCTTCACATTCTCCTGATGCTTTAAAACAACCTTTCTAAGCAGCTTCTTAGCAAAATCTTCGTCCTCCTCATTCTTGTACATGGGGAGAACAGGCGTTGACTCCGGCTGATCCTCCTTAAACTTCTTCAAAGTTTTCACCACCATGCCAATCATAAAGTCCACATCATCATTCCAGTAAATGCTTTGCTCCTCAAGGCATTGTTCAAAATCCTCAAAATCGATAAGCTCCTTAGTTAAAATATTTACCAGCACTTGCCTATGGTCCTGAAAGGTACAAGTTTCGGAACTCATGTAGCTATTAAAATAATCGGATGCGAAGATTTTCTGGTAAAACTTTTTAATAAGTTCAGGATAATTTACCCAGCTTAACTTGTTGAATGCTAAATGCTCGGAAATACTTTCGTTCTCTGCAAGTAGCTTTAGTAAAGGGTTGTCAATAAACCGAGTATTTGGATTTAAATCTTGCTGACTTGGCATTAACTTATTACGAGCCATGTCAATCCTTTTCTCTGCATAATTGTGTATCTCAAGCAACAGTAAAAAAAGATAGTGGTATAAATCGTAGCCCTTCCTGATGCTATGCAGTAACTCTTTTTCTGCTTTTCCTAGAGAATCATTATCGCCTCTAAAAAAAGCAAACAAAATGTGAAGGGTCTTAATTCTTAGTAATCTTCTACTTATCATTGTAAGAACGTGGCAAAAAAATAGTTTAAAATGAACTACAAATATACATCCAAATTTCTCATTAAAAAAAAATAACAGCATAAACTCAAATTAAAGGAAGCGAATGTTTATAACTAAACAAAGAGAAAATATTTAGAAACTATTGGTGGTAAACCAAAATTTCGATTGATTAATGTGCATAATATCTGCATGCAAAGATTCACGTTTCCTCCTGCACCCTAACAGATAGCACTGTATAAAATATTAAGGCTAACTATACTAGCCATTTAATTGAAAATATTTATTGATTTTAACACATAATAATATGGTAATGAAAATATTTTTATAATTTTGAACGGGATATTTAACAGTGTTGAATCAATTAAAATTTTGTTGAAATGATGGATGAACTTAATAATCAAAATGGTTCAGGGAGAAAAGAGCGTGATGATATTTTTTCGAAAGTTGTAAGAGCCGGTAAAAGAACCTACTTCTTCGATGTAAAAGCAACACGACAGGATGATTACTACCTTACCATTACTGAAAGTAAGAAAAAGTTTGGGCAAGAAGGTAAATTCTATTTTGAGAAGCATAAAATCTTTCTGTACAAAGAGGATTTCGACAAATTTGCCGAGGGTTTAAGCGAGACCGTGGACTACATCAAGAGAAACAAGCAGATGGATATGGATACCGCCGTTGAAAAGCAAGAAAATGAACCTATGAATCAAGAAAACGAGCTGGAGAATGTTGAGAACATGCAGAACGAGCTATCAAACATAAGTTTCGATGACCTTGATGAAAAGTAAACGATCCTCCAAAATAGTTAACCCCGGCATAATAAATTGTCGGGGTTTTTTATGTGCTTGAATCTACTCCTCGGCGAAAAAATTATTATCTTCAGGAGGATTATTTACAATATCAAGCACCTCCTGCTCGGACATCACCTTTACGTTTGTTATTAAAAAGTTATCGCGAATAAAGCGACCAAGGGAGTTACATTCGTCAATAGCATTTTTAAAGGGTAGCCTAACATGAACGTTAATGGGTACCAGGGCAACTATTGAGGCGTAATTATTTTTAAAGACTAGCTCTTCAACCGCTGAATCATGAGCTTTTAGGGACGATTCCAGTTCACTCCGTATTAATTTTTTTTGAGTATCAGTAAAGGCTGCCTCCTGCTCAGGTAATAAAGCAACAAAGTACCTCAGCTTGCTACCTTTTCCTCCCAGACCGGTTGATATAAAAATTTGCTGCTCATCAAGGAGCTTGCTCTCCAGTAGCATCCTACTTTCCTGAAGTGCCATTTGTGCCCACTCGGTTAGCTCAGGCGGCGCATCTTTAATAAACTTTTCAATAATCCTATAAGCTTCGGGTCTATCAATTGAAGCCAAACTCACAAGCAGCTCCTTCTTACCATGGATATCAAAATCATTTGAGTAAAGCATGGGAGACCTACCTATAACCTCCTCAAAATCTATATCATCCGAATGGCTTTTGGTAAACTCAAAGTACTCCATCTGCACGTTAACATCAACCTGATGCTCAAGTACGCTAAAGCTAACGCTTTTACTTCCTAGTATCTCTCTAATCCTATCCAGTATATTATCGTCACGTTCCAACATCATACAATTTTAAAACACTTTTGCTTATTGAGTGTTAAAGTAATACAATTTATACTACAAACTAAGTTCAATTATTAAAAAATACCAACAAATTGGGATATTAACATTAGCTAAAAGATATTAAGTTTGCAATCCTATAATAACAAATACTTAATCCTGCTTTAAAATATGCTGCTGAGCGAACTACAGAACGGTGAATTTGGAATTATCTCGAAGGTACGGGGTAGAGGTGCTTTTCGCAAGCGTATAATTGAGATGGGATTTATTCGTGGCAAAAAAGTTACCGTAATAAAAAATGCACCATTAAAGGATCCTATCGAATATGGCATAATGGGATATGAAGTTTCGCTCCGACGAAGCGAGGCCAACCTAATTGAGGTTGTTACCCCTGAAGAAGCGATAAATCTTGCTAAATCAAGTTTTAATGGGGTACACAGCACAACATCCAAACCCAACCTTTTGGAAAAAGGGGCAAAAGAGGGAAGCAAAATTGTTAATGTGGCTCTGGTTGGCAACCCCAATTCAGGCAAAACAACCCTTTTTAATATTGCCTCGGGAGCTCGCGAGCATGTTGGTAACTATAGCGGCGTAACGGTTGACTCAAAGCAGGCTCGTTTTAAGCACAAGGGATACACCTTTAACATTACCGACCTACCCGGAACCTATTCGCTTAGCGCATATACCCCAGAGGAGCTGTACGTAAGACGGTTTATTCACGAGCAGAAGCCCGATGTGGTTATTAATGTGGTTGATGCTTCGAACCTTGAACGCAACCTATACCTAACCACCCAGCTAATTGACATGGACATTAAGGTGGTTCTGGCGCTTAACATGTACGATGACCTGCTGAGGTCTGGCGATACATTTAACTACAAGGATATGGGGCGGATGATTGGTATCCCAATGATTCCTACGGTAAGCTCCAAAGGGAAAGGCATAGCTGAACTTTTTGATACCATAATTAATGTTTATACCGATAAGGATAAAACCCTCCGCCATGTTCATATAAATTACGGCGACCCTATTGAACGTGCCATTAAAACCATCCAGAAACCCATTAAGTATCAGGATGACAAGAGTATAAACATCCATTATTCATCCAGATACCTTTCAATTAAGCTATTAGAAAAAGATAAGCAAGCCCACAGAATACTTAGCAAGTCTAATGATTATAAAAGAATAAGAGACATTGCTAAGAAGCAAATTGAGGAGCTTGAAGATATTTACAAAGAGGATTCCGAAACGCTTATTACCGATTCAAAATACGGTTTTATTGCAGGTGCTCTGAAAGAAACTTACACAGAGAACACCCATAAAAAAAGGCAGAGCACTCAGGTTATTGACTCAATAATTACCCACAAGATTTTTGGTTTTCCCATCTTCCTCCTGTTTATGTGGTTCAGCTTTTTTACCACATTTAAACTGGGTGCATACCCCATGGATTGGATTGAACAAGGGGTAGCCTTGCTTAACTCATTTATAACAGACACTTTCCCTGATGGTGCATTTAAAGACCTTGTTACTGGAGGCATAATTAATGGGGTTGGTAGCGTAATTGTTTTTCTACCTAACATTCTACTGCTTTTCTTTTTCCTTTCACTTCTGGAGGACACAGGATACATGGCCCGGGCTGTTTTTATAATGGATAAGCTCATGCACAAAATTGGGCTGCATGGCAAATCCTTCATTCCTCTGGTAATGGGCTTTGGTTGTAACGTTCCGGCCATTATGGCAACCCGAACTATAGAAAACAGGAACAACAGGCTGGTAACCATGCTAATAAACCCATTCATGTCATGCAGCGCAAGGTTACCGGTTTATATCCTACTGCTGGGTGCATTCTTCCCAAATAATGCGGGTACGCTGTTATTCCTAATATACCTAATAGGTATTGGCATAGCTGTATTGATGTCGATCCTACTTAAAAAAACCCTGTTTAAAGGCGATGATGTGCCTTTTGTAATGGAACTTCCACCCTACCGAATACCAACTGCAAAAGCAACAATCAGGCACATGTGGTTTAAAGCATCGCAGTACCTTAAAAAGATGGGGGGCGTTATACTGGTTGCAGTAATAATTATATGGGCGCTTGAGTACTATCCAAAAGATGCAGATTACACACAGAACTACGATAAGCAAATTGAAACGATTCAAGAAGAGCTTGCCCAAGTATCAGAAGCAAAAATTGCTGCTTACACAGATAAAGATAGTTTATTTGAGGTGAAATCGAAGCGAATTGCTGAATTGGAATCGAAGAAAATAGCCGAAAGGCAAGCAAACTCTTACCTTGGAAGAATTGGCAAGTTTATTGAACCTGCCATTGCACCTTTAGGATTTGATTGGAAAATGGGGGTAAGCCTACTTTCTGGAGTTGCAGCCAAAGAGATTGTGGTTAGCACCCTTGGTGTCCTTGTTCAAGCGGGTGAATCAGCCGATGATACAAGCCAACCCTTGGTGAATAGGCTAAAAAACGAAACCTACACCAAAGGGCCTCGAAAAGGCGAAAGAATTTATAATCCAATTAGCGCCTTCTCATTTCTGCTTTTTATACTTATTTACTTCCCTTGCGTAGCAGTAATCGCCGCCATTAAAAAAGAATCAGGAAACTGGAAATGGGCAGCTTTCACCATTTTTTACACTACCGGTTTGGCATGGATTGTCTCATTCCTTTTTTATCAAATAGCCAACATAATTGTTTAACCTTGATTCCTTTTGAGTCAAATAGCTAATTTCTAAACCCGGCTAAAATATTATACTCATTCTAACTATTCTCAAAATATTCCATTCAGCAAACCTATAAAACCACTACATTTGCTGCTTCATTTTTTTAAAACTTAAAACAAAGCATTTATGAAGCAAAATTTGATTTGTAAAAAGCCTGTGGCATGCTTCCGTAGGTGGGAAAACAAATCGTACAGCGTTTTTACCAGCTTAAAAGCAACGGTGAAAGTTGGCATTATCTCTGCAAGATATTTAATGCTAACAACTCCTGCGCTAACTTTCGCTCAGCAACCCGATACTGTTGCTGTTGGTAAAAATATTGAAATGGACGAGGTTGTTATCAGTTCCCCCATGGCAGCATCTACCTACTCTGAGGTAACGCGGGCGGTAACAGTAATTACCAACGAAGAGTTCTCGCAGCTTCCAGTAACCACTCTACAAGAACTGCTTGAGAATGTACCCAGTATTGATATTCGTAACAGGGGCGCCCACGGTGTACAGGCCGATTTAATGATTCGAGGCGGTTCATTCGACCAAGTTCTTATCCTCCTCAACGGTATAAATATTACCGACCCCCAAACAGGACACCACAACCTAAACATACCCATCGATTTAGAATCAATTGAACGTATTGAAATACTTCAGGGGCCGGGAGCCAGAGTATACGGACCAGGCACTTTTAGCGGAGCAATCAATATTATTACCACGCCACAAAACGAAAGCTACACCCGATTAGCAGCAAAAGCGGGAGAGAATGGTTTGCTCAAAACCAGCGCTTCTGCTGCTATAGAAGCAAATAAGACAAATTTTTTTGTGGCTGCGTCAACTGCAAAATCGGATGGCTATATTAACAACACCGATTTTAATACCTACAATATTTTCACCCATGCAAAGGTTGCTGGTGATAAAAGTTCACTAGACATTCAAACCGGATATCAAGACAAAGCGTTTGGTGCCCAAAGTTTTTACACCCCAAAGTTCCCCGAGCAATTTGAAAAAACGAGAACGCTATTCTCCTCGGCTAGCTTTACAAAAAAAATTCAAGGCATCTCAGTATCATCATCCGCTTATATTCGAAACCACACCGACCGTTTTGAACTATTCCGATACGATTACCCAGAATGGTATGGCGGACATAACTACCACAACACCTGGGTTTGGGGTAGTAAGCTGCAATTATCATCATTGAATAAACTAGGAAGATCCCGTGCTGGGGCAGAGTTTAAAAACGAACGTATTTACAGCAATGTACTTGGACAACCATTATCATCTCCTAAACAAATTAGGGGTTTTACAGATACTTCATATACGCACGGGGCAAAAAGAGGTACATTTAATATTTATGCAGACCACACCTTCTATCTTAACCGGTTAACCATATCAACTGGCGGGTTAATAGCACAAAGTAATCGCTATGGAACTAGTTGGAGTATTGGAATTGATGCAAGTATACGAATTGCTAAGCAAACAAGCATGCAAGCCTCCTTCAATAATGCTATTAGATTTCCAACCTTCACAGATTTATATTACTCTGGGCCAACCAATCAGGGGAACCCCAACCTACTACCAGAAAAGGCTGACAACTATGAGATTGGCATAAAACACTCTGGCAAAATGCTTCGTGCAAACATCTCACTTTTTCACCGTAAAAGCAAAGATGTTATTGATTGGGTAAAGAACCCCGGCGATGAGCAATGGATAACCATGAACCACACGAGGCTAAACACAACAGGCATCGAATGTTTTATACAGATAAGTACAAGAAAGTTGATACCAATTATTAATCATATCTCTGCAGGATATCATTATATGCAATCTGACAAAACCAGCGACAATCTTTTATCTTACTATGCACTTGACTACCTTAAGCATAAAGGGACATTTGGCATTAACCATTCGGTTTGGAGGAACTTGTCAATTTCTTGGTCAACCATCTTCCAAAGCAGAGCTGGATCATATACTAGCTATCCATCCGAGTTGGAAGAAAGTTACGAGCCGTTTTTGCTAATAAACATGCGTACAGCATGGAACGGCAAGAAGTTTAACGCCTATGTTGACGTACATAACCTTACTAATAAAGATTACCTTGATATAGGGAATATTCAACAGCCAGGAAGGTGGATCTCTCTAGGAATAAATTATTTGATACAATAAATATAGATAATTCCGTATTCTATTAGTAACGTAGCTATGTGTAAAAATAGAACCATACTGAGTATGTGGAACTAATAATACTTATGGATTTAAACAAGAACAAAATGCATTTATTTTTGCAAATCAGTATTATTTAGTAATCAGAAACCCTATTTTTACAAATTGTAAATCTAATAACCATAAACAATTATTTTTTTATGAAAAAGAGTAAGTTATTTGTTTTCGGCATGCTTTTGGTAAGTGCTTTTATTTTAGCATCATGCGGCTCAACAGGCGAAAAAGTAGAAGAAGAAAAAACAGAAGTTGAATGTAACCATGAGAAGGCTGATTCTGTAGATTGTCCCTCTGCTAAAGCAGAAGATCATGACTGTCCTACAGCAAAATCAGATAAGCATGAGCATGATGAAGATTGTGATCATGAGCATGATGAGAAGAAGGATGAGCATGAGCACGGTGAAGACTGTGATCATTAGAAAATCAGTTTAAAAACAAAAATGCCGCGAATTGCGGCATTTTTTATATCTGTCCGTTGCATTTTTTAAAAGAGAATACTTTTAAAGTATGGGACAATGCCCGTTACAACTTCCCCAGCCTCGTAGTCAAACTCCGAGCCTCTAAGGCTGTGAGGGATACAATAAACTAACAAAGTAACAACTGCTGCTAATACTGCTAGCCAGCGGTAATCCTTCTTCCAGTTTGCAGCTACCGCAACGCCCCAAATAACAAACATAATCAGCGTTTTATTATCAGTTAAGTCGGATCCAAATGGGAATCCTGTCCAGTAATGATTAAACGCATACTTTTGCACAACCGGACCAAAAACTAATCCTCCAACAAGAATTAACAATACTGTTACTACACCCCATATCTTATAACGCTTATCGTTAAAAACAGCCATTAAGCCGGCAAGATTACTAAAAATCATAGCCACAAAAAGTAGCAAAATATGTGGCATTAATGCCCAAGCAGGAACTGCTCCTTTATACCGAATAATGATGGGTTCCTCGGGCAGGATAATCTCCTCATCTGTGGCCAGATTTGAAATTTCAATGTAGTACTCAAGCTTTGCTGCTTTTTGGTCAACCACAGGTAGCGATGCAACAAATTTATCGTCTTGAGGGACAAAAGGTACAGTTGACCATGTTTTGTTTGTAGGGTAGGGTCTATAGTATAAAGTAGGTGTCCAATCCCATGGGATTGATGGAATAGCAATATCCACCTCTTTCCCAATCTCGGAACTCCGTGGGAGTTTAACGATTTCAACAATTGTGTCGAGCTCAACTTTTACCTTTTTAGGATAGGTGGGTCCCGTTTGCCTTTGAAAAACTATGGATGCAAGTGTTATAACAATAGCTGCTATCCAAAACCATGCTATTCTTTTCATCTTTATGTTTTATTTAATTTTTAATTTACACAAGAAAACTATTGTACTAGTAAACTTCTATAACTGTAGGAGTACAACTTTTGTTTCATCGTTACGCAAAAACTCAACCGACACGGTACCACCTGGCTCCAAATCTTGCAGTCTGTACATATAGTCGTGAATATTTTTAATCTTCTTCCCGTTTATGGCTGTAATAATATCTCCCTTCTCAAGCCCTGCCAATGCAGCTGGCTGATTAGCATTAACAGCAAGCACCCGAAGCCCATTATTTTCGACTCCGCTAACATCGGGCATAATTCCAAACCTAACCTTTAATTCATTGCCATGCCGAGAAGAAGGGGCTGCTGGTCCAGCCTCCTGAAAGGCTAATCTCTTTGGCATATTAGCAATCTGGCTGGCCACATCATAAATAAAGTTTGAAGTTTTAACCAGCCCCTCAAAGTTAATCATGCTAATGTCATCATTGGGTGTATGGTAATCGGTATGTGGCCCTGTGGAAAAAAATAATACAGGTACATTCCTGCTATAGAAACTTGCATGATCAGATGGACCATAGCCCTGTGGCGCCAGAGCCAAGTTTAAATTGTAGTCATCGTTCACTTTATTTAAGGTAGTATCGGCCTCCAAGGAAGTTTTATACCCTCCCACTTGCAGGGTTTGCTCTTCATCCAAGCGTCCTAGCATGTCAATATTTATCATTGCTGATATTGAGTCGATGGGGAATAACGGATTATCTACAAAAAACTTGGAACCCAGTAAACCTAACTCTTCGGCTCCGAAGGCTACAATAACCACGCTACGATCCGGTTGATTCTTAAAGAATTTCTGTCCAATTTCAAGTATGGCTGCAACCCCAGAGGCATTATCATCGGCGCCATTATGCACGGCTAGTGTATCGGGCATGCGGCTTGAAGTGCCCTCGCCTCCCATTCCAATATGATCGTAATGAGCTCCAATAACAACATACTGATTTTTTAGCTCAGGGTGCTTACCCTCAATCATACCAACTATATTCTGTGAATTTCGTTTCTTTTTAACAATATCGGTTCTTGCGCAAACATTTGCTCCGGCAATAAAGGAGTAAGGCTTATGATCATTAATAATTTTCTGTTCAATTTCATAGATACTATTATCCGATGCAGACAGAATGCTGTTGGCTAGGTTCCTCGACACCTGAACTACCGGGATACCAATGTCAAACGTCTTGTTTTTAGCAGATACAAGTTCATCTTTAGGGTCATGTTTTTTACCTGAAACAAGAATTACACCAGCAGCACCCTGATCCTTGGCTAGCATTGCCTTATACCTATCGGATGCATAATCTTCAAGAAGGCTTTCTTCATTCTCCTCATCGGGATGCCCCCTAAGGATTAGGGCCCACTTTCCACTCACATTAACGGTTGAATAATCATTCCAAATTAACGTATCTTCAGCAATATCAAAACCATAGCCTACAAAAATAACGGCGGCTGCCAGAGTATCGTTCGATGAGAATGCCATGACATTATAATCATCTCCAATATGAAACGATTGCTTATTAACTGACATGAAATTGTTGCTTCCCACGTCCTGATGATCGATATACTCAAAGAACTGATAACCGTTCTTTGCAAGAAGTTTAAGCCCACTCTGCTCCATAATATCTTTAATATACTTGGCAGCAACCCTGTCAAAAGGTGTTCCGGGCTTCCTACCCGCTAATGAATCGGAAGCTAAAAAATCGATGTGATCAAAAAGTTCGCTTTGAGTGATGTCGGAGTCGAATGACTTTTTAGTGCCACAAGAAACTAGCAAACCAACAAGCAGGTATATTAGGTAACGGTTAAGTATTCTCATATTTTTCAGGTTAACTATGCTTATTTTAAAATGGGTATAAATATACAAACCTACAGCGAAAAATTTTAAGATGCAATATATATTGTTCTCATATAACTGGAGCACTAGAGTCCAAGAAAATAGTTGTGATAGAACTGAAAATAAGAAAATGCCTGTTTTCTAATGCTGTCATTATCAATAATAGGCTGCTCTCCAACATGATCCCAAACAAACTCCCCTGCTGGTGACACAAAACCAAAACCATCATTAAAGGCATAGTATGCAAATTGAGGTGTTAAGGGCGCTAAAAGATTTCGTGAAAAAATAAACTCATCGGTTTCCATTCCAAGTTGAAACAGCAGTGTAGATGCCAAATCGGTTTGGGAACCAAAAGTTTCAATCACTCCTGATTTTTCTAATGCACCTCCCAGCCAAAGCATGGGGATTTTGAATTTATCAGGATCGTAAACCTTGTTGCTATCTGGAAACCTATGCCCATGATCAGCAATAATAACAAACAGCGTACTATCGTACCAGTCCTTTTTTCTTGCCTCATCAAAAAACCACCCCAGCCACTCATCGGTATAGTGTACGCTATTTATGAACTTATCCTGTTCGGATGATATGCTGAAGGAAGGTTCTCTTGGTATCTCAAAGGGCTCGTGGCTTGTAAGGGTGAAGAATTGCTTAAAGAATGGGCTTTGGGCTGCATCAATATCGGATAATAATCGTTGGAAAACATGCTCATCATGCACACCCCACTTGGAATTTCGGTACGAACGGGGAAAATCATCCTGAGTAATCATTCTTTCAATTCCTGAATTAAGCAGATACGATTTCATGTTGGCAAAATCAGGATCGCCCCCATAATAATAGGTAGTGCTATAATTGCTATCGGCTAACGATGAGATTATTGATGGTAACTTTGAGGCTTTGAGCGTATGCTTAATTATTGATTCGGTTGACTGAGCAGGGAAGCCGCTTAAAACAGCCACCATACCCTTATCGCTCCTATCGCCCGAGGCGTATATATTCTTAAACAATAAACCACTATCAACCAGCTCCGAAAACCTTGGGGTTACCCCTGGTTTACCACCTAATGGTTCAATTAGTTTAGATGTAAAGCTCTCCAGTAAGATTACTACAACATTTGGTTTTTTTGTACTCAAAACAAAGTCAGCCCTCTCCTCTACTATTCCAAGGGATTTGTAAAAGCTTTCGGCCTGCTTATCTTCTACATACTGCGGGTAATCTTTGTACATGTGCCCAGATTTTGTAACTCCGTACATAAAATTCCAAACAGCATTCAACGCAGCATGATTACTAAAAACATTAGAGCTAAAATAAACCTTACCAGGATTCATTGGTGCAATTCCAAAGCCTCCACGAATGGGAATAATCATTACCGCAGCAAAAAATAAAAAAACGGGAATACTCCACCAACGTATTTTAGTAAACTCATCTTTCTCAACAACCCTTCTATATAACCAGAACCACCCCCAATAAAGCAAGGCACTTATAGTAATAAAAAGCATTATTGTCCAAAGTGATAAAGAAGCCATTGCTTCACCAGGGGTTTGCAAATAAAAGAGTGGCGTACTATCTATCCTAAAACCCCAGTGGCGGTATAGTTCCAAATCGCCTACTACTAAAACTATAAAAACCGCAAGGATTAGTGCTGTAAAAAACCTAAAGAGTATTAATGTGGCTTTACCCGAGAAAAAAAGGATACCCATAAATACACCTGAGAGCAGCAGGATATATCCAACTAAAGAAAGATCCATCCATGCTCCCCTTATAAATACACCAACCCATTCTTCTAATGATACTGAGAACGACTGAGCACTATGGTAAAACATGAAAAGTAACCGGGAAAAACTAAAAAACAGTAACCAAAACAAACCAAATCGTAATAGAAAAAGGAATCTGATTTTCACAATTTTTACTTTTAAATTAGTAGGCAAAAATAGGTAAAAACCTAAACTTCCCGAAAAAGGGCTAATTTTAATTTGACGTTAATTTTTAAAAAATGAATGCAAGGTTGGTTGAAATTTTATACTATTGCATAAAAAATTGATTCCCATGAAAACGATTAAGATTTTTGCTTTGGCAACCATATTATTATCCTTATTCTTTTCTCATAGTTTAAGGGCATGGTCAGAACATCCCTTATTGGCATACCCTGTACTTTCAACCATTGAGGGCTTAAATGCCAAAGACCCAGTTACTGCCAAAACCCTTAAAACCTTTCTAATTGAGAACGAAGCGGAGTTGGAAAAGTTTCTTAAGCAACACGAACAATGGCTTACCGAGAACATGGAATATTACCCACCCCTGCCAGAGGAACTGGCTTTTAAAGCCACAGGTAATGCCGATGATATAGTTGACAGGTTTTTACGAGCCATCCGCTTAAACCCCAATGCCAAGATGAGGCTTTACCTCCACCTACTTCCTTTTGAGGAGGTTGGCGATAGGAACCCCATTTCTCCCACAAAGCTCAGCACGCTTAACGATGTTTCCTCGCTGGAACATACAAATTATGTTGAACTTTTTGAGGGGGATATGGTATCGCCAATTGCTGTACTATATACGGCAAACGATGAGCCCGACTATGGCTTTGACCTTGGCCTTTTTGAGGATAACAATACGCCAATGGGCGATACCTATGGCCTTGGCGAACAACCTTTCGGTGATCCTAACCTTGAGTATGGCAGCCAGGCACCATTCCACATGGGTTTTTATCACGAAGCCCGCATCGTATTTTTCTTTGGCCCATTCTTAAAGAAAACCCTGCCCGAGTATAGAATTAACCAGTTTAAAGCGCTTGCAAAGTTTGCTTTTGAGAACAACAACCCTTACTGGGGTTACCGATTCATGGGCTGGGGAATGCACTACCTTGGCGACTTGTCAATGCCCTACCATTCTGTTGCCCTCCCTGGTGTGAGCGCACTAAAAATGATTTGGACAAACATTAAATCGATGCTTGGGTTCCCCCGTAGCAAGGATAATGCGGTTCAAATTGTTAGCAACAGACACTCCGCACTGGAGCAATTCCAATGGCAAATCCTTAAAAATGCATACGAAGGGAAGTTAAAGACGGAACATCCGTTTATTCAAGCCCTTCAAAATCCTATTGAGCAAGTTGACTACTACACGAATTTTCCCCGAGAGGTTGCCGCAAAAGAATCGGCCGATAGGTCTAAAGCGGTTGATAAAAGTTTAAAAAAACATATGCCCGATAAGCTTGTATCAGACCCAAAATTTGAAACCCCAGGCGCACCTGAACTTTACAAAATTGTTGAAATAACAAAGCAAGAAAAAGGGCAGAATGCCCTTGATGAGATGATTGATGTTATTGCTGACCTGTTCCGCTCATACAGCATGCACATTAAAAGCTACTATAGTGAGATTGCAGGTAGTTAGAATTTATTAATAACCTACAAAATGGCATTGAGTAGTTGCAAAACAGCAATGGCAATTATTGCTATGCTCTTATTGTTGCTTATACCCCTGGGTATAATTGGCAATAATCCTTCCGATAATTTTATTTCAGAAGATGTAAGCATTAGGAACGATACCATAACACTTTACGGAACGCTCCTAAAACCAACACATGTTAAAAATCCTCCTATTATACTTTTCATCTCAGGGTCGGGGCCAACCGATAGAAACGGGAACCAATTTGGGATGGTAAACAATAGCATAAAATTACTGGCTGAAGAGTTGGCAATAAGGGGTGTTGCCTCAGTTCGTTACGATAAGCGTGGTGTAGGGCAAAGCATATGTAACCAGGAAGAAATTGATGTTGTTTTCGATAATTTTGCTGATGATGCCGCCGCTTGGCTTAAAATGCTAAATAATAATCCGAATTTCTCCAGAGTCTTTGTTGCCGGACACAGCGAGGGTTCACTAGTAGGTATGTTAGCTATAAATCAAATTAGTACTGATGGCTTTATATCAATTGCAGGAGCAGGCAAACGGATTGATAGAATCATTTTAGAGCAAATTAGCTCCTTACCAGATTCATTGCTCAATGAGTCAAAAAGTATTCTGGATAGCCTTTTAATTGGCCGAACTGTAAATAATGTACCAATGCAACTATTTGGCCTTTTTAGGCCAAGCGTGCAACCATACATGATTAGCTGGTTAAGATATGACCCTACAGAGGTTCTTTCAAAAATTAATATTCCGCAACTAATTGTTCAGGGCACAACAGATATTCAGGTTCCTGTTGAAAATGCCAAACTCCTTGCTGTATCAAATGAAAATGCTAATTTAGAGATAATTGAGGGCATGAACCATGTTTTGAAAATGGCAGAGGCAGATAGGATGGAGAATATTGCAACCTACAGAAACCCAAGCCTTCCTGTTTCAAATAAGTTGGTTGAGACAATCGCTAAGTTTGTAAAAAGTCATGAATAGGCTAACTTGAAGATGCCTAATAATTTCTTGCATATTAACATTAAGCAAGGGCTATTTATATTTTTACACCAGAATAATACCATAAGAGCATGTACTCTAAAATAACATTACATAAAGATGAAGATTGAAGAGTTAAGCCCAAGATTTAACATTGATAAAAATGTTAAGTTTAAAGAAACATACTCACAGTTTGAAAAATTTCTAATTGAATTACGAAAAAGGGAGCTACCTGATGAAATAACGATGTATATTAATAAAGGCATTGATGAAATAAATTCAATGGCTGATTCTGGAGATGAACTGAGAAAAATAGTAAGGAAGAAGCAGGCAACTATTATACAATTTCTTGAAAAAGAAAT
The DNA here is from genome assembly GCA_046542995.1 of Bacteroidales bacterium. Lineage (GTDB taxonomy): Bacteria > Bacteroidota > Bacteroidia > Bacteroidales > Tenuifilaceae > Perlabentimonas. The sequence goes on from JBKHAH010000053.1 coordinate 20,355, forward strand.
CAAACTGGTACCTAAAAACTACTATCGTAATCATTGGCTAGCAGTTGGGATGGCAGCATTCGGCCTTCCAATTGGTACTATTCTTGGAACGAGCCTTGGCAATATGGCCTTTTTAGGAATAGGTCTCCCTATTGGAATGGCAATTGGGATTTATGTCGGTACTGGAATGGACAATAAAGCATGCAAAGAAGAAAGGCAGCTTGACATAGAAATAAAACAATAATTATGATTCTTTCATAGCCATTTACAACGTAAGGGCAATATGATTTATGGTTGGATGTTATGAGGACGATAAATTCCATTGCTAAGATGAAAAACAAACAAGCTGGTATTTGATAATTACTGACAATAAGATTTTAATTTTTACCTTTTAAAAAATTGTAACTTGATGCATCAGTTTACTGAATTCGGCATTAATTGTAATTCTAATTAAAATCAACCACTAAAAAAAATCAACATTTCTTCCGTTATTTTGTATTCTAATAGATAACACTGACCTAAACTAATTTACGTAATAGTTTTACTATGGGAAAGTCACACCATCACAACCATACATACAAACCCCAAACAACTCACGGCAAAGCTTTTGCCATAGGCATTGCTCTTAATGTTGCTTTTGTAATAGTAGAGGTTGTTTACGGACTAATTGCTAACTCCTCTGCACTACTTGCAGATGCTGGCCATAATGCAAGCGATGTGCTTGGACTTGTATTTGCCTGGGCAGCGGCCTGGATGGCTACAATAAAACCAAAGGGAAAATACACATACGGGCTACGTAAATCAACAATATTAGCTTCAATTCTTAACGCATTACTACTATTTGCTGCCGTTGGTATTATTGCCTGGAATGCCATTGAAAAGCTTAAGGAGCCAGAACCAGTCTTTGGAACTCAAGTAATGATTGTTGCAGCCATAGGCGTGGTTATTAACACATTCACTGCATTGCTTTTTATAAAAGGACAGAAGGATGACCTTAACATTAAAGGAGCATTTCTTCATATGGCTGCCGATGCGGGTGTTTCTGCTGGTGTTGTGGTCGCAGGTTTACTAATTAACATAACCGGAAAACAATGGATTGACCCACTAACCAGCTTTCTAATTATTCTGGTTATTATTTGGGGTACATGGAGGTTACTTACCGACTCGATAGACCTTGCACTTGATGCCGTTCCCAAAAATATTGACATCCAGAAAGTCAAAACATTTTTGCTAAATAAAAATGGGGTTAATGATGTTCACGACCTGCATATTTGGGCATTAAGCACTTCGCAGGTTGCATTAACAGCACATCTCTATATCCCAAATGATGATGGGAATAACGACATTTTTATAAGTAACTTACAGAAAGAGCTGAAACGTGAATTTGGTATAAATCATGTAACAATACAAATTGAGAAAGAAGAATGGGATTGTGCTAATGATTTTTAAGATTACACGTTATTCTATTGGCTTGCCTACGCAACAAATCACAAACTGACCATTTGCACATGCCGAAAATTAGAGTAAACCAACATTATCAACACCCCAAAAATAATTAACTATATGAGCATATTTAACTTATGGAAATTTACAACAGCGCTCTAGCTTTTGATATGATAGGTCCTGCATTTCTAGAGTATAGTTTTATTTAATAACAGTAGTGTCCGGAGAAAATTCACAATAATTTGTTAATGTGTTGATTTTGTTA